>JACVSD010000093.1 GCA_014534095.1 Nitrospiraceae bacterium
AGAAACTCCGCATTGAAAAAGCTCGTGGGATCCGTTCCGTCGTCGGGCCGGCCCAGTTGCGACACAATGGTGTCAACCTCGGGCGACTCCCGGAAGATACGCCGGATGTCATTCGTCAGGCGATCGGCCTGATCGAACGCGATGTCGACCGGCATGGTGGCCCGCACCCACAAGTTGCCCTCTTCCAACGCCGGCATGAACTCCCCCCCGACGAATTGCAGCACCAGAAAGGTCAGCACGAGCAGGCCCGCCGCAAAACCGACCACGAGTGCTCGATGATCCAACGCCCAGGTCACGAGTCGCAGATAGACCCGGCGGACGACGCGGACGAAGGCCGTATCGACCTCGCTGATCGGTCCTCTGAGCAAAAATGAGCAGAGCACCGGCGCAAGCGTGACGGCCATGAGTAAGGCGCCCAACAAGGCGAACCCATAGGTAATCGACATGGGCGCAAAGATTTTTCCCGGCACGCCGGTCATCGTGAACAGCGGAATGAAGGCGACCACGATGATGGCCGTGGAGTAGAACACCGGGCGGCCCACTTGCCGCGCCGCGCGGACGATGTGCTGATGCGGCGTCAGCCCGTGCACTTTGCCATGCGCCAGATGGAAAAAAATGCTCTCCACCATGATCAGCGTCGCATCCACGATGATGCCGAAATCGATCGCTCCGAGCGAAATGAGATTGGCCGACTGCCCGATGAGCACCATCATCGTAAAGGTGAATAGGAGCGACAGCGGGATCGTCAACGCCACAATGAGGGCCGCCCGCAAATGTCCTAAAAACACGAAGAGGATGACAAACACCAGCACCATGCCGCCGATAAGGATATCGGTCACGGTTTCTACGGTCGTGTGGATTAAGGCGGTGCGGTCATAGAAGGTCTTGATCTTCATGCCGGCCGGCAGCTTCCAGTCGTTCAAATCTTCGACCTTGCTCCGCACGCGATCCAGGACCGGCAGCGCCTTATAGCCCCGCTGCAGCAGCACCACGCCTTCGACCACGTCGTCACGGTCGTCGATACCGACCTTCCCGAGCCGCACCCGATGGCCGACGGACACGGTCCCGAGCGTCTTGACGAAGATCGGCGTGCCTTCCTTTTCCGCGACCATGACACTCTCGATGTCCTGAATATCGTTGATAAGCCCCAAGCCGCGAATGTTGTAGCTCTGCGCGCCCACGGTCAAGTAACTGCCGCCGACGTTCGCATTGCTGTTCGCCAGCGCCGACATCACCTGTGACAGGCTGACCCCGTAGCTGATCAGTTTCCCCGGGTCGATATCGACGTGATATTCCTTGGTAGTCCCGCCGAACGTCGTGACATCGATGACCCCCGGCACGCGTTTGAACTCGCGCCGCACCTGCCAGTCCTGGACGGTTTTAAGGTCGGTCAGGCTTTCGTCCTGTGTCCCGGTCAGTTCGTAGCGGTAGATTTCCGCTATGGCCCACCACGGCGAGAGGGTCGGGGCCGCTCCCTGAGGCAATTGAACGGTGGTGAGGCGATTCAAGACTTCCTGGCGGTCTCGAAAAATATCCGTCGTAAAGTCGAAATACACCTTGATATCGCTGAGGCCGAAAATCGACAAAGACCGGATGTCCGTGAGCCCCGGCATCCCATTGAGCGCCACTTCGATCGGTATGGTGATCTGGCGTTCGATTTCCTCGGCGGACCACCCCGGATACTGGGTGATCAACTCAACCATCGGCGGCGAGGGATCGGGATAGGCGACGATATCGAGGAGATGGAAGGCGTACAGGCCGCCGACCAGCAGGACCAAGCCCAGGGCGCAGACCAGAAACCGTTGAACCAATGACAACTCGACGATGCGGGCGATCATCGAGAACGGACGTCCGACCAATGCGAAGACACAGCGAGACCGGTCACCTACGTGCCCTTCACTTCTTGCCCTTTGATCAAGACGGCGCCCTTCGTGACGATGCGTTGCCCGCTGGTCAATCCGTCCAGCACACGGACTTGCTCGGGTGAAATGCTTACGACTTTCACCTCCCGCTTCACGTATCGATCCGGCTCTTCCACGACATAGACGAACTGCTTGCCGTCCACTTCGAGGACCGCCTCGCGCGGTACCGCAATAAAGCGCGCCGCATCTCCGATTTGGAGATGCAAGCGGGCGAACATTTCCGGCTTGAGCTTGTGTGCCTCATTGTTAACCCAGGCGCGCACTTTGATCGTGCGCGTGGCCGGATCTACGACGTCCCCGATGGCGGCCACCGTGGCGGGAAAGTCGATGCGCGGATAGGCCTCCACATTCACGATCGCAAACTGCCCTTCCTTCACCAAGGCCAGGTCGCGCTCGTAGAGATCCGCCAGCACCTGCAGCATGTCGAGATCGGCCACCGTAAACAGCACTTGGGACGGATCGCCCCCGACGGACTGGCCGGGGGTCACCGCCCGTTCCACGACAGTACCCGTCAGTGGACTCTTCATCTCAAAGCGGGACGTAATTTTCTGCCGGTCGAGCGGCTTGTTCACTTCTTCGGGAGGCACCCTCAAGGATAATAACCGCTCCTTTGCCCGTCGGAATTCTGCCCGCGCTTTGACCAACTCGTTCTCCGCCTGTTTCAGATCCTTGAGCGGCATGGCCTTGTTTTCATACAGGTCTTTGGCGAGATCGCGGGCCCGGGTGGCGTACTGCAGCTCGGAGTCCTCTTTCACATACTCGGAGTAGGCCTGCGCAATATCCGGACTGTCCACCACGAGCAGAATGTCGCCGGCTTTGACCCGGTCACCAAGATGGACGCGGACTTCCACGACGCGTCCCTGTACGGGCGAGGAAATGCGTGAATAGCGATCTTCTCCGTACGCCACTTTTCCGGAAAGGCTGAGCGCCTGATGGGACGAGCTGAGATCGACCACCATCGTCTCGACGCGGGGGTGCGACTCCACCAGTGTGGACGCGGCCGGCTTTCCCGGAACGGCCGTCGCGGCGTTCAAATGTGGAGGCTGCTCCGCACGCCCACAGCCTGACAGGGTCAGGATCGCCGCGGCCAGCGCCAGCCGAGGGACGTTCGACAGCGAGGTTTCTACTGATTTCCTGGATGCGTTCATGCCTGAGCCCCTGGCCATGGCCCGCCTACAACGCGATGTCCTGCCCGACGGCGCTTTCTAATTGAATCACATTCCGTTGGTAATTAAACAGCGCTTCGATGTAGTTCTGCTGGATGGTGCGTGAGGTGCGCGCCGCATCGAGTAAGTCCAAAATGGTGGCGCCGCCGCGTTCATACGCCCGCTCGACGATCGTGACCGTGGAGCGCGCATCGTCTAACACACCACCAAGAAAGGCTTCCACCAGGCGCCGGCTTTGGATGAGGTTCCGGTAGGCGACATCGACCTGATTCTCCACCTGGTTCAGCGTCCGGTTGAGATCCGCTTCAGCGGTTTGGACGGCCACCTCGGCCTGAAGGATGCCGCCTTGATTCCGATTGAATAGCGGTAGGGGCACCCCCAGAGTGAGGCCCGCTTGCCTGGGATTATCAGGTCCCCTCGGACCTTGAAACGCATACCCGCCGCCAAGCGTGATATCCGGGTACCGATAGGCGCGGGCCAGCTTGAGGTCCGCTTCCCGTTGAGAAAACGCGGCTCGCTTGGAGCGAACATCCGGTCTTGCGTCCATCGCGACCGTCCTCAGCCGGCCGATATCCGGATCCACACGTTTGAAATCGAGCTCGGTGGTCAGTTCCAGCTGCACGGCCGGCGACAGCCGCAGGAGCTGACGAAGGTCCGCTCTCGCCGTTTCCGCTTCCTGCAGGGACTGAATGACCTGCGCATGGAAATCGATGAACTGCAGGCGGATACGGATCAGATCGACCTCTGCAATATACCCTTTCTTGAAGCGGATCGTATTGATTTCAAGAATTCGGGAAAACCGGTCGCGGTTCTCTTCCGCGAGCATCAACCGCCGCTGGGCGAGCTGAACCCGGTAATAGGCGTCCTTGAGGGTAAAGCTGAGCTGCCGCACGGCGTCTTCAAATCCGGCCTCAGCCGATTGCGCGCCATAACCGGCGCTTTCAATCCGATACCCGCGTTTGCCGGCCAACTCGAATAATTGCTGAATTTGGAGCGTGACCTGACCGCTATTGGACGGCGTGTAGCCCTGCGTGAAGGAACTGATCGCGCCGATAGAGCTCACTGGATTGGGAAACAAAGCGGCGGTGATCTGCTGGCCCTTCGCGAACTCGATACCAAATTTGGTGATGAGAAGGTCCAGGTTCTGTCGGAGGAATACGCCAATCGTCTCGTCCAAACTTAACCGGAGGATCTGAGAGGATCGGGCAGACTCGGGTTTCCCGCGAGGCTCTCCAACGGCCGAGAGAAGCTGGGAGGATGCCCAGAGCCGCTGCCCGCTGAGGAGCAGGAGCAAGATCAAGACACCGGCGGACCAACGGCCCCTTCGCAACGTGTGCACCGTTTTCTTCACGAACTCCGGAGTGGACTGCAGCGGCCGGCCCAAGCCGGCCGCCCATTATACTGGCTTTTTCAGGCGGTGCAACGGCAGGCATCGGGAGGGAGTGCCTTCATGAATTGGTTCGCTAACGAGCAGGTAGAGAGAGGGGGTGACGGCGAAACGGCATGAATCAACTGTCGAGCCCTACTTTGGAGTCACTATCGCGCAAGTGCTTCCGTACGCGGACTTTCTCGTGATGCTTTCGCAGCAGTTGCCGCCGGATCACATCCCGGTCCTCCGCGACAATGCGCACCAGTCGGTCCACATCCTCGGCATGCTCTCGCACCAATTCGGACAGCTTTTGGAGCTGCCCTTCCAATCGCTCGAGGCGCCAGGTCATCTCGCCCAACGAACTGGGGGACGACTTCGGCAAGACTTTTTCACGACCCATCTTATTCGCGGCCGCCTTGCGGACACGACGAGGAATGGCGGCTACCAGGACATCTCGCTTCATGCTGGCTCCTTTGTCAGATCCCATACTGCGCAGCGCGTAGTATTCATCCATGACTGAAGGGAAGTCAATGTTGCTTCCTTTCTATTTGCTGCGGCGCAATGTTAGAATCGCCCACTGTGAAGAGCATTTTTACCATGGTATTAGCTGGCGGCAAAGGGGAGCGCCTCTATCCCCTCACCGATCAGCGCGCGAAACCGGCGGTGCCCTTTGGCGGCAAATACCGCATCATCGATTTCACGTTGAGCAACTGTCTGAACTCCGGCCTCCGCAAGGTCGCCGTCCTCATTCAATACAAGTCTCATTCGCTCGATCGCCATATCCGCGTGGGATGGGACATCTTTAACGTCGAACTCGGCGAATTCATCGCTTCCGTCCCCCCCCAGCAACGCATCAGCGAAGACTGGTACCGTGGCACGGCGGATGCCGTGTTTCAAAACATGTTCTTGATCGACGGCGAGCAACCGGAGTTCGTGCTGATTTTGGCGGGCGATCACATCTATAAGATGGATTATGCCGAAATGTACAGCTGGCTCATCGCCAAGAATGCCGATGCCGTGGTGGGATCGATCGACATTCCCATTCAGGAAGCCAGCCGGTTTGGCATCATCAGCGTGAAGGAAGATTTCCGGATCACCAAATTCACCGAAAAGCCCGCCGCCCCCGACTCCATTCCCGGCGATCCCGGCCATGCTTTCGTCTCCATGGGCATCTATCTGTTCCGCACATCAGTCCTTCGGGAGCAGCTGGCGGCCGATGCGCAGGAGGAGACGGCGCACGATTTCGGCCGAAACATCATTCCACGCATGATCGACAGCTGCCGGGTCTACGCCTTCAAATTTCAGGATGCCAATAAGAAGGACGTCCAGTACTGGCGCGACATCGGTACCCTGGACGCCTATTGGGAAGCGAATATGGACCTGGTGGCGGTGGATCCGCAGTTCAATCTCTATGACCCGACGTGGCCCATCCGGACGTATCAAGGGCAGTATCCGCCGGCCAAGTTTGTCTTCGCCCAGGATTACCAGGGGGGGCGCATGGGTGTCGCCTTGGATTCGATCGTGTGCGGCGGCTGCATCGTGTCCGGCGGACGCGTGCAAAACTCAGTGCTCTCGCCCAATGTCCGTGTCCTGGACCATGCGGACGTCCGGGAATCCATCGTCATGGAAAACGTAGTCATCGGCGAGCACGCGCGCATCCGCAAGGCCATCATCGACAAGGACGTCGTCATTCCGCCGCACACGGAAATCGGATACGACCGGAACGCCGATGCACAACGCTTTACCGTTACGGATTCAGGACTCGTCGTCATCTCAAAGGGAATGAAGCTTCATGCCTCCGTCGATTCATCCGGTTGATCTCATCGCCGCGCTTCGTCAGAAACACCTGACTCCCGCCATTGTTTTTCTCACTTCCCGGCGCGCCTGCGATGAAGCCATGGAATCGTTCGACCATGCCGATATCGTACTGCCGCCTGCCCGGCAGGACGCCATCGCCGCTGCACTCGAACGCGTGATCGCCCAGTATCCCAGTATTGGGGAGCATCCGCTCCTTCCGACGGTGCAGCGCATCGGGGTTGCCGCCCACCACGCGGGCCACCTGCCTTCTTGGAAAATCGCTGTCGAGGAACTCATGCGCCAGGGCTGCCTGGACGCCGTGTTTGCCACCACTACCCTGGCGGCCGGCGTGGATTTCCCGGCGAGAACCGTGGTGATCACCCAGTCCAGCATCCGCAAATCACGGGACTTCATGGACTTTACGAGCGGCGAAGTGCAACAGATTGCTGGTCGGGCCGGCCGGCGCGGCAAGGATCAGGTCG
>JACVSD010000146.1 GCA_014534095.1 Nitrospiraceae bacterium
AGTCGATGATGCGAAGGCCTGCGGTACGATTTGTTATGGGCTCATGGGCAACGATTTGTCGGCGTGCGATTAGTCCAAGCGGCCTATCATAATCGTTCGCTCTCCATGTATACCAAGCTCGGGTTCGATGCGCGCGAACCGCTTTCTGTGCTGCACGGGCCGGCGCTCAAGCTCGAACTGCCAGGATATCGTTTGCCGGCCCAGGGTTCTTGCTGCCGACGTGGAACGCGGACTTGTTCCGCTGGTGCTGGCTCAAGGTCTACGCGTGTCCATCCGATGACCCTCATGAGCCGTGGCTCTATCAGAAGCCGCCGGGGCGTTTCGGCCATCGGTCTTGTACTAATCGGGAAAGAGAAGTGGCACCAGAACCGTTTCGACTTTTCGATGGGCGTTCAGGTCGAATCAGCTAATGGAGGTACGTTTCCCCGTATCCTTTATCCAAGCGCCTTGAGCCGCTCGGTCAGCTTGAGATTTTCCGAATAATCTACCGGACAGTCGATCACGACGGGCCGATCCGATGTGAACGCGCCGGCCAGGCAGACCTGAAGCTCCGATGGCTCCGTCACTCGCATCCCTACCGCGCCGAAGCTTTCCGCCAATTTGACCAGATCAGGATTACCAAGCTCGACGCCGGCCGTCCGGCCGAACCGCTGCATCTGATTCCAGCGAATGACCCCGTATCCATCGTCCCGCCACACCAAGGCGACTACCGGCACACGGTCTCGCACGGCGGTCTCCAGCTCTTGCATGTTCATCAGAAAGCCGCCGTCGCCGGTCACGGTGATGACTCGTCTCTCCGGAAAAGCCAGTTTAGCCGCGATCGCGCCCGGCAAGCCGATCCCCATCGATGCATAGCCATTGGAAATGACACACGTATTGGGCATGTCGCACGGGAACATCCTCGCCATCCACAATTTGTGGGCGCCGACATCGCAAATAACTAAATCGTGAGAGCCCAGGACGGCCCGGAGACGATGAATGATCGCCTGTGGCCGCAGCAATCCTGTAGACTGCTGCTCATGGCGTCCGTCCTCCAGACCGGCTACAACTCGTTCACGTTGTTGTGTGGTCCAGCGATGGTTGAACGGAGCCAATCCATCCACGATCCGCTCCAACGACAAGGCCGGCTCTCCCAGCACTCCGACTTCAGCAATGTAATGCATATCGACCTCCGCCGGAGTGACATCGATGTGCACAATTCGTTTGTCTCGATTCGGATTCCAAAAGCAGGGCGCGTACTCGACGAAGTCGTAGCCGATCGCGATCACGACATCCGCCTGCTCCATCGCAAGATTGGAATAATCCCGCCAACGGAAGCCGATCGTATACAACGACAGCGGGTCTCGATCCGGGATGATGCCCTTCCCCATGAACGTATGGACACCCGGAATATTCAACGAACGGGCAAAGCGACGCACCGCCTCATGTGCACCGCGCCGGACAATCCCATTACCAACGAGAATCAAGGGCCGCCGTGCCTCGCCGATGACTTCAATCGCCCGCTTGACTTGCGCGTTCAACGGTTCAGGAGCATGAGGAAGCTGTACGCGAAGTGGTGCATTGAGGTCAGACTCACCGATGCGCGCCGCGACGACATTTTCCGGTAGTTCAAGGTGGGTCGCACCGGGCTTCTCGGTCTGGGAAACTTTAAAAGCTTTACGGATCGCCTCCGCAATGATGGACGGCGTGGTGATTTGCGCTTGCCATTTCGTCACCGTTTTGAACATGGCCATGATATCGATAAATTGGTGGGACTCCTTGTGCATGCGGTCCAGTCCGGCCTGACCGGTGAGCGCGACAAGCGGCGCATGATCCATGTTGGCGTCGGCCACACCCGTCAACAAATTGGTCGCGCCGGGCCCGAGGGTCGAAAAGCACACGCCGGGCCGCCCGGTCAATCGCCCGTACACGTCGGCCATGAAAGCGGCACCCTGTTCATGCCGGGTCGTCATGACCTTGATGGAGGAATCCAGTAAGGCATCGGTCAGATCCAATGTCTCTTCGCCCGGCAAGCCGAAAAGACAGTGCACGCCTTCATTTTCTAAGCAACGCACAATAAGTTCTGACGCGTTCACCGTTCCCTCGCGTTTGGCAACATTGGCTTCTCTTGTGACTATCCGACGAGGAGCCGGGTTGGGTCAAGCCCTGAAAGAAGACTGAAAATCGGACGGGCAAGCGTAGGAACCGCGGTCTGCCGGTGCGCCATCGCACTTGCGACGCGTGACGGAGATTAAGACGAAGTTCTGGAGTATGAGCGAGGGATGATGTGTCGCGATCCGTGAACGTGGCTTGGGTCGACCGGCCGCTTCTAGGGGGAGACTCCCATCGCTTTTCTCCCGATCCGCTAGTTGTTTATACTCCACTCGAGGTTCAGGGTTCTGGAGTCTCAGGCGAACGCATTTCATATTTGCGGCGAGATCCGGTATGGCACAGTCAGGGTATGTCTTTCAGCGTGCCGAGAATCGGCGCACTGAAATGACTTCGAGCGATTGAAGTTTCGATCCGTCACATGAGCGACTGCAAATCTGAACGGTCACCGCGTCCACGGGGGAGGCGCTTGCCACATTGATCTCTCTGGACGGTTTCAACAGGAGGGCTTTGTCGCGGTGAGTGCCGATGCGACCGAACGCGTACGCGAGACGGTGGACTCAGTCTACCGCTCCGAATCGCGCCAAGTGCTTGCCACCTTGATCCGCCTGCTTGGCGACTTTGATGCCGCGGAAGAGGCGCTGCACGATGCCTTCGCCGTAGCTGTTGATCAATGGGCACGCGATGGCGTGCCGGCCAATCCCCGGGCGTGGCTCGTGTCGACCGGCCGCTTCAAAGCCATCGACGGCATGCGCCGGCGCGCTCGGTTCGACTCTTCGTTAATGGAGCTCGCCAAGCAACTGGAATCCAGCACCGCTGACCCCCACGAGCCGAACGACGAGAGCGTGGAGGACGACCGGCTGCGTCTGATCTTCACCTGCTGCCATCCCGCCTTAGCACCGGATGCCCAAGTGGCCATGACCTTGCGCGAAGTCTGCGGTCTGACGACCGATGAGATCGCCCGTGCCTTCCTAACTAAGCCGCCCACAATCGCCCAGCGGATCGTACGCGCCAAGGCCAAGATCCGCGATGCGCGCATTCCGTATGTGGTGCCGTCGGAAACCGATCTGCCTGATCGGCTGGATGCCGTGCTTCGGGTAATCTACCTTGTTTTCAAC
>JACVSD010000109.1 GCA_014534095.1 Nitrospiraceae bacterium
ATTTGACCATCAAATTTTTAGGGGACACCGATGAGGCGCTGCTGGCTCCTATGCATGATGCCATCGAGCAATCCGTCAAGCCGCACCTGCCCATCCGTATTCCGTCTGAACGGATAGGCGTCTTTCCACGCGTTCAGCAACCGACGGTACTGTGGGTGGGACCTGGCGAGCGGTGGCGCCACACTGACGATGCCTCGAGACTCGTGGCGCTTCATCAAGCCGTGGAAGCAGCCTGTCAGCCGTTTGGCTTTCCGCCGGAAGGCAGAGCACTCAGTCCACACCTGACATTGGCCCGTATTAAAGAAGGCCAACGCCGAGTCGGGCAAGAGTTGAGACGGACCGGCGTGATGAATCGGCCCCTGGTTCTGGATGCCGTGTCCGTCAGGACCCTTACACTGATGAAGAGTGAATTGCGTCCGGAAGGCGCCCTGTACACCCGAGTGTGGGAGTGTTGAGATAAGCGCCTGGGCAACCCTGGCAGAACTTCAGACCGGCTGTGCGAGATTCTGGTGACGGCGAGAGGAATGTGAGGGTCGACAAAGACACGGCATGGTGTGCAACAGCATCCGGAGATAGGTGTCTTGTTCGGGAACTGGAAGGGAGTTCGCCTCACGGTGCTCGACGTCTGGCACGGCCTTGACAACCTTAGCCTGCCGTATTGTATCTAGGAAGGGATCGGTGTTTCAGCCGGATGGACAATCTCAACCGGTTGCCTTCTATCTGCAAGTGGGCTGAACTGCCTAGCCAAGGCCCGTAGTGCTTGCTGTCATCCGAAAGCACGTGTTGGTCATGTCCGGCCACCGGTGATCACGCGCATATCGGGTTCTCCGACTTCCCGCATGAGTCGAGCGCGCTGCCGCATACGAGCCGCATCCATCAGCATCCGCCCTGCCCAGCGATAGACGTTGAATTCCTGGACGATCCCTCGCATGCTGCGCATCCTCGCCCGTTGTTCCACCGGCGACATGCTGAGCGCGAGATGCAGCGCGGCGGCGCACTGGTCGATATGGTAGGGGTTGATGATCAAGGCTTCCGGCAGTTCACAGGCCGCGCCGGTAAACTGGCTGAGAATGAGGACCCCTTGATCGTCATCCCGCGCCGCGACGAATTCCTTGGCGACGAGATTCATGCCATCGTGCAGGCTGCTCACGAGGCAGAGATCGGCTCCGCGGTAATACGTCCGGAGGTCCGCCGGATCGTGGTGCTGGATGAGCAGGATGATCGGCTGGTATCCCGTGTGGCCGAAGCGTTGATTGATCCGGTCGGCAAGGGCCTGCACTTCCCGGCAGAACTGTCGGTACTGTTCGATGATCGAGCGGCTGGGGGCGGCGATTTGGATGAACGAAAACGTGCCGACCCATTCAGGCTGAAGTTCGAGCAGCCGTTCCACGGCTAAAAACCGTTCTAGGATGCCTTTGGTGTAGTCCAGTCTCTCCACCCCGAGCCCGATACGGTGTTCGGGTTTGAGCCGATGGATCGTGCGAACCTGCGTCTGGCAGTCCTGCACGGATGGCTGGTCCTGGAGCGCGGGCCCGGACCACTCGATCGAGATGGGGTAGTGGTTCACCGCGGTCAGTTTGCCTCCGTGTGAAATGGTGGAACTGTCACGGTCGATTCTCGCTTCGAGCAACCGGTCGACGCTGTCGAAAAAGTTGCTGCAATGAAATCTGGTGTGAAAGCCCAGAATGCTGCTGCCGAGCAATCCTTTGAGGATTTCGCGATGCCAGGGACAGATGGCGTAGTGCTCGGGATTGGGCCAGGGGATATGCCAGAACGTAATGATCGTGGCGTTGGGCAGGTGGTCGCGAATGATCTTGGGTACCAGCGCGAGGTGGTAATCCTGCACGAGCACCACGGGGTTGTCCGTCTTGGCTTCTTCGATGACGGCGAGGGCGAATCGCTCATTGATCTCTTTGTAGTGCTGCCAGTCCGACGATCGAAACACCGGCCGTACGTGAGCCAAGTGGCACAGCGGCCAGAGCCCTTCATTGGCAAATCCATAGTAGTAGCCGGTTTCTTCCTCGGCCGTCATCCAGATGCGCCGGATAGCATAGGTCGGGCGGTTGGGCGGCACCCGCACATGTCCGCGGGCATCCACCGTTTCTCGATCGCCTGTCCCGTTGCCATGGGCAATCCATACCCCCGAGCAGGCCCGCATGACCGGCTCCAGCGCGGTGACGAGTCCGCTGGCCGGCACTCCCACCTCGATGCCCTGTTCCGTCCGGCTATGAATATACGGCTGGCGGTTCGACACAATCATGATTTCATCGCCGGCGAGATAATCATGGAGAATGGTCTTCAAGGTCTTGGGGGTCCAGGTCATTTGACTTTCATCGCGTAATCGTTTGTCGGCCTCCAATTGCTGGATGAGGGTGCGAAGGTCTTTGGCGACCGGCTGCAACTCGGGGTCATGAGGTTGGCTGCGGAGCAACGTCAGCAGTCCTTCTCCGCGGAGCATGGACCGGACACCGCTGACCCATCCTTTCCAGCTCAAATGCGCCACCAGGACCGTGACCAGCGAGATGACGGCACCGATGACGGCGAAGAGATAAAAGAGATACCATTTCGTATCGGAACTGCGGCGCTGGACCCAGCTCATGTCGTGGACGAGCATGAGCCGGCCGAGGGTATGGCCGTTGTTCTGGATTTCCACCGCGGAGACATGCACGGCCCCTCTGAACAACGGCATCACGGTCGTTTGATTCGCTTTGAGGGTGGCCGTCCCGTCGCATGGAATTGTGTCGGGATACGTCTGCGTCTTATAGAGCAGGCGGTTCGTGTGATCGCAGAAGCCGATGGCGTACAGACGCTCGTCTTGAATCAGGCGGTGGAAGTAGTTCGCAATTTTGGTCTTGGATTCTTCGCGGAGGAGATCCACGAGCGAAGCTTCAATGGTATTGGCGATCAGGTGTGACCGCATTTCCATATCGCGCACAAACCATTTGAGTGTCAGGCTATCGACCAGCGGAATGACGGCATAGGCGAGGCCTGCGAGCACGACGGCCAGGGGCAACACAAATCGAAGCGATAAACGCATATCCTCACCTCTCGCTCAGGAAGACGACTCGATGAGATTCCTTTGGCTCATGGAAGCATGGAACAGCCAAGTGGAACCTGTTCCAGATCGGTCTCATACCTATCCTTCTGCCTCAACACGGATCGTTGCGGTCGGGGTGATGGCTCCGCGGGGATTCTCAGGGTTGAGCCAGACGTTGTATTTCAGTTCGCCAGGGCGGACAAAGCAGACGCTCACCGAGGTTTGAGGAGGAATGGATATAAAGTCTTTGACCTCTCCGAACATCGTGACCACTCCGTTCTGGCAACTCAGATCCTTGAGGAGAGACGTCGTGAGGAAGCCAAGATTGACCGGTGCGGATCGGACATTCCGCCACCTGACTTCCTCGCCGGGCTTGGCATAGAGCAGCTGGGGCTGCACAGTGTCGCCGATCTCGACCTGTCGCACGGTCCGTGGAGGCTCGATCGTGGGGCTGTGCCCGCAGGCCGAAGCGGTCAAAAGAATCGCCGCACACATGACGAACCGCTTCTGCATGTGTTCTCCTTGTCAACAATGCCGGGAGCCGTGAAAGGGTCTCATCCCTCTGTCTCATTGTGCCTACTCAGACGCCGGAGAGCAAACTACGGTGTTGGAGCATGGCGCCCGTGCCAGACTCGACGCTGTCTCACCGGCCTATACCTGGGGGATGAAACGGAACGGCGCTGAGTACCGTGTCATGCAAGGAGGGTTCGAATGGCTCGGTACGGGAAGACGGTTGCTGCCACATTTGAAGGTGGACCGGGCCAGGCAGAAGCGTAAACTCTTCCAGGATTGATCGTTCTCTATCCGATTCTCCTGGAGCGTTCAGGAGGGTGGCCGGAACTCCAAACATTTGCAGGATGACGCAGAGGCAGAGGACGACCGCCATCGCGGAGCCGGCGGGTTTATTTTTCATGCCACGCAGCATAGAATAGTCGCATGATACGCTGTCTCAAAAAGCAGAGCAAGGAAGGAGGCCGGGGGATGCGGCGATTATACGGAGCCATCTACGGAGTCATTCTTCTTCTGGTGATGAGCCTGCCGCGTACGGCTGTCGCTGAAACGCCTTCGTTCGATCCGGATCAACCGTTCAGGCAAGCGTTCACGTCAAACCTGTTGCGCGCCATGCTCAATAAGACGTTGGACCTTATCGAAAATCATCTTGAGATAGCCGGCGACCTGGGCCAAGAGGATGCCGCCGGAGAGCGGCAAGGACAGTTCAGTATCAAAGTGTACCCGCAGGGTAAGTCGCAGTCTGACGAGCATCTCGCCGCCGAAGGTTCGTTCCGCCTCTCGCCCGATCTGGGACGGCAGGATTTTCACCTCCGCCTCGAACGTCCGAAGCACTCGGGTGGCGCGTCTGCACGCGCCGATGATGTGCTGTAGGCGACGGGCCTGGCGCTGTCAAAAAGCTAGGTTTCCCCATTTCGCTTCGGTATAATCCCCCGTCCTTACCCCCCTCTAATTGATGTAGGAGACCTGCATGGCCGAAAAAGACGACAAGAAGCGCGCCTTGGATTTGGCCCTGTCCCAGATCGAGAAGCAATATGGGAAAGGGGCCATTATGAAACTGGGGTCTGAGGAAAGACCGGCTGATGTGCCGGCGATCTCGACGGGTTCCTTGGGCTTGGATATCGCGCTTGGCGTCGGCGGACTTCCGCGCGGCCGGGTCATTGAAATCTTCGGGCCAGAGGCTTCTGGAAAGACGACGTTGACCCTCCACTGTATCGCCGAGGTGCAGAAGACCGGAGGGGTGGCGGCCTTCATCGATGCGGAGCATGCATTGGATCTGACCTACGCGAGGAAGCTGGGTGTGCAGGCGGATGACCTGCTGGTGTCCCAGCCGGATACCGGCGAGCAGGCCCTTGAGATCGCCGAAACGCTGGTGCGCAGCGGCGCCATTGACTTGATCGTGGTCGATTCCGTCGCCGCACTGACGCCACGGGCCGAGATCGAAGGTGAAATGGGCGATGCCCACATGGGATTACAGGCTCGGCTGATGTCGCAAGCCTTGCGGAAGCTGACCGGCGCCATCTCGAAGTCGCTGACGACCGTGATTTTTATCAATCAGATCCGCATGAAGCTCGGCGTGATGTTCGGAAACCCGGAAACCACTACGGGCGGCAACGCACTGAAGTTCTACTCATCCGTCCGCCTCGACATCCGCCGCATTGAGTCCATCAAAGAAGGCCAGGATGTCATGGGCAGCCGCGTTCGCGTGAAGGTCGTCAAGAACAAGATGGCGCCGCCGTTCAAACAAGCCGAATTCGACATCATGTTTGCCGAAGGCATTTCGAAGACCGGCGAGTTGGTGGATCTCGGGGTGGACAGAAAGGTGATCGATAAATCCGGGGCCTGGTACTCCTATAAGGGTGAGCGCATCGGACAGGGCCGCGAGGCGGCACGCGACTTCTTAAAGAGTAATTCCAGTGCGGCGCTGGATGTGGAAGCCAAGCTCCGTGAGTTGGCCGGGGTGCCGGCACGGGGCGACAAAAAACCCGAACTGAAAGAAGAAAAGCCGGTCGGGAAAGCCGAGCGGGCTCACCGATAGGGCCGAGGTGTTTTGAGCGCCCGCCGACGGATCGTCCCGGCTTCGCCAGATGACTGGATGCAGGTGGCGA
>JACVSD010000159.1 GCA_014534095.1 Nitrospiraceae bacterium
ATACCGTAGCGCCGTTTCCGCCATCAGTCGGAATTCCGAGAGTGAATCGAACACAATCCGGGCCGGTTGTGTTTTACGCGTTATTTCCAGCAGCATGCTGGTCACCTTGGTCAACTCGAGTTCGGACGGGTGAAACACCGTCGTCTGCGCATCAGGACGCACGACCGATTCGATGGCCGACAGCTCAAAGAGAGGAATAGCGTCCAGCGACCATCCATGCGAGCGGGCCACTTTGAGCAGCTCTTCTTTCGTCTCGGAGAGCGTGATGTACAAAGTCTTTTCACCGCGCCGCACACCTTCCAGCAGGAACTGTAAGGCCAGCGTCGTCTTGCCAGAACCGGGATCGCCTTGAATCAAATAAAAGCAATTGGATGGCAACCCCTCCACCAGAACCTCATCAAGGCCGCTGACGCCGGTGGGGCTACGCCCATCGGCGATCACGGCGCCATCTTTTGTCTCGCCCATGCCTCACCCTTTCGGCTCGTCATAAGTGGTGCCTGAACCAGGCCTTCCAACCGAATTATAAAAAAGTTTCCGTCATCTTAGCGTTGACCGGGGAGTTTTGTGCTAGGAATAACCCTAGTGCGCTAGACTGCCCTGTGACTCCTCCCGGTGACCCTGCACATTTTCCTAGGTTCCCCGTACTACCTGGTTTTCGTGCACCCTCTGATTTCCGGTTGCGGGATGCATTGTGCGACCCTACCCGACTGCGCTACGTTGGGTATGTTCCAGCGCGCACTTGACTGACCAAAGAGGCGGGTAAGCCTGAAGACGCCGATGCCCATCGAGTCCTATGAATGGATCGTCCGCCTGCCCGCAAGCGGTGATGTCGAGGCGCTGTTCCTGCGTCCGCCGGACGCGCGGTGGCTCCTGGCGCTCGCGCACGGCGCAGGAGCCGGAATGCATCATCCTTTCATGGACACACTCGCGCGGGAATTGGGGGCCTATCGCGTTGCGACGTTCCGTTACCAGTTTCCCTACATGCACAAGCGACGGAAAACACCCGACTCCCCGACCCTACTCACGGCCACCGTCCGGGCCGCCCTCGCCACGGCGACAGAAGCGGCCCCCGATCTGCCCTTGTTGGCAGGAGGAAAATCGCTCGGCGGAAGGATGACATCGCTCGCCCTCTCCGGCGAATCATCTCCTGAGGAGGCGAACGCCGTGCAGCGAGTGCGGGGACTGGTCTTCTTTGGCTTTCCACTGCACCCGCCGGGCCGCCCGAGCGTCGATCGCGCCGGCCATTTGGAGCGCGTCAGGGTGCCGATGCTCTTCCTCCAGGGCACGCGCGACACATTCGCCGACCTCGCGCTGCTGCGTCCACTTTGCACAAAGCTCGCTCCGCGAACCACCTTACAGACAGTCGAGACCGCTGACCACTCCTTCCACGTGCTGAAACGCTCGGGGACGACCGACGCCGAGGTGCTCCGGGAACTCGCGCGCGCCGTCGGGTCCTGGGCCGAGTCACTGACCTAACGATCGGAGCCACCATGGACGCACGCAGGGGCCATCCAGCGAACGCTCACCGAGACACGCATCGCAGTGAGGGCCCCTGGCAGATGGTCAAATCGCTGGTGGGCCAGACGATTCGCAAATGGAACGATGATCCGGGACCGCGCTTCGCGGCTGCGCTCGCCTTTTACACCGCCTTCACCATCGTGCCATTCGTCGTCCTGGTCGTCATGGCCTCCTCGACGATGATGGGAGAGGACGCCATTGAAGGAGACCTGCAGCAGCACATCGGTGATCTCATCGGCGAGCCGTCCGCCAACGGCTTGTTTCACCTGATCGATCAATGGAAATCCGCCGGGTCGCCGTTGATGAAGGAACTGGTGGCGTTTGGCGTGTTCCTCGTCGGCATCGTCCATGTAATGGGCCAACTGCAGGACGCGCTGGACTGTATTTGGGGCCTGCAGCCGAAACGCCCGACGGGCCTCATGGGGCGCCTGCGCCAGCGCTTCGCCTCCATGTCGGCACTCTTGGGCATCGCCTTTATCGTCCTGGCCTCGTTGACCGTCAGCGCCTGGCTCAGCATCGCGATTCATGCCACCGTCGAGACGATGACCGGCCCGCCATGGATGCGGAAAGCCTTGGGCATGACGCTCACGTTCATCATTGTGGCCGCGCTCTTCGCCGTGATCTATAAATGGGTGCCCCAGGCCAAAGTGGCGTGGAATGACGTGTGGATCGGGGCCGGCGTGACGGGGGTCCTCTATACGGTCGGCAGCTTGTTGATCGTGGTCAAGCTCGGCCATAGCCCCTTGGTGACCTTTTATGGAGGCGCCGGAGCGTTGGTCTTGGTGCTTTTGTGGGCCTATTATGCCTCCCAGATCTTTCTCTTCGGCGCCGCCTTTATCGCCGTTTACGCCACTCGATATGGATCGCTGGTGCGGCCGACCGAAGAAGCCGTAGCCGTCCATTCGGCGTCCAAGGGCGAACAAGCAGCGGGAGCCCACTAGAGACATGACGATCCGATAGGCCGAATTTTCCGCCGCGAATCCTTGTTCTTCCCTGTGGCTCTTACACGGTCGAATGCAGAGTGATCTGGAAGCAACGGAGTTCGATGACCCGATCGCCGCTCACGCATGACCAAGCCAAAGCCGCCTTTCGCGACCTGCCCTTGAACGTGAGTAGTCAATCAGCGCGCTGGTCCTGTACACGGAATTGTCGCCGTCACGGATGGGCAAGACCATCGTCACGGACCCGCTGCTGCCAGATTGGCCGTTCTCGCCACCTGTTTCGCAGATCACCTGCTGCCCTTCTGGAG
>JACVSD010000128.1 GCA_014534095.1 Nitrospiraceae bacterium
CAAGGTGGGGTCTGCTTGTGGGATCAACGGTGAACTCGGGACGGCCGTGTGACCGTGGCGTTGGAAGTAGCGGATAAATCCTTGACGGAGGTCCTGGGAACTTTGCTTCATTATACTCCTGAAAAACACGACCGCTCGGCCAGCTGAGCCTCACCAAAAAACGTTTCGATAATCTCCTCGCTGAATCCATGCCGCCGCAAGAGCGCAGGGCTGGGGAGGGTCCGCGCCATCAGTCTGTGCGCAAGCTCCCGTTCACTGGTTTCATCATACACCACATCCAACGTGCGAGTGACCGTTGCGGCATCCATTCCCTGCCCATGCAGCTCAGCCTCAAGCCTGTCCCGCCCCATCGGCCGGCGTACCAGCCGTGCACGGGCCCATTTGAGCGCGTAGGCCGTATCATTGAGATAGCGGCGTGTACGCAAAGATGAAATGATGGCCTGCGCATGCGCCGGTGTGGCGCCTGCTTTCGCTAAGTACGCTCTCATGTGTGCTTCCGTTCGATCGCGTCGCGCGAGAAATCGAATGGCCGCCTGTTCAAGGGGATCGGCGGCGGGATAGAGCTTATTGCTGTGTGAAAGTTTCCGGTGAGCCATGCGCATCTCAGTAGGCACCGACTCACACACGGCGCCCTGCATCGCGACGTGGTCCTCCATCAGCCACAGGTCGCTTCTCTTCCGGCCGAAACTCCGCCCGCTTCTCCTCGGGTCGAAGGTCCTTTCCATCGACTTTCTTTTCGACAGGCCGCCCGGCTCCCCCGGCAATCTCCCGCAATCGTGCCTCGATTTCTTTGGCGACGGTTTCGTGTATTTTGAGAAAGTCTCTGACCGCGTCCCGTCCTTGGCCGAGCCGTTCGCCTTGATAGGAGTACCACGCGCCGGATTTCTCAAGCACGCGCTTCTCGACGCCGAGATCCACGAGCTCCCCGTTTTTGGAAATTCCTTCGGCGAACATAATGTCGAATTCGGCCTGTTTAAAAGGAGGGGCCATTTTGTTCTTGACGACCTTAACCCGCACGCGGCTACCCGTCACGTCCTGGCCTTCCTTGATCGATTCGATGCGCCGAATGTCCAATCGAACCGACGAGTAGAATTTCAGCGCGTTCCCGCCGGTCGTCGTTTCCGGATTTCCGAACATCACCCCGAGCTTCATTCGAATCTGATTGATAAAGATCACGGTGGTTTGCGACTTGGAAATCGCCGCCGTCAACTTCCGGAGCGCCTGCGACATGAGTCTCGCTTGAAGTCCCATGTGAGCATCACCCATTTCGCCTTCGATCTCGGCTCTCGGAACCAATGCCGCAACCGAATCGACCACGATTAAATCGACCGCTCCGCTCCGAACCAAGGTTTCGGCAATCTCCAAGGCTTGCTCTCCCGTATCGGGCTGCGAGACCAACAGGTCGTCCGTCTGAACTCCCAATTTCCTGGCATAGCCGAGGTCCAGCGCATGCTCGGCATCGATAAAGGCCGCAATCCCGCCGACCTTCTGCGCCTCTGCAATCGTATGGAGCGTCAGCGTGGTCTTGCCGGATGCTTCCGGTCCAAAGATCTCAATCACACGTCCTCGTGGAAGACCCCCCACTCCCAACGCGAGGTCCAAACCGAGAGAACCCGTGGAGATCGCCGGCACGTCCGCCGTCGCTTCGGCCGTCCCCAGCTTCATGATGGCCCCCTTCCCGTACTGCTTTTCGATCTGGGAGAGCGCCAGGTCCAACGCCCGTTTTTTTTCGTTTTGTTCCGCCGTTCGCTCAGCCATGGATCCTCCTTGAGTAAAGTTCGCCAATTATACTCAATTGACTGCGGTAAACATAGCGCGGCACAGCGGGGTGTAGAGAGCGCCGGACGGTTGCAGGACACTTTTCATGAGGGCGACGGCGGATACATCGATGGTACCAAGTGGAGCAGAGGACAGAAGCAGCCCACTCTCTCGAAGCACACGCCCGATCTCGCGCGGTCGTTCTTTAATCCTGGCCAGTGTGAGGTGCGGACTGAACGGCCTGCTCTCTGAAGGAAAGCCGAGGCCGTGAAAGGCTCGATCGACTTCTTGGGCGAGATGTGTGAGTGATTGTCGGCTGCTTTGATGATCGGAATCCGATAAGCCGACCCATAGAACCCGCGGCATACGAAGATCGGGAAAGACGCCCACCCCTTGCGCCCGCACAGAGAACGGCTCCAATCCGCTGACCGCTTCGGTCAGCGCTCGGCAGAGCGGATCAATGCGGCGCTCATCCACATCGCCCAAGAACTTCAGGGTCAGGTGAATCGATTCCGGCCGGACCCATTGCAGTCGGGCCTCGGAGCCTCCTTTTCTCAACTCAGCTTGTATGCCTTCTTTGAGTTGATCTTGCCGGCGTGCGATCGCGTGACGGAGATCGTGTTGGAGTTCAACCGCGACAAAGGTTCTGATCACGGCTGTCTCGCCGAGAGCAACCAGCGACGAAGCATGTCCAGCGCCGCTTGTGATGCACGCAATTTAACGGTCTGCCGGTCCCCATGGAAACGAAACATCTGCGTGATACGTGCCGTCCTGAAGCGCCGCGAAAGCCCCCGGCCCGCCGCATCGAGCCCGATATAGACCAGGCCCACCGGCTTGTGATCGGTGGCGCCACCCGGACCGGCAATGCCGGTGACGCTCAGCCCGATATCCGCACGACTCTGCCGTCGCGCGCCTTTTGCCATTGACGCAGCGACTTCCGCGCTGACCGCTCCGTACCGCCGGAGCAACGTCAACGGGACATCCAACAACTCGTGCTTGGCCTCGTTGCTGTAGCAAATAATGCCCCGATCAAAATAAGATGAGCTGCCCGGCACCTGCGTGAGTCGATGACCGATCAGACCACCGGTGCAGGACTCGGCAAGCGATAATGTGAAATGATGCTGGGTCAGAAGCCGGCCGACCACCATCTCCATGCTCTCAGCGCCCTCCGCATAGACATGCGAGCCCAGACGCCTCCGTACCTCCTGTACCAAATCATCCAGAAGCTTCGTGGCGGCTTGTGAGGAACGGGCCACGCATGCAGTCAGTGAGACGGATACGCCCATCGGAGAGGCCAGAAGCCCCAGTCGGACATCGCTCCCCGCCTGTACCAAGCCTTCCAGTCGTTGATCCACTTCGGATTCGATCAGGCCGAAGGTCTGAAGTACTCGTCGTTCGATCCAAGCCCGCGGCTTGCTCATAACTTTTTCGGTCGCGAGACGAGGTGCCAGCGAGACATCGAACATTTCTTCGGCTTCCCTCGGCACTCCCGGCAAAGCGGCGACGAGGCAGCCATTCCATGTCAGAGCAAATCCCGGTGCCGAGCCCACTGGGTTGAAAAGCACGTCCGCCCCCACGGGGATGAGCGCTTGGCGAAGTTGTGATTGCGACGGGATACGACCCCACGCCGCCAGACGTTGTCGCATACTTTCCAGCGCATCTTTTCTCTGCCGCAAAGAGCGACCCGTTACCTGAGCCACAGCTTGCCGTGTGCAATCATCCACCGTTGGTCCCAATCCACCGGTCAGCAGCACCACATCGGCCCGCCGTGAGGCGATACGGAGCGCTGAGGCAATATCCTGTTTTTCATCCCCGACCACGGATTTGAACCGAACTTCGATACCCAGTGCAGTAAGCCGCTCAACGAGAAAGAGCGAGTTGGTATCGAGCCGGCCTCCCAGCAATAACTCAGACCCGATGGCGATAATTTCTGCGCGCTGCATGATTCCCTGCAGATAGAGCGAGACGACAAGCGTTCATTCGATAGTAGAGAAATCCAACTCAAACGAGACTTCTCCTCCGGCTGCCGGAAAAACCGATAAGCGCGTGTTGGCATCGGGATCAAGATCGGTATAGGAAAAGGAGGCGACGACTTTTGCTCGGTACGCCGGGGACGCCGGCCAGACCGACGTGCGCGAAGCCCGACCGTCAAATCGGACCTTAATCGGCTTGATCATCCGCCCGGATTGGAACAGCAGCATATAGCTGTCGACGGCAAAATCGGGGCGATCTCCAAAAATCGTCACGCTGACCAGCAAGACCTGATCATCAAGCATCTGCCGGATATCATGTTCGGCAGGCGTCTGACCGCGGAGTGCAAAATGAGCCGCCATGACCGTCACACCCACCAACTTGGTCATGAGAAACCCTTTGG
>JACVSD010000181.1 GCA_014534095.1 Nitrospiraceae bacterium
ACGTGGTTCATCGTCGCGTTTCGGAGGCATGGTCCCGTTGAAAGACCAGCCTTTGTTTTCCCTTCCCGCCCGGGACAATCGGCAGGATCTCAACGGTCATCGTATGCGCTGGTCCCCGAGGTCACGGATTCCGGGTAGTAACCGCATCCAACCGAAAACCTCCGTTAGGCGGAAGCAGCATCGGCCGTGTTCTCGACATTACGCATGCGGCTCACGTCGAAGTGGTACCTGCCGAATGGATTGATGTGCTTCCGGTACAGCGGTGCCGTTTGACTCAGTGTCTCCTCGTCAATAGTGTGGCCCTCGGCCCGCAGTTGATCGACGATGGTCCCGATCTCGAGGATGTTCCATGCGACGACGGCATTGTGCAGCACAGACAAGCAGCTGAACGTGTGGAGCTGATCGCCAAACTCCCGGCCGCGTAACATCCCTTCCTTGCCGAAACACAGAAACCGGGACAGATCGTGTGACGCCTCGCCCTTGTTCAACTCCCGGCCCATCCGCCTGCGGTACTCCTCGTCATCGAGCGTTTTCAGGATGTGAATCGTTTTACAAACGCGGCCAATCTCAGCGAGTGCCCGGTGGATACTGTTCTGCCGGGCATACGAACCAAGCCGTTGCAGGATCAGAGAGGCCGAGACGATGCGTTCATGAATGGAAGCAATCACGCGTATGGTTTCGTCCCACGCCTGCCGGATGAGATGCGTCTTTACCGTTCCGGCGAGGATCGGGTCCAAATTCGGATATTTCTGCTGGCGGTCGATTTTATACAAGGTCTGGTCCTTGATGTCGCGGATCCTCGGCGCCAGCTCAAAACCCAGCAACGCCGCTGTCGCCATCACCACCTCCGTATATCCGTGTGTGTCGGTGAAGCAAATCTTCGGGTCGAGTTCCGTGTCGTGCTCCAGCAGGCCATCGAGGCTGAAAGCCGCTTCCCGCAGCCGACACGGAATCGGCTGCTGGTGCATGCGCAAGAAATTGTCGGCCGTGTGGGCGTACAGGGTGACGCCGCGGCCCGCGAGCACGTGGCTGTAATCGGCCGCAAGAATGTTCACCGGCACATAGAACCGCATGCCGTCGGCTGAACACGTGTCGCCCCGCCCAAAAATGCGGCTCATCGGAAGCCGTGAGGCGAAATTGATGATGTCGATGGTGGCTGACTTAAGCGCATCCTCCGTCAGGTGCCAGTCGGCCATAAAACTGATCTCGTGAGCGTTCAGACCCGAAGCGACCGCCATACGCTGCGGACCGATATTGCAGCCGATGGCGACGAGTGCCGCCAGCGCATTTCGTCTCCGGACTGACGGCGACAGCCGCGTGTCGCCTCCGGCATGGAGAAAGTGCCGGAGGAAGTTCGTTTGATTGTCGATGTCGATCAGAACATCGGCCAGTTCGACCGTCCTCAGCCGCGGCTGGATCAGGTCCTTTGCCGTCCTGACAACCTCTGGCTGATCCTTCTTCTTAAGCGCGGACAGATGGAAGGCGCCTTTGGCTGCATCAATTCGCAAGGCGTGATTTCGCGGAACGCGCTCGTCGACTTCTGCCGTGATGCGGTGAAGAGCTTCATTGAGTTGTGCGACGTATACGTCCGGTTCGAGCGGCAACCCGAGAGCCGCATAGTACTGAGT
>JACVSD010000126.1 GCA_014534095.1 Nitrospiraceae bacterium
CCGCGATCGTGAAACGGCGGAAATTGCCATTCATGCGTCACTCACCGGCCATCTCGTGTTTTCCACCCTGCACACCAACGATGCGGCTAGCGCCGCGACGCGGTTGATCGACATGGGGATCGAGCCCTTCCTGGTCGCGTCTTCCGTGGTCGCGGTCCTGGCCCAGCGCCTGCTCCGAAAAATTTGCCCGGACTGCAAAACACCATACGAAGCCGGCCCCGACGAATTGAGCCGCTTAGAGCTCACGACGACGTCACCGGTGACCTTGTATCGCGGCGCCGGCTGTGCGGCCTGTTCCCAAACCGGGTATCGCGGCAGGACGGGAATTTTTGAATTGCTCATTTTGGATGACGAAGTCCGGCGCTTGATCGGAACGAAGGCCGATTCCTCGCTGATCAAGCAAGCTGCCATTGCCAAGGGCATGGTGACACTCAAACAGGAAGGCGCCGAAAAAGTACTCCTCGGTCAGACCACCTTGGAAGAAGTCATGCGAATTACCCAGCAGGAGATCGAGATCTAGCGATGCCCGTCTATCAGTATCGAGGCTATCGGAACGACGGCGGGGCCGCAACGGGCATCGTTGACGCCGAAAACCCCAAGGTGGCACGCCTGAAGCTTCGGAAGGAAGGCGTGTTTCCAACCGATGTGGTCGAACAAGGACATATCTCCGCGCAACGGCCGGAGGGCCGGACCACGCCCAGCCATACCATCGGACGTTCGACGGCGCTGTCCGCCAACGATCTGGCGCTCATGACGAGACAGTTCGCCACGCTGCTGGTTGCCGGGTTGCCTCTTGTGGAGGCGCTGAGCGTGCTGGTGGACCAGGCGGAGAAAAAACCGGTCAAAGGTCTGTTTGCAGATATTCGGGAGCAGATTCGAGGGGGAAAGTCGCTCA
This sequence comes from Nitrospiraceae bacterium, assembly GCA_014534095.1. The sequence goes on from JACVSD010000126.1 coordinate 896, forward strand.
GTGCCGTGCTGGAGATGCATGAGAAGGATTTCTCTCCCATCTATGTCCACATGGTACGGGCCGGCGAGGCCAGCGGCGCGTTGGATCAGATTCTCTTTCGGTTGGCCGAATTCCTGGAAAAACAGCTGGCGCTCAAGAATAAAGTCACCAATGCCATTCTGTATCCGGCGCTGATGCTCATCGTCGGCGTCTCGGTGCTGTTTTTTCTCATGACCTTTGTGGTGCCCAAAATTACGGCCGTCTTTGTCAGCATGAAGCAGGCCCTGCCCTGGCCTACCGTTGCCTTGATGTCCGTCAGTGGGTTTTTTGCCGACTATTGGATGGTCGTAGTTGCGCTGGTGATCGGTGGCGGCTTTCTGATGCGGCGCTTCGTGCGGACGGAGACCGGCCGGATCCTCGCCGATCGGTTGATTCTCCGTCTGCCGCTGATCGGGGATGTGGCTAGGATGGTCTCGATTTCACGGTTGACTAGCACGCTCGCCACGATGTTGTCGAGCGGCGTGCAGCTGCTGGACGCACTGGACGTCTCCAAGCGTGTCATGAACAACCGCGTGTTGGAAGCCACGGTCGAAGGCGCGCGGCAGAACATTCGGGAAGGTGAAACGATTGCCGATCCGTTGAAGCGCAGCGGTGAATTCCCGGCGCTGGTCACCCACATGATCGCCGTGGGCGAACGCAGTGGCGAAATGGAGGAAATGCTGCGCCGCGTCAGTCAGATTTATGACGGCGAGGTCGAACGAGTCATTACGCGGCTTACGTCCCTGCTGGAGCCGATCATGATTTTGCTTATGGGCGTCGTCGTATTTTTTATCGTAGTGGCGATCCTGTTGCCCATCTTCGAGATGGGCCAGATGGTACGGTAGGCCAGGGATGGAGATGCGTGATGAGCACGAGGAAACGGGAGGTATGCATGAGTGCAAGAGAGTCGATTGAGCAGGCACGCACAAGATGGAGTCAGGCGTGGAAGCGTCTTTACCCATCACCCATCACCCGTCACCCATCACGTCATGCTTTCGACCGCGGCTTCACGTTTATTGAAATCATGGTGGTGGTCGCTATTTTGGCGATTTTGGCGGCCCTGGTCGTCCCCCGCATCATGGGGCGCACGGATGACGCCAAACGCACGGCGGCTAAGGTCCAGATCCGCAATATCGAAGGAGCCTTGCAGCTCTACAAATTGGATAACGGCGTCTATCCGTCTACGGAGCAAGGGCTAAAGGCGCTCATTGAAAAACCGTCCGTCGGCGTGGTCCCCAAGAAATGGAAACTGGGCGGCTATTTGCAAAAGCTCCCCGAAGACCCTTGGGGGAATCCATACAAATATCTCAGTCCAGCTCCCGCCCAGCGAGGCGACTATGAAATCATGTCAATGGGGACCGACGGAGAAGTCGGGGGCGAAGGCGTGAACGCGGACATCACGAATTGGAACCTCGAACGGGACTGAATGATGGAACCGTGTCGCGAAAACCACCGTGCGCTGCTCGTCCACTCCGCATCGGATGACAGCGGCTCCGCGGGTTTTACGTTGCTCGAAATGATCATGGTCATGTTTCTGCTTGGAGGGGTGTTGGTACTGATTGTTCCGCGGATTACGGTGGGTGAAGATCTGACTTCGACCGGCCGGAAGTTCATCGGCGTGCTCCGCAGCTTGCAAAGCATGGCGGTAGTCGGCCAAAAGCCGGTGAAGCTGTATCTGGACATTGACCAGGGAACATATTGGGTAATGATCGTGGAAGGCAAGGAGGAAAAGATTCCGCTGGACGCCCTGTGGCGCTTTCCCCGTTCGTTGCCTGAAACAATCAAATTTGCGGACATCTCGGTCGGACAAACGAAGCGAATGTCAGGCCGGATCGATCTGTCGTTCTCTCCGAACGGGCGTATCGATCCGCTGACCGTTCACCTTGGCGATACCGGAACTCAGGTGTTGGGGATCGTCGTGGAGTCCTTGACCGGCGCCATCCGTACGAGCGACGAGCGCATCGAACCAGTTCGTAATCAGCCGATTCCGGAGCGCATTAAGCCGTTGCTTCAGACTCCGCAGGGGCCGACACCGGCGTCGCTGGGTATTCGCTTGTAGAGAGCTTGGAGCCAAGGTATGCGGCGCGACGTCCTGAGACAACCAGGCAAGGAAGCGGGCTTCACCCTCTTGGAAGTCCTCTTGGCCATCGCCCTTTTGGCGATGGCCCTGCCTGTCTTGTTGGGACTACGGAATTTCGATCTTGACCTTCACGCCAGAGCGGAAGAGTTGACGGCGGCGACGTTGCTGGCTCAGGAAAAACTTCTCGAGGCGGAACTGCTGACGGCCTATCCGATTGGAGAAGTCGGGGGAGATTTTCAGGGTCAGCCGTTGGGTGTGACATCAACCGCCATTCCAGTCGAGCGGCCCAAGGGGTATCGGTGGAAACGCTCCATCATGCCGACGCCGCTGCAATTGATTCGGGAAGTTCGTGTGCAGGTTTCCTGGCCGCGTGGGGCCACGGAAGAAACAGTCGAAGTGAGCACCTATGTCTTTGCCGGCCTTACGTTCTAGAGCGGAGTGCGGCTTTACGCTTGTCGAAATGTTGGTGGCCATCGCACTGTTGGCCACCGTGGGAGCGATTGTCTTTGGCTCGCTGGTCACCACGACCCACGCGGTGGACGCTGGCCGAACCCATGCCGCCAGAGAGCAGATGATCCGTCGGGTTCTGCGGGTCATGGCGGATGAGGTTTCGATTGGCCGAAATGTGCAGTCCTTCCCCTGGCTCGGTGTCAATGGCTCGCAGGACGGGCAGGCCGCCGATACGCTCGCCTTTCTGACTATTGGCGATTATGTTGCGGCATCGCCCGGCGTATCAAGCGAGACGATCCGGGTGGTGTACACACGTGAGCGTGACCGGCTGATGCGATTTGCGCGGCGGAATATTTACGGACTCACCGACGAATCGGTGGACCAGATCGAACTGGCCAACCGTGTGAAAGCCTTTAACGTGCGCTACTATGACGCGCAATCACGCATATGGACCGATGAGTGGTCAGTCATCACTAAGATGCCCAAGGCCGTCCTGTTTGAGGTGACCTTCGAACCCCCTGATGAGGACCCGTGGATTATTCGCGAATGGGTGACGATCGGAGCGTCATGACACTGTCGCCACGGCAATGGCCGGCTGCATGGAAAGAGTCGCTTTGGTGGATCCTCGGAGGCGTGGGTGTGATGGCGCTCTGGTTGATCGCTACCTTTCCGTACGAGGCCCTTCACGCCCGTGTCCTGGCGGAAGTCACCCGCATGACGGGTATGGATGTGCGGGTCAGCGAATGGACAGTGGGTGTCCCATTCGGGCTTGAATGGCGTAATGTGATGTTCTCAAAGCCGAACGTCGATCCCGTGCAAGTCGCATTCGTCCAGGCGAACCTGGGCACGTTCAAGGCCCTGACAGGAGG
>JACVSD010000168.1 GCA_014534095.1 Nitrospiraceae bacterium
CGCTTAAACAGCCCGGCCGAGCGAATGTCGGCCAGTTGCTGATCGAGAATCTTCTTGAGCGATGTATACGCCATCGGAATCAGTGAAGGTTATGTTGTGTCTTCTGCAGGTCTTCAGAACGGTCATCCAACTAGACCGCAGGCGATGCACGAGCCACAGGTACCTTTGGGTACGTTGAGGATCTCGTGCGCGACGAGAACGAAGTTGGGGGCCGTTTTCAGTACCAGGTTAGGGGATCAGGACCACCTTTCCGCATTGGCCCGACTGGATCAGATCAAAGCCCTGGGCAAACTCCTGCATCGGAAAGCGGTGGGTCACGACAGGTCGTATATTGAGGCCTGCCTTGAAGAGTCCCGCCAGACGATACCACGTTTGAAACAACCGCCGTCCCGTCACGCCATAGACACGAATACCTTTAAAGATGATTTCGTTCGGCAAATCAAAGCAGACAGGTCCGGTGGAAATGCCGAAGAGAGTGACCCGGCCGCCGTTCTTGACGGCGCGAAACGCTTGATGCAAGGCGGACGGGTGGCCGGACATCTCAACCGCGGCATCTACGCCTTCTCCGCCGGTCAGGTCACGAACGGTCTCGGCCACAGCCTCCTCTCCATCCGCACGGACATTGAGCGCATGATCGACACCGAGTTGTTTGGCGAGTGCCAGCCGATAGTCGCTCAGGTCGGACGCAATGATTAAGGCGGCCCCCGCCACACGGGCCACCGCCGCGGCAAAAAGACCGGTAGGGCCGCAGCCCGTAATCAGCACAGTCTGCCCGGTGAGATCCTCGGCGAGCGCCGCGTCCACCGCATTGCCGAGCGGTTCCTGCAGGCAGGCGAACTCGGGGGCAATGTCATCAGGGGTCTGCCACAGCACCTCTTCGGGAAGCGCCACATATTCGGCATAGGATCCGTCTCGGTCGATTCCGAGGATTTTGTACGATCTGCAGACGTGCGCCTGCCCAGTGCGGCATTGAAAGCAACGCCCGCAGGTCAGGTGCGACTCGGCGGCGACGTAATCCCCGATCTTCACCGAGGACACGTCAGACCCCACCTCCACGACATGACCGCACAGCTCGTGACCGATGATCCGTGGCGGCCGGATTCGGTGCTGGGCCCAGTCGTCCCACCGGTAGATATGTGCATCTGTCCCGCATAACGAAGTCGCGGCGACTTTCACGACCACGTCTCGCGGGCCGGGAGTGGGATCGGGCCAGCCGGTCATGGCAAGACCAGGTCCGGCGGTGGTTTTGACAAGCGCCCGCATGAGCCATTCTAGCCTATTCCGATGTCCGCCATCATCCGTGGAGCGACGTCAAAAAATCGGTTGCAGCCGCTTCGACGAGATGAGTAGGATGGCTCCATGGCACGAGCGACCAACCGGGTGTGTGTGTGCGCCGGTCTGCTCGGGCTTCTCCTTGGTTGGCATGCCTTTCCGCCGTTCCTCTTCGCAGCCTCCTCTTCTACGAGCGTCCAGACAACCGTCGGTAAACGGTGGGTCACCTTTGACCTCGGCAATTCCGACCCCTCCGGAGAGATCCCCGTCGGTCAGCCGGTCGAACTGTCCATCGCCGTGGGTGGGGTGGTCCAGGGGCATGCTCCTCTGGTCGCCATCTGTGAGTCGGTTCACTTCGAACGGCAGCTCGTGTTCTTGGAACCGGATACCCAATCGATGGTCCTCAAAGGGACCGCCAGTCTTGAGCCGATTCCTCAAGGGAAGTTATCGGTCGCTCCGAAAGTTGCGCGCATTCAGGTGACCTTCGCTCGTTCGCAGAAAGATCAATTGGAGCGGGTCATGACACGCGTCGTCTATGTGACGTTGGGCGAGCAGAGTCCTGTCAACGATACGAAAGACCCGCAAGATACGGGTACCCCCGCTGGCGCGGAGAATGGAGCAGGAGTGCCTCCAGAGGAGGCGCAACCCGACGTCAAGCCGATGGCGAGCGGCCCAATGATGGAGGAGGACCTCATGCCGCTTCCATCACCCGGTCGAGGTGCCGCTTACTGGAGTGAGATCAGTTCACTGGTCAGCCGGAGCTGGAGCCGCGCTGCCCGGCGGGTGCGTCAGTCGCCTTCGAGTGAGACCGTTCGCGTACGGTTTCGCCTCTATCCCAGCGGTCGTGCGCAGCTCATTGAGATCGAGAAGGGATCCGGAGCGCGAGAGATCGATGAGGCGGGGATCTTTGCGGTGGTGCACGCGCAGCCCTTTCCTCCCTTTCCCGATAGTGTAGGTTCAGAGCCGGTCGACGTTCATGTGCGCATGCGGACCGGGGCGAAAGCCGGACACCAGGATCCGCAGTCCGTGAAGACCCCCCCGGCCGCAACGGCCCACTAACCCGCAAAAACCAGGTC
>JACVSD010000165.1 GCA_014534095.1 Nitrospiraceae bacterium
CGTCGATCAAGATCGCGACCAACACGCCGCTGTACCAGCGGATGGAGGACGACATGGACGTCAACTGCGGCACGATCATCGACGGTGAGGAAAATGTGCAGCAGGCCGGTCAGCGGATCTTCGATCTGATCCTGCTCGTCGCGTCCGGCGAGCGGACGAAGAGCGAGCAGTATGATTTCGGTTCCGCCGAGTTCGCACCTTGGCAAATCGGCGCCACGGTATGAATGCCTTGGCGATCTTTAGCAGCACGGGAGAGTATCATGGCGGATAACGAGCAGGAAGGCGATAAAGCGGTGGAGGCCCGCAGGCTTGCCGAGCAAGGCCTTCACGAACAGGCCACGGGCCACAATGCGGAAGCTGAGCGGCTGCTCACGCAAGCGCAGGAGATGGACCCCGAAGCGGTCGCCGTCGTGCTTGATGGGCACGACGCGGCGCGTCCGGCGGACGCGAGGGATCAGCCGACCGCCGACCAGGATGTGGAGCGGGTTCTGCCGCGCATTCCCTCCGGACCCGATCGCCAGTCCGGGCGGTAACAGTCCGGGCGCTAAGAGGGTTTGTCGTCCGCGAAACCGCCTGGAAGGGCGGAAGAAACCGCAACAGGAAGGAAACTCCCATGAAGACCAGGGAAACGACCGTGAAGAAGTCCATCAGATGTTTGATCATGGGCTTGAGCGTTCCAGCCATGCTCCTGACGGCGAGTGTCAGCGCCGCCGATATCAAGGAGCGCACTATCAAGCTCGGGTACGGCATTCCCGAGGAGCACCCTCTTGGGCAGGGGGTGAACAAATTCGCTCAACTCGTCAGTGAGAAGAGCGGCGGTAAGATCAAGGTGAAGGGCTTTGCCGCCAACGTCCTTGGCTCTGAAACGCAGATGATCTCGGCGACCATCGGCAATGTTCAGCAGATGGTCATCCCGTCTTCGGCAGCGGTGGTCTCCAACGTCAAAGAGTTCGCGCTGTTCGATCTGCCATTTCTTTTCGCCAACGAGAAGGAGGCGGACGCGGTGCTCGATGGGCCGGTGGGAAAGGAACTGCTCGACAAACTCACCGCCAGCAATGTCATTGGGCTTTGCTTCTGGGAAAACGGGTTCCGTCACGTGACCAACAGCAAGCATCCAATCACCAAGGGCGAGGATCTCCAGGGCATCAAAATCCGGACGATGCCGAGTCCGGTTTACATCGACTCGTTCAACACTCTGGGCGCGAACGCTGTGCCGATGTCCTTCAGCGAACTCTTTACCGCTTTGGAGATGAAGGCGGTCGATGCGCAGGAGAATCCCTACGCCATCATCCATGCGAGCAAGTTCGACGAGGTTCAGAAATATCTGAGCGTCACCAAGCACTCCTATGCTCCATTTGTGGTCATGGTGAGCAAGAAGTTCTGGGACGGGCTCTCCGCTGATGAAAAAGCGGTTCTTCAGGAGTCCTGCACTGAAGCACGTGACTACCAGCGGAAATTCAGCCGGGAAACGAACGCCAAGATAGTTGAGGATCTCAAGGCCAAAGGAATGCAGTTGAACGAGCTTGATCCTCAGGAAGTCGCCAAGATGAAGGAGAGCCTTCAGCCGGTGGTCGAGAAGCATAGAAAAACCATCGGTGAAGACCTGGTCAAACGCACCTATGCCGAAATCGAGAAGGTTAGAACTCAGAACTAGACTATGCGGATGCATTGACGGGACGGCCATCAAACGAGCAGTAATCGAAATCGCAACTGCAAAGCAAATTCCGGAAGGGGACGATGGAAATGCAAATGAAAGCCGATCATCCTGCGGATAGATCACATGAAGCGGTTGCTGCGACGCCTGATGAACTGAACCCCAGCCTCGTTGCTGCATTGCAGGGCTGTTCAGTTCTCCCTATGAGAAGCGATATGCGAGCGCGTTGTTGAAGTTAAGGGCGTTGAGATAGAGTTCGCGGGCAATGTTTTTGACGCCGTTGGCGCGCAGGATGTTGATGGCGAAGCGGCGGAAACGGGCAAAGTGTACGGGCTTGATGCGGGTCCGGCTTTTGTCTTCGCCGAAGGTGACGTCGCGGACGTAATGGCTGCGATTTTCAATGCCCCAGTGGTTTCGGACTGCCTGGCCGAAGGCCTCGGCACCGAGGGCGATCTGGCAGGCGTAGAAGGAAACCTCCTCGGTGGCGCGCCACAACCCGGACCTGGTGTTCTTGTGCCAAGTCAGGCGGCTGACGCGGGCGGCTTGGACGATCAGGCCGTCCCACTCGGCGTCGAGCTTGCCGGTGACGTCGAAAGTCTCGACCAGACGGGTTTCATGACGGCCGTGACCCTTGGGATCAACGCTCTCGAAGCACTCGACCGGCGGCTGGTCGGCGGCGATGGCCTGGAGCGTGACAAGCAAGGTTGGCTGGTTGGCCTTGACTTGGGCGAGCAGCGCGTTGCCGCTGTCGCGGGCTGCTTCAAAGGTTTTTTTGACAATGCAGGGCGTCGGC
>JACVSD010000141.1 GCA_014534095.1 Nitrospiraceae bacterium
GTGCGAGACGGATCGAGGTGACGTCGGGCTGCAGCGACAGCCGGTTCTGCGAGCGATCGCGCGCCGCGACCAATAGCATCAGGGCCACCGCAATGAGTCCCCCCGAGGTCACGCCGCTGTTCAACAGCGTGCGGGCCCACTGCGGCAATTGATCCTGAAACATCTGCTGGTTCTCAAAGCCCGTCCCCAGCCAGAAGGCGACGCCTACGATCAGTCCATTTTCATAGGTCAGGCCGTTCTCGACCACCAGGCCGATGCCCTGGCCGAACAGCAGGATGAGCAGAAGCATGATGTAGCCGCCGGCGACCGGATCGGGGACTGCGAGTAGCAGGCTTGCGATTTTGGGCGAGAAGGCGATGAGGGCGAGAAAGGCGCCGCCGTACTGGGAGACGCGGGAGGCCGCCACGCCAGTAATTTCGACGACGGCGATACTCGTCGCATAGGTCGTGGTCGGCATCGTGCCGGCGAAACCGGAGAGGACATTCCCCAGCCCGTCTGCATACATGGCCCCCTGCACCGACCGAAAATCGACCGCGCGGTCACGACGATGCGACACTCGTTGGATGGCGATGCCGTCGCCGTAGGTCTCGATCAAATCGACGATCGTCACGATGACGAACGCGGGCAAGAGCATCCAAAAGCGGCTATCGAATGAAATGGCCAAGCCCGGCCATGACGAGCCCGGGAGGCCGATCCAAGGCTGCGCTCTGACGTGCGCGAGATCGATCATCCCAAACCACCCGGCGACAGCGCATCCAACCAGGATGCCGATGAGGGGCGCCCATAACCGGAGGGTGCGCGTCCCAAAGAGCGCGATGCCGATGATCACGGCGAAGGTCGTGGCCGCGGTGATCGGTGCAGCGGAGGGCACGGCGCGGAGCGACTCCGGCACCTTGTTCAGCAGCCCAAAGGCGATCGGAAAGACGCTCACTGCGATCAGCATGATGACCGTTCCGCCGACCGTCGGGGTCACGATCCGACGAAGCGTCGAGAGCCGGCCCGCAAAATAAAATTGAAACAGCGACGAGACGACGACCAGCGTCATCAGGAGCGGAAGCCCTCCATCAATGACCGCCGAGATCCCCACGGCGATGAAGGCGCCGGAGGTTCCCATGAACAGGACGTAGCCCGCCCCGAACCGACCCAGCGGACGGGCTTGCAGCATGGTAGTGAGGCCGCTGACGAGCAGGGCGGCAAAGATGGCCCAGGAGGCACGCTCGATGTCGACGCCGGCCGCGCGCAACACAACGATGGGCGTGAGCGCGATGCTGGCGATGATGAGCATGACGACCTGCAGACCGAGCCCGGCGGCAAGCAGGTGCGGAGGCACGTCGTCCACGGCAAAGCGGATGGTCGACGAGCCGGACGGACGCGACGCCTTCATCGTGGCGACAGACTTAGCATGTCTTTGATTTGATGTCGAACACCTTCACTGCTCCATCGGCGGACAACGTCCCGGAAGTAGTACATTTTGATTTATCTTGTTTCGCGAATCATTAATGATGTGATCTACTTAGCATGCAAAATCTCAGGTCTTAATTCCTGAAGTAGTCGATCTACCCTTTGCTCCATTTTCGCCAACTCCTTTTTAACTTCCTCCATGCGATTTCTTTTCTCGATATAGTCCTTTATCGCACTGTACATCTGACCTAACACCAGAGTACGGAGATGTCGTTGTATGGCTCCTATCGTATTGAATGTTCTGATTGCCCATTCCAAAACGAGGTTCAGGTTACAGTGAATGTAAGTACATATGACTCTACCTGCAAAATGTACTACCACCCAATCTTCCCGACCAGTTGACGAAACCGTCTGAGGAAAGGAGACATGCGGATGCTCGCCACAGCCGAATTGATCGCATGGGCTGCCGGGGCGGAGGGGACTTATTTTCGGGTCGTGGCAGAGTGTTAGCTTGGAGACCAACTCATCGGCCAACCATCCGGTTCCGTCCCTTTAAAAAATGATTACACAAGAACGGCTTCGACGAGGCTTACGGGGGAGTCAGTGGGCACCACCCGTCTGAGGCGAAACCCTGCGTTATCGAGCAGCGTGCCGTACTCCTGTTGCGTCCGCTCTTGCCCTCCCGGTCCGACGAGCATCATCATGTCGAGCATTTTACCCGGGTGGGGAGTATTGCCGGCTGGAAGCACCATTTCGATAATCAACAATCGACTGTCGGGCCGCATCGCTCGCCGACAGTGCGTGAGGATCGTCATACACTGATCTTCCGTCCAATCGTGGATGATGTGCGAGAGCACATAAATATCGCCCCTGTCGGGCACTCGCTCGAAGAAGCTACCGGCTTCAATGGTCACACGGTCCGCCATCCCCCGTGCTTGAATGAGCGCAGGAGCGTCGCGCACGACATGCCCGAGGTCATACAAGATACCGCGACATGCGGGATACTTACCCAAAATTGCCGTTAAGAGATTCCCCGTCGCTCCTCCCACATCGACAATGATTTTTGCACCGGAGAAGTCGTAAGCCGCCGCCACGGCGGCCGGTTCGGCTCCGTGGAAACTCACCATCGTTTCGCTGAAGAGAGAGGCCTCCTCCGGATGCTTTGTCAGCCAGTCGAAGAGGGGCATACCCACAGCCTGTTGCAACCCGGGCTTCCCGGTCTGGACCGAATCGAGCAAGCGTTCCCATCCCCTCATCATCCACGGAGCCGCCAGCGTCAGGATTGCCGCCCGCGCTGCGCCCGGAGCACCAATTCTCAGCGCGTGACCAAGTGGTGTCAAGGCGAACCGGCGTGCCCGTCCTTGGTCACGATACCCAGGTGAGCGAGCGTTCGCATGAAACGATAGAGGGACGGGCCATTGGTGTTCGTGGGGCCAGCGAGTTCGTCCGTGCGCTTTGGTCCCTGCAGTAGGTGATCGGCCAAGCCGAGCTTGGCGGCGACGTACACAATGTGCGATACCCAATGCGCCGTTGCCATCTCGACAAGCTGCGCATGAGGTGGAGGTGGCTCCGTTTTGCTGGAATTGGATTCACTCATCTCGATTCTCCGGGTGCTGACAGCTTCTGCTGTTTGGGAGTGGGATCGAATCTGGCCAGTCTAGCGCAAAGTCCGACGCAGATCTATCACTTAGTAGGGCAGGTCGAGTCCTAATCAAAATGATATTGTTGAGAATACTAGGAAGCGTGCTTCTGCCGTCCAAGACTCTTCTGGCCAAGGTGTTTTGTCCGTACCGGCCTTCTTTTCCTAAAAAGGCATTTTTACCAATGATCATGATGACCTGCGCGGGCTGCAAGCCGTCCTATCGGAGCATCTCACCGCGGTGACTGTGGATGTTGTGGGA
>JACVSD010000045.1 GCA_014534095.1 Nitrospiraceae bacterium
GGAACTTCTTCATGACGTGCCTCGAAGACCCTGTCTGAATCTCTGATGCATGGAGTAGGCATAAAAAAGGGAAGGCTCCGGAGCCTTCCCTTTCTATACTATGGCTCCTGCGGCTTAGCGCTTGGAGTATTGGAACCGTTTCCGAGCGCCCTTCTGTCCGTATTTTTTTCGTTCCTTCACGCGTGAGTCACGGGTGAGCAAGCCTTCTTTCTTTAATGGGGTGCGTAACGCTGGGCTCATGGTGACGAGGGCACGCGCGATCGCGTGACGCAAGGCACCGGCCTGGCCGGTCGGTCCGCCACCGTAGACGGTGGCCTTAATCGAGTACTTGCCTGTGGCGCCGGCCATCTCAAGCGGCAGTTGGATGATCTGTCTGAGAGTAAGACGGGGAAAAGCCTTTTCAAGCGGCCGTTCATTGACGGTAATATCACCGGCTGTTCCCGTTACCCACGCTCTTGCTATCGCGCACTTTCTTCGACCCGTTGCGTACTGTGTGACCGCTGCCATGCGACTACGCCTCCTTCAATGCTGAGATAGTGGTCTAGAGAGAAATTGGTTCCGGGCGTTGTGCCTGATGGGGATGGTCGGGGCCAACGTACACACGAAGTTTTTTTGCCATGTGATTGCCGAGAGGATTCTTGGGCAGCATGCCTTCTATAGCTTTCACGAGTAACTGTGTCGGATCTTTCTTGAACAGGTGCTTGGCAGTCGTGGTTTTTAACCCTCCCGGGTAGCCGCTATGGCTCCGATACAGTTTGTCCTCCATTTTGGTGCCGGAGAGATGAATCTTCTCGGCATTCACGATGACGACATGGTCCCCCATATCCACGTTGGGAGTAAACGTCGGACGGTGTTTCCCTCGAAGCACGCCGGCCACGCGTGCCGCCAGACGTCCAAGAGTCTTACCTTCGGCGTTGACCAGGTGCCACGTTTCTTTCACATCTGCTGGTTTCTCGAGATACGTTGTCATCATTGTCCTATTCCTCGCGACAGTAAAGGCTTCCATCACACGCGTGATCTATACTTCTTGCGTCCCGATGTCTTTGGTCTCAAGCTTTGTGAGCCAGGCATCCAGGTTCTGACCGCTTCGTCGCTTCCATACGTCTTGCGTGGCATAGATTGGCGCGTGTGTGCGGAGCGCCAATGCTATGGCGTCGCTGGGCCTGGAGTCAATGGTTCGCACGTCACCTTTGCTTTCTAGAAAGACGGAATCATAGTACGTGCTGCTTTTGACATCAGTCAGGACGACGCGCTGGGTCTTGATGCCGAAATGTTCTCCGAAGCTCTTAATGAGATCATGACTCATGGGCCGTGGGGTGACCGTGGTATCTAACGCACGACGGATCGATTCGCCTTCGGACGCGCCAACCCATATCATGAACGTTTCCGGACGTCCATCCGCACGAGTCAGCACGATGATCCTCGTGTCCGTGTTCGTATCGTCGACCACACGGTTCACGTTCAATTCAATTAAGGTCTCTGCCGGACTAGGGCTATGCTCTGGCATCAATTCCCTTTCACGAGTCCAGCTTGCCAAAATCTTCCGGCTTCAAGTTCTCGAGCCATTGCTCAAGCTCTTCGGTGCTCTGCTTCCGAATTACCGTGTCGCTTGCAAAAATCGGCGCTTGTGATCGAATCGCGAGGGCGATGGCATCGCTCGGCCGGGAGTCCACCGTGTACTCCGAATCTTCGTACATCAAGTGGATCTTTGCAAAATACGTGTTCTCGCTCAGATCTGTAATGACTACGCTGATGACTTTCGCATTGAAGGCATCGAGACAAGCCTTCATGAAATCATGGGTCATCGGACGAGGAGGTGAGACGTTCTCCAGCGCCAGGCTGATGGAGCCGGCTTCGGACTTACCGACCCATATGGGCAACATCTCAGCCTGATCTTCGTCTCGGAGAATCACAATATAGGCGTTGTTGTAGGGGTCGAACATCAACCCCTTCACCTGCATCTGCGTAATCATTGGTAGATTTTTCCCGACCTTCGCAATCTTCAGCGATTAAGCGGAGAGAGGGCGGCCAAGGAGAGGCACTGTATCATTTCAGAATTGGCAGTGTCAACGAAGGCAGCGACAGCATAGGGATTTCGATCTCACGCAGTCATGGGAGGCGTGGGGGGAGCGCGATCACGTCGCCGGCGGGCGATAGTTCTCTGCAACTTTCGATGTGTCGGCCTGCTCGCCGAGTTTCAAGAACGCTTTCATCTGCTTCCGGACGAGTTCCCGCCCGCTTTCCTCTCCCAGATTGACCTGGTATTCGTTAATAACCATGACGCGCATGCCCTCCCATTTTTTCCAGCATGCGATACACACTTTGGATTTGATCTCGGTTTCGAGCTTGCCGAGAAACAATGGAGTGGTGATCGCCTCCCCGGTCTGTCCACAGGTGACACATGCGACGTCTGCCATTTTATAGACGCTCCTTATAATGCGAGATGCGATTTGCCTGTTCCAATAGGCGAGGGGCATTCTAGCAGAGGCCTTCAGACGAAGAAAAGGGCTGGTCATGCGATTGACCGGACTGACACTTCATGCTAGAAATAAAAGCTCTGTTTGGCTGCCCGGATGGCGGAACTGGCAGACGCGCCGGACTCAAAATCCGGTTCTCGCAAGAGAGTGGGAGTTCGACCCTCCCTCTGGGCACCACCGGACGAGACTGCATGTACACAGCTAATAGTGGTGGTGGGCCGGCGGGAAACCCTAGCTATCGGAAAACGGTCTTGACAGGTTATTATCATTCGCCTATAGTTCCGCCGTCGTATTAAATTTGACTCATGTGGTCATCGGGCAAAGGAATCTTGTTGGTCATCATCTCTTCACATTATCTATTAACTCACAAGGAGGCAGCACATGCGTAAGGTGTTGGCGCTAGGAGCCACAATTGTTTTTGTCGGCTCTGTGAGTGTTGCAGTCGCTCAAGAGCGTTTGCAGCAGGGTGCATCTGGTTCATCGCTCGGCGTGGGCACCGGAGTCGGCGATGTGTCTGGGAGCCCGGGTCGGACTCAGGCGTTTGACCGCAGTGCGTTCCTGGATCGGCTGTCTCAAGCGGAGACGGTGTACGGTCGAGTGATCGGCATCGATCTTCCTGGAAAGAAGATGCATCTTGAGAGCGGAGGCAGTTCTCATGATGAAGGTCGTGCGGGCGGCGGTGCGATGAACTATCGCACGGTATACTTCGATGACAGAACCAACATGGACCAAATCCGGATCCTTGAGTCCGGAGACGACGTCACCGTCCAGGCCATTGAAGAGACCTCTACGAACCAACCTTTTGGAACGGGTCGTAAGATCGTGCGTGAAGTGACCGTGCTTCGTGGCAACGAGAAGCTGGCCGGCTTCGGCGGACTGGGACAACGGCCCAACCCGATGACTGAGCGCGCGATCGAGACCAACAGTGGCAGCACCACCGGTGGTGTGGCAGGTGCCGTGCTTCCCGGAAAAGTCGGAGGAACCGTTGATACGACCGTCGGCGAGTTCACCGGTGCCGCGCCTTGCTGGAATTGCGAACCGCAGCCAGGGTGGGGATATCAGACCCAAAACAAATCAGACTATGGCACCGATACGTCGAAACCCAACCTTGTGAAGGGCTTGCAGTAAGCGCATTCACGGTTGATGGCTTAGAAAGGGGCAGCTTCGGCTGCCCCTTTTTTATTCGGCCTAGCGAACGGTCTTAATGTTGCCTTGGCTCTGTGGTGAAAGGTTGCAGCAAGATGGCTGAGGAAAGAGATGAAATGTTCACGGCGTCGGACGCGGACCTCGATCTTCGAGGTGTCATTTGTCCCTACAATTTTGTGAAGACAAAGCTCAAGCTCGAAACCATGGAGCCGGGACAAGTGTTGTCAGTCCTGCTCGATGAAGGCGATCCGATTCGCAATGTTCCACGCAGCGTAGAAAATGAAGGGCATACCGTGCTCGCGCAGGAGCGGTTTGAACGAGTCTATCGTGTGCTCATTCGCCGAGAGGACAATGATTAGTTCTTATTCGCATCATTCGCATCATCTTTTTCGCCGCTGGCCCGCCCGGTTCTGCTTGAAAGTATCAGCGTGACATCCTGAATGGCGGGTCGCTCTGCCAGTACCTTCAGTACTTGGTGCGCTGTCCCACGGATCACCATCTCGTTCGGTTTCGTGAGATCACAGGCGAGGGCTATGGTCCGACGAGGAGCGAGGCACTTCATCAGATCGAGGATAAGCGTCAGCGAGCGGACTGCGCAGAACGCGACGGTCTGTTCGCGGCGTATCAATAAGCGAGGCAGCTGCTGTTTCAGTACCGATCGCGTCTCAGGCAAGACCCCCGAGAAAAAAAACGAGTCTCCTGAAAATCCGGAGACGGAGAGGGCTGCGGTCACGGCCGAGGCGCCCGGACTGGAGCGCACGCGGATTCCGTGACCGTGCGCTGCGGAGATGAGCCGATGGCCGGGATCGGCAATCACGGGGGCCCCGCTATCCGAGACTAGGGCGACGTCCGCTCCATTGAGCAGACGATCGATGAGCACGGCGACCTTCTCTTCAATATTGCGAGGACCATAGCTCGTCACCGTGCCTTCGATGGCATGTTCGTTCAGGAGTCGTTGAGTCGAGGCAGGGTCTTCTGAGGCAATGAGACTGACTTCTCGTAGGACGCGCAGCCCGCGGAGTGTGATATCGTCCGGATGTCCGATCGGGACGCAGATGACATAGAGCGTGCCCCGTCGCGACTTCCCGCTGCGGAATTGCGCTGCCGGCTGGGCGTTTTGTTGACTCCGTTCTCTCCGCATCGATATAATTTTGCGCCCGTTCGCCAGCAACGATTTCTAAGCGGGGTTTCCCCCTATGGCTGCAGTCTGTTTCATGATTACCATGGCGCTGTATTTTGCGGCCACGGTGTCGTTTCTCGCCTGCGTGCTACGGCGTTCCGAGGCGCTGACGAAGATTTCATTGGCCATCACGGCCGTCGGGTTCGTCTCCCACACATTGGCGCTCGTCGCCCGTACCATGTTGACCACTGCCCCGCCCAGTTTTCATGAGGCGCTGTCGTTCTTCTCCTGGATGCTTATCCTGGTCTTTCTGGTGGTGGAGTTTCGCCATCGGATCCACGTCCTGGGATCCTTTATGGTACCGCTGGCCTTGGTCTCCTTGGTGTCGGCGGCGGCGCTTCCGGTGACCGTTCCGACGCTGGGACCGGTATTTAAGACGCTCTGGGTCCATGTCACGCTCAGCATGCTCGGGACCGTCGGTTTCGCCGTCGCCTTCGTCGCAGGGGTGATGTATCTGATTCAAGATCGCCTTCTCAAGTCGAAACGCTTTAATGTTCTCTACACTAAGCTTCCGGCGCTGGATTTTCTCGATCATCTCAACCAGCAATCGATCGTGATGGGGTTCCCCCTCCTAACGCTGGGAATTGTCACTGGCGCTATTTCGGCCGAATTCGCCCGTGGCTCCTATGTCACGTGGAATCCTGAGCAGACCGGGGCGCTCATCACCTGGCTCTTCTATTTTGTTGTTTTGCTGGGACGTTTGACGGTTGGGTGGCGTGCCAAGCGCGCGGCCTATCTTACGGTGATCGGATTCGCCTGTGTCATCTTGACGCTGGTGGGGGTCGTGCTGAAAGGCCAGGGAGTGCTGTCCTGATATGCACTTAATTGTCGTGGGCCTCAGCCACAAAAGCGCCCCGGTGGAAGTTCGTGAGAAACTCGCCGTGCCGGAAAGTCGTTTAGGCGAAGCGTTGAACCGCTTACGTTCCTATCCAGGTGTGAAAGAAGGTATCTTGCTCTCGACCTGCAACCGTGTCGAAGTGTACTCGGTCGTAGAGGACATTGATTCAGGTTACAGTCGTATTCAGGAGTTTCTCGCTGACACTCATCTCGCGTTGTCGTCTGAACAGTTGACGCCGCATCTCTATTGGCATACCGGCGATCGCGCGATTTCCCACCTATTTCGGGTTGCCGCGAGTCTCGACTCGATGATCATCGGCGAGTCGCAGATTCTCGGTCAGCTCAAAGACGCATTCGAAGTGGCGCTGGCCCACAAGAGCACCGGCGTGATCATGAACAAGGTGGTCAAGAAGGCTATTTCGGTCGCCAAACGGGTCCGCACGGAGACCAAAATTGCCGAAATGGCGGTGTCCGTCAGTTATGCGGCCGTGGAACTAGCCAAGAAGATCTTTTCCAATTTGGAGGAGAAGACGGTATTGCTTGTGGGTGCCGGCGAAATGGCCAAGCTGGCGGCCCGGCATCTCATTGCCCAAGGCGTACGGCATGTCAGGATCACCACTCGGACTCCCCAGCATGCGATCGACCTGGCCGATAAGTTTGGAGGGACCCCGGTGCCCTTCGATCAATTCAAGGAAGAGATGGCATTCGCGGATATCGTACTGGTTTCTACTGGAGCGGCACACTACTTGGTCGGGTCTGAAGACGTGCATCGTGCGGTTAAGGAACGCGGGAACCGTCCGATGTTCCTCATCGACATTTCGGTCCCGCGGAATATCGACCCCTCCGTCCGGCATGTGGACAACGCATTTCTGTTCGACATTGACGACCTTAAACATCGGGTCGAGCAAAACCGGGCGGAGCGATTACAGGAAGCCGAGAAGGCCGAGCGTATGGTGGCTGAAGAAGTGATGATGCTGCGGGAGTGGATGAAGTCCTTGGAGGTCACACCCACAATCGTGGCGTTGCGGAGCCGTGTGGATGAGATTAAGCGGGCGGAACTCGAAAAGGCTCTAGGCCGGCTCGCCCATCTATCTCCCCAAGACCGGAACATGGTGGAAGGAATGGCGTCCTCCATCGTCAATAAATTGATCCACAGCACCTTGGTCACGCTGAAGTCAGAGGTCAATTCGGACAGCGGAGCGGCGTTCGTGGAAGCCGCCCGGAGATTCTTTGATCTCGATCAGCCGTCAGGCTCCGGCGACACGGTGGGCCAGGACCCCGCGAATCCCGCCCGCTGTCTTACGCCGTTAGCTTCAACGGATCAGGCTCCGTCCCATGCGGAGACCTTTGTGCGGCGCAGGAAGGAATAACGTGTCGTTACCGACCGGTCAGCGTCCTGTTCTTGTGCTCGGCACAAGGGGCAGCAAGCTGGCGCTCCAACAGAGTGAGTGGTTTAGTTCTCGGATCGAGGCCGTCGCTCCCGAGGTCCGGGTCAGGATGCAAAAGATCCAGACTTCCGGCGACAAGATTGTCGATGTGCCGTTGGCCAAGATCGGCGGCAAAGGGCTCTTCGTCAAAGAGATTGAGGAAGCGCTGATGGCCGGCGATATCGATCTGGCGGTGCATAGCATGAAGGATGTCCCCGCTCAGTTGCCGAAGGGCCTGGAAATTCTCTGTGTTCCCCCGCGAGAGGATCCGCGCGATGCGCTGATCAGCCGCAATGGGGTGCGTTTTGCCGATCTGCACCGTGGAGCCTGCATCGGTACGAGCAGCCTCCGCCGGCAGTCGCAGTTGCTCCATGCGCGGCCGGATCTCCGGATCGAGATGCTGCGCGGCAATCTCGATACACGCCTGAAGAAGTTGAGAGACGGGCAGTTTGATGCCATCGTGCTGGCCGCAGCGGGGTTGCGCCGGTTGGCCTGGGCCCATGAAATCACGGAATACCTTGATCCTTCCGTTTGTCTGCCGGCTATTGGCCAGGGGGCATTAGGCATCGAGGGACGCAGTGGTGATCAGTTCGTACGCTCGGTGCTCAATCGCCTCAACGATGTGGCGACGGCAACGACGGTCACCGCGGAGCGGGCTCTGCTGCATCGGTTGGAAGGTGGCTGTCAGGTGCCGATCGGGGCGCATGGCATCTTATTGGATGGAGGACTGCGGCTCGAAGGGTTAGTCGCGAGCGTCGACGGAAAAACGGTTATCAGAGACCAGGTGCACGGGAGCGGCCGGGATGCATATTCGCTTGGCGTCGAACTCGCTGAACGGCTGCTGGCCAAGGGCGCTGATCGTGTGCTCAGTGACATCTACGGGACGGCGTCATGACCGAACGCCCCAGGACGGGCAGAGTCTATCTGGTCGGTGCGGGGCCCGGCGATCCAAAGCTCTTGACGCTCCGTGGGCGGGAATGTTTAGAGCGAGCGGATGTCGTGTTGTATGACTACCTCGCGAATCCGGCGTTGCTCTCCTATGCAGCGGAGCAGGCGGAGCGTATCTATGTCGGACGCAGGGGCAAGGGCAAGTATCCTGCGCAAGACGAGATCAATCGCCTGCTCGTTGACCGTGCCCGTCAAGGCAAGTTCGTGGTCAGACTAAAAGGTGGCGATCCGTTTGTCTTTGGGCGGGGCGGTGAAGAAGCGGAAGTGCTGGCGGCCGCCGGCATTGAATTCGAAGTCGTCCCCGGTGTGACGGCGGCCATTGCGGCGCCGGCGTACGCCGGCATTCCTGTGACGCACCGCACGATGGCTTCAACGGTCACGTTCGTCACGGGCCATGAGGATCCTGACAAGCCGGCCCCAGCACTCGAATGGCCGAAACTAGCCAGCAGCCATGGCACACTTGTGTTCTTGATGGGCATGAAGAACCTTCGAGCGATCGTATCGAACCTATTGACGGAAGGCCGCGCGGACACCACGCCGGTGGCCATCGTCCGCTGGGGGACGAGGGCCGTCCAACAGACCGTGGTGGGGACCCTGTCGGATATTGCGGAAAAGGCGGAGGTGGCGAGATTAGAACCACCGACCGTCATCGTGGTGGGCGAAGTGGTTCGGCTTCGCACACAGCTCAATTGGTTTGAACAGCGTCCTCTGTTCGGCAAGCGGGTATTGATGACACGGGCGAAGGAGCAGGCGTCGGAGATGGCGGGCCTGCTGGCCTCGTACGGGGCAGAGCCGGTTGAGGCGCCGACCATTGAAATTGCTCAGCCGACGGATTGGGGGCCCGCAGATCGGGCCTTAGTCGAGATTGACTCGTATCGCTGGATCATCTTCACGAGCGTGAACGGCGTGAGCCGGTTCATGACGCGACTGAGACAACGAGGGCTCGATGCGCGGTGTCTGGCGGGACTGACGATCTGCTGTATCGGTCCGCGGACCGCCGAAGAGCTTGAACGCTTTGGAATAAAGGCCGATCTGATTCCGGACGAGTATCAAGCCGAAGGGGTTTTGGCCGCGCTCGCCGGCCATTCGTTACAGGGCACCCGCGTACTGATTCCACGTGCCGAAGTCGCTCGCGAGATACTGCCGGAAGAGCTGCGCGCACGGGGCGCTTCAGTCGATGTGGTTTCGGTGTACCGCACCATCGTTCCGAAGGTGGAAGGAACACGTTGGCGCCAACAGCTCTTGGAGCGGGATATTCACGTGGTGGCGTTTACGAGTTCGTCCACCGTGCGAAATTTTGTTCAGTTGCTCGGGGGGCCGGAGGCGGCGAAAGATCTGTTGACGTCTGTGGCGATCGCCTGCATCGGTCCCATTACGGCCAAGACCGCTGAAGAATATGGTTTGACGGTCGCGATCTTATCGAGAGAGAATACCGTGCCTGCGCTGACCGCGGCTATCGCCCGGTACTACAGTCAGGACCAGGTGGGGGTGAGCACAAGGCCGTAGGTGGTTGGGGGTCCGTTGACACGCAAGGGAGGTTTCCATGGTGCCGGTGAAGTCGTTCATGATTCCACGAGAGAAATTCGTGACGGTTCCTCGCGATACAGATGCACAGACGGCGGCGCGGATCATGCGCGATCGGGGCATCGGCAGTTTGTTTGTAACGAATGAACGGGAAATTATCGGGATCTTGACGGACACGGATATGATGCGTCGGGTCGTCGCGGCCGGTGCCGATGCAACAAAAACGACAGTGGAGCAAATCATGTCGGCGCCCATCATGACCATCGAAGAGAACAAGACCTTACTGGACGCGAACGATCTCATGGCCCAGGCGCACGTCCGACACCTGGGGGTGTCGCGGGACGGCAAATTGGTCGGCGTCATTTCGGTCCGCGATCTCGTCGTCTTCTTGACCAACCTTCCGAGGAAGTAAACCGCGATGGCCTTTCCGATTCAGCGACTCCGGCGCTTGCGGCAACACGAATCGCTCAGGCGGATGGTGCGCGAAACCGCACTGTCACCCGCCGACTTCATTTATCCGATATTCGTGGTCGAGGGACGGGATCGACGGGAGGAAATCGCCTCGATGCCCGGCCAGTGCCGTTTGTCCGTCGACCTGTTGATTAAGGAAGCAGGGGAGGTGAAGGCCCTTGGGATTCCGGCCATTATTTTATTCGGCATCCCGGCTCACAAAGACGAGCGCGGCAGTGCCGGATGGGATCCCGACGGGATCGTCCAACGGGCCATCAAAGCGGTGAAAGACCATGTCCCCGGATTAACCGTGATCACGGACGTCTGCATTGACGAATACACGAGTCATGGCCACTGCGGCATCGTGCGGGATGGCCGGATCGTCAACGATGAGACACTCCACTGCTTACGCATCATGGCTCGCACACATGCCGAAGCCGGCGCCGACATGGTGGCGCCCTCCGACATGATGGACGGTCGCGTCTCCGCCATCCGGCAGGAGTTGGATCAGGCCGGATTCCCTGATCTGCCAATCATGGCGTATGCCGCAAAGTTTTCGTCCTGCTTCTATGCGCCGTTTCGTGATGCAGCTTTCTCGAGCCCTCAATTTGGAGACCGGCAGTCGTATCAAATGGACCCCGCCAACGCGCGAGAGGCCCTGCGCGAGATTGATCTCGATATTGAGGAAGGGGCGGACATCGTTATGGTGAAGCCCGCCTTGCCCTATCTGGACATTATTGCGGCCGCGCGAAGCCGGACGCTCTTGCCGCTCGCCGCCTACCAGGTGAGCGGGGAATACAGCATGATCAAAGCGGCCGCGAAAGCCGGGTGGCTGGACGAGTCGCGCGCGATGATGGAATCCCTGCTGGCCATCAAACGGGCTGGGGCGGACCTGATCTTGTCGTACTTCGCCAAAGACGCCGTCCGGCTGCTGCATTGATCATCGCATGAAGGTCACTCGGGGATACCTGGACGGTGCGGAACGACCGTATCCGGTGGCCACCATCGGGAACTTTGACGGCCATCATGTCGGGCATCGGTCGCTCCTCCAACTGGTCGTGGACACCGCACGGAAGGCCGGGGGCACTGCACTTGTACTGACGTTCGATCCCCATCCGATTAAGATCCTGGCCCCCCACGTGGACCTCCGGTTTTTGACCAGCCCGGCTGAGAAGCTGAAGCGGTGTGAAGAAGCGGGAATCGATGAAGTCGTCTATCTCGACTTTACGAAAGAGTTTGCGGAGCTGTCTCCTCTGGACTTCGCCGAAGGCGTCCTGTCGCGAGGCCTTCGGCTCAAAGAGCTGTATGTCGGGCAGCATTTTGCGTTCGGGCATCAACGGGCCGGCCGCATTGCCGACTTGTCCGCCTTCGGCAGGCGCTTCGGATTTGCCGTGCATCCGCTCAGTCCGCTTGTGCGTAGCGGAGGAGTCGTCAGCTCAACCCGCATACGGCAACTCATACAACAGGGCGATGTGCGGCAGGCCGCCCTTTTGTTAGGACGCCAGTATGCGATTGGCGGCGTCGTGTCTCACGGGGCGCAGCGCGGACACACGCTCGGGTGGCCCACGGCCAATCTTCGCCTGCCCCCCGATCGAGTCGTTCCTCCCGACGGCGTCTATGCGACAGTGACGATACTGGATGGGCGGCCTCATGATTCCGTCGCCTACATCGGAACCAGACCTACGTTCGAGGCCGGAGAGCGCTTGCTCGAAGTGTATTTCTTGCAGGGCACCTACGAGCTGTATGATCGTGCGATAACGGTGGAATTTGTGGAGGCACTGCGCGGAGACGTGGAGTTTCCCGATGCCGCGGCGTTAACTCGGCAGATTGCCGTCGATGTGGACCGAGCCCAGGCCATCTTGCGTCAGCATCACGAGACGGTAGGTCAAGGATGACCGTGACGGCGTCCACCACTCCAAACCAGTCGAGTCAACGGGGCTGGCCCGCATTGCTCCATCGGGTCATCAGGACGATCCGATCAAACCGGCTCGTCGAACCAGGACAACACGTGCTAATCGGCATCTCGGGTGGACCGGATTCCGTGGCCTTGCTGTCGGTACTGCATCGCCTGTCTCGATCCTGGCACTTTTCTCTGAAAGCGGCGCATTTCAATTACGGCCTTCGGGGCCGGGAGTCCGATCAAGACGAACAGTTTGTGCGCGCACTGTGCCACGTCTTGGACGTGCCGTTGTCCGTGATGGCATTAGATGTACGGAGCCGTGCACGTGGCACCTCCTTGCAAGCGGCTGCTCGGGACCTTCGGTACCGCGCCCTGACCACCATGGCGGAGGAGGGCGGAGCGGACCGTATTGCGGTAGGACATACGGCCGACGACCAGGCGGAAACCGTGTTGTTATGGATGCTGCGCGGTGCCGGTCTGAGAGGCCTCTCCGGAATGCCGGTGAGCCGCGAGGGCAAGATCGTTCGTCCCTTGTATGACTGCTCTCGCCGCCAGGTGTTGGATTATCTGGCCGGCGCAGGGCTCGCCTATCGTGAAGATTCCAGTAATGCGACACCGGCCTATACACGGAACCGGATCAGGCAGGAACTTGTACCAGTTATAACACGCCTCCATCCATCGGGCGTCCGGGCGCTGTGCCGGCTGGCTGATCTTTGTCGGGAAGACGACGGCTACCTCGAGGTCCAGACCGCAGCGCTGTGCGCCGAGCACATTCGGAAGGATCACGAGGGCGTATGGGTCGTGGAGCGGCCTTTCGTGCAGCAGTTGCCCCGTGCGCTACAACGGCGTGTGGTACGCGATCTCCTGCGTCGACGCGACCCGCTCGAGCGCGCGCCGAGCGTCCAAAAGGTCGAGCGAGTGATTCAGGCAGTCATGAAAAACGGCACGGGACGGCTAGCCCTGGGCCGATCCGCTCAGATCCTGATTGGAGCGCACACCATTCGACTCATGGCCTTCGGTGAGCGGGACCCAGGCGACGTGCGACTGGCGCCGCTGTCGATTTCTGGCCAGCCGGATAAGTCTACGGCGACCTGGCCCGGTACGAATCAGACCATCCGGATACAGCATCTGTCCAGGGAACTGGTGCATGATATCGGGCCCCGTCCCGACC
>JACVSD010000001.1 GCA_014534095.1 Nitrospiraceae bacterium
ACCAGGTCGAAGATGTATTGCTGCTCTTCATACATCGTGAGCGCGACGATGCCGATGTGGGGGAATTCGCGTTTCACCTGTCTGGTCGCTTCGACTCCCCCCATCCTGGGCATACTGACGTCCATGAGTATGACATCGGGAAGAAGCGCACGCGCCTTGTCGACAGCTTCCATGCCGTCCTGGGCCTCTCCGATGACATGGATGTCTTCTTTCGTTTTGAGGATGGCGGCGAGACCTTCACGGACCACGCGGTGATCGTCGGCGATCAGGACCTTAATCTTCTCCATTGCCCGCAGCCTCCTTGTTCACCAGGGGGACCTCGACGACAATCATGGTGCCCCGCCCTTTTTTCGATGTGATCTGCCCTTCACCGCCGACCAACCGGGCCCGTTCCAAAATGCCCTTAATTCCAAAGTGATCCCACTTCTCAGGATCGCGCAGCACCGCCTCCATGTCGAAGCCGATACCGTTGTCAGCGATGGTGACCCGGAGCCTTTCGAGGTTGATCTCCAGCGCAATGGAGACACGGGTCGCTTTGGCGTGCCGCTGCACATTACTGAGTGCCTCCTGGATAATGCGAAAGAGAAAAATCTTGGTGCGGGGAAACAAAATTTGCTCATCACCGTTTACGGTGAAGTCCGCCTGGACATGTGACTGCGTTTCATAGGATTTCAGATAGTTTTTTAATGCGGGAATCAATTCCATCTTGTCATAATGCAGGGGACGAAGATTGAAAATGACCTGACGGGCCTCCTGAATAGCGAGTTTGAGCTGCGCCTTGCTTTCCTTAATCGTGGCCAGGCTGGCTTTAGGGTTCTTGCGTATGAGCTGTTGACAGAGATCCAGCTTAAAATTCACGCCGGCCAGGCTCTGGACGAGACCGTCATGGATTTCACAGGCAATGCGAGTTCGTTCTTCGGTCACTGCGGCGCCCGTTTCCTTCACGTAGAGACGATACAGTGACTGATACTTGTTCAGCGTTTTTTCAATGTCGCCGGTTGCCCTGATGCGGGCTTCGATGAGTTCCCACATGAATTTTGCGCTGGCACCGCCGATGATGGTAACGCCCATCCGGTGAAAGTCTTGCAGGAATTGCCGGACCTCCGCGTTACCCGACACATCGATGATCAGGTCGACCCGCTTCATCGCAAGGAGTTTGCGATAATCCCGCGTCACCGGGATTCCGAGGCGTCTCGCGAGAGCCACGCCGGGTGCCGACGGATCGATTTCTGCTACCCCCACAATCTGGACCAGTGGGTCATTGGCAAAAATCTCCATCAGTGCGGTGCCGCCTCGGCCGCCACCGATGATGGCCACGTTCGTGGCGCCGGCGGTGGAGCGTTTGCGGATGGCTCGTGAGGACTGGGATTTCACCATCGAGTCGCGACCTCAAAGCGATGCGCCGGGGCGGTAGGAAGGAACGGAGGCGAAGGGAAATCGGTCCCGGGAAGTGAGCGCGTCAACGTTCCCGGCGTTGTTGAGCCAGCGATTTCAGCTCGTCCATGAACTGGTCGATGTCCTTAAATTCCCGGTACACCGAGGCGAACCGAACATAGGCGACCTGGTCAAGTTGATGCAACTCCTTCATCACTTCTTCACCCACAATCCGACTTTCAATTTCGCTCTCACCCATTTCCTGTATGCGCTTTTCGATGCGGTCAGTTACCGCTTCAATCGTTGCGGTGCTGATGGGCCGCTTTTCACAGGCCTTTTTGAGCCCGGATAATATTTTAGTGCGATCGAAGGATTCTCGTCGGCCATCCTTCTTGACGACGACGGGGAGGATCTCCTCGACGCGCTCGTAAGTAGTATATCGTCGTTTGCAGCCGAGGCACTCGCGCCGGCGACGGATCACCTCGCCTTCTTTTGCCATGCGGGAGTCCACCACCTTGTCTTCAAGTTCATCACAGAACGGACACTTCACAGGTGGTGACCCCGCCCCATTGAGAGAGGGCTAGTAGGAATGGAAGATCGGAAAGCGGCCGCACAAGGCTTTGGCCCGGTTACGCACCTCTTCCAACACCGCCGGATCCTGCCGATGCTGCAACACACGATCGATGAGTGTCACGATCTCATTCATCTCGGCTTCCCGCATGCCCCGGGTGGACACGATGGGGGTGCCAAGTCTGATGCCGCTGGCTACGGCAGGCGGCTTTTCATCATAAGGTACGGCGTTCTTGTTGACGATGATGCCGGCTGCATCCAAGGCGGCGTCCGCTTCTTTGCCGCTCAGACCTTTGTTGGTCAAGTTGACTAGCATGAGATGCGTGTCAGTGCCGCCGGACACGATCTTGTAGCCACGGTCAATTAGAGCTTGGGCCAAGGTCTTCGCGTTGGCGAGCACCTGCTGCTGGTAGCGTTTGAAGGCGGGCGACAACGCTTCTTGGAAGGCCACCGCCTTGGCGGCGATCACGTGCATCAGAGGGCCACCTTGCATGCCGGGAAACACGAATTTGTCCACCGCTTTAGCATGTTCTGCCTTGCACATGGTCACTCCGCCGCGGGGCCCCCGGAGTGTCTTGTGAGTGGTCGTCGTGACAAAGTCGGCAAACGGAACGGGGTTGGGATGGAGGCCTGCGGCGATCAATCCCGCAATATGGGCGATGTCCACCATCAAATACGCCCCGACCGACTTGGCGATTTGTTGAAAGCGTGGAAAGTCCAGCACGCGGGCATAGGCGCTGGCCCCCACAACGATCATCCGTGGGCGGCATTCCTCCGCCAACTTCTGCACCGCGTCGTAGTCGATCCTCTCGGTCTGGCGGTCGACGCCATAGGAAAAGGCGCGAAACAGAATGCCTGAAAAATTCACTTTGCTGCCGTGGGTCAGGTGTCCGCCCTGTGCCAGGTCCATGCCGAGGATCGTGTCCCCTGCCTTGAGAACCGACAGATAGGCAGCCATATTCGCTTGGGACCCTGAGTGAGGCTGCACGTTGACATGCTCAGCCCCGAAGATCTGTTTGCAGCGTTGGATGGCAAGATCTTCGACCGTATCGACATGCTGGCACCCGCCGTAGTACCGCTTGCCGGGGTACCCTTCCGCATACTTATTGGTCATGACGGACCCTTGCGCGGCCAACACCGCGGGGCTGGCGAAGTTTTCGGATGCGATCAACAGCAGTTTATCGTGCTGGCGGGCTTCTTCTGCTTCGATGGCCGCGTAGACGTCGGCGTCCGTCGCCTTCAGCGCCTCCAGTGGTCCGGTTGCGTCGCGCATTGGTTCTCCCAAGAGCAGTGTTAGGCCGTAGGGGCATCGGGTTCTTGCGTTTTGACTACGCGGACCGTGACGGCGGCGGTCACATCCCGCGGCATCTTAATGGGAACAGTAATCGTTCCCAGTTCCTTGATCGGTTGAGGCAGTTGGATTTTGCGCCGATCCACCGTGAAGCCCTGTGCGGTCAACGCTTCCGCAATGTCCTTCGTGGTAATGGAACCGAACATTTTGTCGTCTTTGCCGACTTGGGCTTCCATTGTCAACGTGACGGCGGATACTTTCTTCGCATGCTCTTCGATCTCGAGCTTTTCCTTTTTGGCTTTTTCGCCCGCCGTCCGCTTAGCATGTTCGAACGCTTTGATGCTCCGGCTGTTCGCCTCAACCGCCTTGCGCCGGGGCAACAGGAAATTTCTGGCGAAACCATCGGCCACATTAATGAGATCGCCCAGGTGGCCGACGCCCTCGAGTGTCTCTTGAAGAATAACCTTCATCCCGCTAACTCCTTCTGTTGGAAAGGGAAAGAGAATACTGAGGTGACCGGCAAAAGTCAATTCGGAAGGCCCTCCAGGCGGTCCGTTCCTGTGCTGGACAGGCGCTCGGAGACGGCTTTATCATGACGTCGCCCTGTGCCGGAAGAGAGCCCGCATCGCCATGACTGTTACTGATCTTATTGAACTGTGGGGAGCCGGGCTTGAGTCCGAAGGTCGCCACATTAGGGAGGCGGGCCGAGATCTGCCTCTCGCGGCTTCTGAAGCACGGTTGATCCAGACCGTGGGCGGCCTCCACCTGTACGAGTTCCTTCTGCCTCCGGGCGTGGTCCTCTCGATCGATCTTCCGGTATCCATCGTTCCTTCGGATGATACGGAGCCGACAGAGGGTGTCGTTCTAACGCAGGTCGGCAACAGGGCGCTGGTGCAGGTGATGGATGCGCTGGGTCCGCTTCCGCTATCCGTCACACTCATTCCCGACCTCAGCGGCTTGCTGGAGACCTCGGCTCGGCGTCTCAGGGACATGGTGGCTAAGGCCGGCGCCTACAACCTCGGTCCCGCTGAACGTCTTGTGCCATTGCTACAGTTGCCCGAGTCGGGAGGCCCGTTACCGAGCGCATCGTCTTCAGTGCTGACGACCGTGTGGCTGGATGATCTGTCTCTCCGTCGTCAAAAGCTTGCTAGCCTGGCGGTGGAGCTCATACGGGCCAACAAGCGGATTCTCGTTCTGAGCCCAGAACACACGGATTCCGATGAATTGATGAGTCTGCTGGCGCGGACCATGAAGGCCTGTGGCTTGAGCTATAAGACTTGGATCAGCCGATATGAAATGCCGGTCACCGCGCAGATTGGGGGGATCAATCTTCATGAGCTGGGGTTCGAAGCCCAAATGCACCAGTTCTACGCGAAGTCCCGGGCTGAGAAGGCCTCATTGCGGCGAAAATACGAACGGTTTCGAGAGCTGACGCCGTATCTGGCCTATAAGGGGCAGAAGCAGAAAGATCTCGATGAAGTTCGGCTGCTGGAATGGCGTCTTCTTACACAATTGAGCGACCTCCAGAGCAGGGTGGCAGGCGTAACGTCGACTCTGACAGAGTACGAAAATCTGCCTTTGCTGCGGCGTCTCAGCATGCAGGCCGTCGGGAAAAACGTGGAGTCATTGCACCAGTACAGGACCCTTTATGAGAAACAAATCGCCGAATTGCGGAATGAACTGGATGTTGCCAAAGCGCGGATCGACGAACTCGTTCCCGAGGCGGCCGTGCCTCGAGACATGCGCCCGGAGTTTGAGGAGTTGAAGGAGGATATCGCGAAGCTGGGAGGCACGAAGAAAATTCGCGAACTGTTGGCCGCCGAAGAAGACACGAATCGACAGGCCTTTATCCAAAACCGTCGCGTGGTGGTCGCTACGCCGACCCGAATCGCCAGTGATCCACTGTTTAGCCGAGTCCGTTTCGATGTACTCATGGTTGACGAAGCGGCGCGGATCGCCGCCTCGGCCCTCTTAGCGGCAGCGGGTTTGGTCCGGGAACGCATCATCGTGAGCGGCGATCCGGGTGAAATTCTGACGGCTGCTCTGTGGACCATCAAGGAGTTGCCTGCTCGTGCGAAGTCCTGAGCACGTCCGGTGCCTCGCGGCTTGACTGAACTCACCAGAATTCAGGATAATCCCGGTCTGATATGCCGAAGTGGCGAAACTGGCAGACGCACTAGATTCAGGGTCTAGCGCCCGCAAGGGTGTGCGGGTTCAAATCCCGCCTTCGGCACCACTACTTCCCCTTTTCGAGGTTTTGGCGGGAACGACTTCCGAAGTGCGGATCTGTAAGCGCTTGCCCCTCATCAGTGCGCTCCTGGCTTCCGGATCAACCGATTCACCTTATCGTCGAGAGCGCTGAAGTCCTCCAGTACTTCTATATGTGAGTCCAGGAGCAGTTCACGCAGGGCTTCCGCTCCATGCCCCCCCACGGCAACATCGGATATCGGTGCAACCTGATTCACTAATGCGCTGACAAGTGTGATTGCCTCATCTTTAGGCAGGATCAAAGGAAGGGACATGATAGTGAGGTCCGGCTGGACCGTGCTGCAGAACGTGGCGAGCGCGGGAATCGGGACCTTGGCTCCCAGATAGTAGGTCCGGCAGCCGCGAACCCGGCATCGATAGGCGACGGTCATGGCAGCGATATCGTGCTCCTCCCCCGGAGGGCAGGCAATGACAATCTTGGGTCCAAAATCGGCCACAGGCAACTGATTGAGGGCTGAGAAAATCTTCTGCTGGATCTGCTTCGTCACGTAATGCTCAATCGCAATATTCACACGCCCGTCATGCCACAAGAGACCGACCTGTTCTTGGAGAGGAAGCAAGATTCCATGAAGCGCTTCATCAAAGGGCACGACAGCTACGGCACCATTGAGGCGCCTTTCAAAGGTCACTCGATCGAAGGGCTCCAGGCAGTTCAGCAATTCCTCCACGAGCCGGTTGAAGGTATTGTCGACGAACGACCGTTCAGGCACTGCGGCTTGTGCTCGGTCCAATAATTCTTCACGCCCGAGCTTCGACAACTCACCAATCGACCAGCCGGCATCGACCTGCTCTTTCAGGTACCTCAAGAGCCGGACGTCCTCATCAGAGTAATGACGGTATCGGTTCGCTCCTCGTATTGGAGCTAAAAGTCCAAATCGACGCTCCCAGACCCGAATAACGTCTTTTGACAATCCTGTGAGTTTCGCAACCCTATGAATTCTATGCGTCCTCATGTGAGAAGATTGTAGTGCCATGTCCAATGTTTGTCAAACAATTGATATAAAAACACTTGACGTAGTGATTGGCCTGGGATATACATGTGACAGACATCCGACAAACATTGAACATCAGCGGACATGGAGGTCGCATGGTCAGAGCGATGGTGGACAGTGCAGGATCGGAACTGTGTGAAACAAAGCCCTCGAAGGTAGCCCACGGCTGCACCAGGTGCGGTGGTCTGTTGGTGAGTGACGTCTGCAGGGATTTGCTGAGCAGCACGGGCGAACTCGAGTTCGCCGCGAGACGTTGTGTGCAATGTGGAGAAGTCGTCGATCCTGTGATTCAGCGCAATCGGCGGATAGGACAACAATCGATGACAGTTCGGTAGGGAGAGGATGGCTCTCGTGGCGGCATGGCCATAGTGCGTCACCCAATAATCACTTTCGTCGCGTTAAACCAAGGAGGTTTTCTCATGCGGAGTCACAGATTGTTTCAAGCGGGGATCGGGTTGGGCGCTGCTCTATTGGCAGGCTCTCTTTCTATAGCAACGGCTGCCGACGACCCGGGCGGGGACATGGTGAAGATTCCGAAGGGCGAATTTACCATGGGAAGCAACGAGCATTCGGATGAAGCCAAGCATCAGGTGGTCCTGGACGCGTATCTCATCGACAAGTATGAGGCCTCGAACGCTCGCTATAAGGAATTTATGAAGGCCACTGGCCATCCGGCCCCGGCGTATTGGGATGACCCGCGGCTCAGTAAACCGGATCAACCGGTGGTCGGCGTGAGTTGGACAGATGCAACTGCGTTCTGCAAGTGGGATGGCAAACGGCTCCCCACGGAAGCCGAGTGGGAGCGAGCGGCCAAAGGGCCGGAGGGCGACAATCATTACCCCTGGGGTCACACGCTCGACCCAAAGAAAGCTAACTACGCACAGAATGTCGGCCGTACGATGCCGGTCGATTCCTATCCGGAAGGGGTGAGTGGATTCGGTGTCTACAACATGGCCGGAAACGTCTTCGAATGGGTCGAAGATTGGTATGACCAGAAATTTTATAAGCAAAGCACGGCACTGAATCCAAAGGGGGCTGAGAAGGGCTACAACTTTGCCAATCAAGGCCCCGTGAAGGTGTTGCGCGGCGGCTCATGGCTCGCGCCTGAGACCTCCCTTCATACGAGCCACCGGTTCTGGAATCAGCCTGACAACAATTCCTATGGGGTCGGACTGGGGTTCCGTTGTGCGAAGTCGGTCCAGATTGTGCCCGACGAGACCATCCAAGCGGGCCGCGATGCCTTCATTCAAGCCTTAGTCGCGATGGGTGCCGAGAAAAACGCCGATGCCATGGTCGCCATCGAAAAGGCTTTGGCTGCAGAACCGGAGAACAAGGAATACTTGGCGACCCGCGACCTCATCAAAAAGAGCAAAATCAGAAAGTAAAACGAATCCGGATGCCGAGGGGGCGGCGATATCCGCACCCCTCGACGGCCGTGTTCACAATTGGAGAGATGACATGAACAAACCCGGATTCCTCCTGCCGGCTTTTATAACCCTCCTAAGCATGACCTTGATGACAGGAACCGGCTATGCAGAGCGAGGCTTGATTCCAGAGGAGATGATCTATGTCGGTCACGGGCCGTCAGTGATGGGGATCGACAAAGAGATGTCGGGAAACTCAAACAAAGCCGTGACCGCGTATGACCGTAGAATGAAGGGGCCTTGGTCTGCCGAGGCATTGAATGACGAGGGACCGGCGCATATGGTCTTCGTGGATGCCTATCTACTCGACCGGTATGAGGTTTCTAACAAGGACTTTAAAGACTTTATGAGGAGCACCGGCCACCCGGCTCCCGCCTATTGGGATGATCCACGACTCAATGCGCCTACTCAACCGGTCGTCGGCGTAAATTGGGAAGACGCCCAGGCCTTTTGCGCCTACCGTGGTAAGCGCTTGCCGACAGAGGCCGAATGGGAGAAAGCGGCTCGCGGTCCCAACGCCTATCGCTATCCATGGGGCAATGAGTTTGATTCGAGCAAAGCGAACTATGGCCGCAATCACGATGCGACGCTGCCAGTGGACTCCTATCCCGACGGAGCCAGTTATTATGGGGTTTACAACATGGCAGGAAATGTCTTCGAGTGGGTTGCTGACTGGTATGATCCCCATTACTACGGACGGCTTGAAACCATGGTCAACCCGCCCGGTCCGCCGCAGCCCGTCTGGATTGGCGGAACCGGCACCTATGTCGACCGACTTACAGTCGGTAACAAGCGGGTCATTCGTGGCGGATCCTGGATCGCGCCGGCTAGCACCGTTCGGTCTACCCACCGCTTTTGGAATCATCCCGATAATAACAGCTATGGCGTAGGTCTGGGCCTCCGTTGCGCCAAGACCGCTCCGCAGGAAATGGAACAGCGGATCAGGGACACCTACATCTCCGCTCTGTCGGACATGGGTCGTGAACGGTTTGCAGACGCGGAGCAGGCGGTCACTCGCGGCTTGGCTCTTGATCCGAAAAATGTCGAACTTCTAGATCTCCGAGTGCTGATCCAGAAGTTGGCGAAGAAACAATGAATCAGCGATCAATAAATCGAATCCTCCTGGAGGCGTGTCATGACTAACCGCATACCATTGGTGCTGGGAATGATGCTCAGCGCATGGCTTGGAGTTTCGCCTCTTGAGGCGCAATCGATCGATCCGGTCTGGCACGCCCGCCCGGCGAGCGTCCAGGGCGTCCATGAGGCCGAATATGCTGTGGACCATGCCTGGGAGATCTACCATCGGGCGGCGTTGGGAGGCACCGTTGCCTCGCCCGCTCTGCAGGCGGATATCGAACAGCACCTCCATGAGGCGAGGATGCTCATGGCTCAGGCGCAAGAAGCTGCGGAGCGAGGGGACTCGCATCAGGTCGAGCGTCTTGTCGGACAAATTCAGATCCATACGGCGCAAGCCATCGCGGAGAGTAAGGAGCAAAAGAAATGACGCTAGGCTCATGGTGTGAAGTATGTTGCGTGAGGATGATCTCTGTGGTCGTGGCGACGGCCTGCGGTCTCGTACCTATAGCCGTCGTGGCGGCTGCGCCGAGTATGTCAGAGCCCGACCCGGTCCGGATGGTCACCATTCCCGCGGGAACTTTTTTGATGGGGAATCCAGAGGGCACTGGCCGAGCCGACGAATGGCCCCAGCGGTCTGTGCATTTGGACACGTATGTCATCGATCAGGTTGAGGTGACCAATGAGCGGTATCTGACGTTCGTGACCGCTACGGGGCATCGGAATCCACCGAATCCCTATGGGACGGGTCCGCTTCTATCAGTGAAAGGCATCGAACAACTCCCGGTCGTCCAAACGACGTGGTATGACGCCAAGGCTTATTGCAGCTGGGCGAAGAAGCGGTTGCCGACCGAAGCGGAATGGGAAAAGGCCGCTCGTGGGACGGATGGTCGCCGATTTCCCTGGGGGAATGAGCCGGCGGCGTTACAACGTGCGAACTACGATCGCGAATGGGAAGACGAGAAGACGCTGTCTCCGGTTGGAACATTGCCGACCGGAGATTCCCCGTACGGAGTGAAAGACATGGCGGGCAATGCCAGGGAGTGGGTCTCAGACTGGTATGACGCGGAGTATTATCGACATGCTCCTGATCGAAACCCGCAGGGTCCTGACAAAAAGGGCGTCGTTCGATCAATCCGCGGCGGCTCGTGGCATAGCCCCGAAACCGATGTCACCACATCAGCGAGAGGTCGCGGTGGGTTTGCGTTGCAGACGCATGGCACCGGATTCCGTTGCGCCCGTAGCGTGGAGCCGATGCTCAGTGACACAGACCTGCGGGGGCCACTGCGCTCTCTTCGTGATGACGAGGGCTGAGGCTTGTCTGAAGACCGCGGGAGATTTGGGGTCGCCGCTAAATCGAGGGTATGGATTCTCGACCCGCGTCAGGACCTCGAGATACGAACCGGCTGATCCTAACGATATGCCGCTGCATGACTTGCGAAGAGGCGATTGATTCGGTTCTTCGGAACTGACAGACGGAATCTGCTTTTACCGGACGAAACAGCGCACCTATGTTCAGGACTTGAAACGCAGACCTCGTCGGTCCGCCGAACGCGATCAATTAGGGCTGCGGACGACGGATCTTGCGTCGCATCGAGAGAGGAGTAATCGTGAAAATCGTATTGGCAGGGGCCTCCGGATTTCTCGGGTTCAGCCTTTGCCAGGCGTTGCGCCGGCAGGGTCATCGGCTGACGATCCTGACTCGCCGGGCAGCAGAACTTCAACGGCTCTTGGGGACGACCGTTCACGTCGTCGAGTGGGATGCAGCACGTGGAGGCCCATGGGAACAGGCGTTCAGTGGAGCGGAAGCGGTGATCAATTTGGCGGGGGCGCCCATCGCTGGCGCCCGCTGGACAGAGTCCCGCAAGCGGCTCATCGCCGAGAGCCGGTTGCAGTCAACCAGACTGTTAGTCCAAGCTTGCTCCAGACTCACCGTTAAACCGGAGCTGTTCATCAATGCGTCTGGCATCGGATACTATGGCCCGCAGGGTGATGACGCGGTCAATGAATCCAGCCCGCCTGGACGGGGCTTTCTTGCGGATCTCTGCGTGCACTGGGAGGCGGCTGCCCGGGATGCCGCCGCGATCGGCATGCGTGTGATTTGTCTGAGGACCGGTATGGTCCTCGAGGAGGACGGCGGGGCGCTGCCGCGCATAGCCATTCCTTTTCGGCTCTTTCTGGGTGGGCCGGTGATGCCAGGGAGCCAATGGATGTCCTGGATTCACCGTGACGATTGGGTCGGGCTGGTAGAATGGGCGCTGACAAATAAGGCGATCTCCGGACCCATCAATGTGGTGGCGCCGCATCCTGTCAGCATGAGCGAGTTCTGCCGGACACTCGGGACCGTGCTGCGCCGGCCTTCGTGGCTTCCCGTTCCTGAACTCGTTCTCAGACTTGCCCTGGGTGAACTGGCAACGCTCATGACGACGGGGCAACGGGTTGCGCCGACGGTCGCACAGGAAGGCGGCTATCGTTTTCGTTTCCCGTTTCTTGAAGGAGCATTGCGATCCATATCGGCAAAGACCTGAAGGAAGCACGACGTTGTCAGGGAGCACAGGCCAAGCGTTGCAGCGGGCGTCGAACCAATCGCATACACGAGCGGATGGCGGGCTTCGCCGTATGGCGCTCTGCTGTGACGGCCCAGAAGGCCCTTCTCATAACGCGGGAATCGCGCATGGACCCATCGTGACGGTGGATGGCACCTTGTGGCCGGTAAGAGTTACGAATAGGTCGTGAGGGTTATACGAGGTGCAGTTGGACGGTTGCCAGTTCTCGGTGCAAACGGCGCAAGGGACCCGAGCTGACCATCACCCGCGTGGCGGCCGATTCCTGGAAAGGACCTTCCGCCTTACGAATCCCCTCCCATAGGATAGGAGGCACAGTATGAAGACTCGATGGAGAATAGTGGCGATCGCAGCCGTCCTGGCGGCTCTCGCTGCGGGGCCCGTGTGGAGCGAGTCTGCCCCCCTTGGATCTCATCCGACTTCTCCTCCTCTCGCAAAGATGAATCTCTACCTCACCGCGGGCGATTATCGCCGTGCGCTGGAAGCGTGCCAACGGAGCATTGACGATGCGCCTTCCGCTGCCACCTATGTGCATCTGACCTATGTCTATCACGCGATCGACGCGTATCTTGAGCACCTAGCTAAGGAAGAGCGTTGGATCACCGTCGAGCATCTGTACCTGAATCTGGCCTCCCGAGGCACTGAGGACTTGGTGGATCCTCCCGGCGGCCTCGCACGCATGGCCAAAGAAATGATTCAACTGAGCGTGCGGCAACAATCTGATGTCAGCGCCGCCATGGCTAACCGATTGGAGAAAGCCGAGGTGGATCGCTTGTGGACGCAACAAGCCAAGTGGCGGGCCATCCACCCTGGCACGTGGTGGCAGAGTTTTCCAGCCGCATGGATCGACGGAGAGGGCTAGAGGGGAATCCAGCCCAGGCTGTCGACCATCAGTTCGGATACTCGTGATCGCCGGATGGTGTGGTTGAGATCTACATCGTGCAGCCTCTCACGAAGAAAATGGGCCAAGGAGCATCGGTGACGCCATGACTACCACGCCGCTTCGCCTGGGCATTAGTCGATGTCTATTGGGCGAAGAGGTCCGCTTCGACGGCGGGCACAAGAGGGACAATTTTCTTACGGACGTCCTGGGCCGCTATGTGGAATGGGTTCCTGTATGCCCTGAGATGGAAGCAGGGCTCGGTACGCCTCGTGAAGCGATGCGGTTAGTCGGTGACCCGCGTCATCCTCGGCTGCTGACGATCAACGGCGGACATGATCACACAGCGGCCTTGGAGGCGATGACAGAACGGCGCGTCGTGGAGCTGGCGAATGAGGGCTTATCTGGCTTTGTGTTCAAGAAGTCGTCCCCCAGCTGCGGCATGGAGCGGGTGCGTGTGTACAATCCGCACGGGATGCCGGCACGAAACGGAGTGGGAATTTTTGCGCGGGGATTCATGGCGCAGTATCCGTTGATTCCGGTCGAGGAAGAGGGACGGCTCTGTGATCCTGCGCTCAGGGAAAACTTCATTGAGCGAGTGTTCTGCTACCGCCGCTACCAGGATTTGGTGAGCCATGGGATCACGAGGCAGGCGATGGTTCGCTTCCATACGATCCACAAGTACCTGCTCCTGGCTCATAACCAGTCACACTACGAGATATTGGGGCGCCTGGTAGGGCAGGCGAAGCAGCACCGTCCAATGGAATTGGCGGTGAAGTATGGGGAACTCTTCATGAAGGCGTTGGCGATGAAGGCGACCGTCCGGAAACACGTTAATGTGTTGCAGCATATCCTGGGGTTCTTTAAGGAGCGGCTGGGCCAGCCGGAGAAAGCCGAGTTGTTGGGGGTGATCGATGACTATCAACGGGGACTAATTCCGTTGATCGTCCCCCTCACACTGATCAAGCACTACGTTCGCCTTTTCGATGTGGAGTACATCCGCGATCAGGTCTATCTCAATCCGCATCCCAAGGAGTTGATGCTGCGCAACCATGTCTAACGAGACCACTCAGGCAAGGTGTTGCCGATGGTGCCGGAGGTCTAAGCGCTCCCGCCCAGAAGTCGCCATGACAAGACGAGTCTAAGGGCATGGCGCTGCGTGAGCCGCGATGCCTGGAGAAAAGGAAGGAGCGAGACTGGTGATACAGACACGTGGAGTGATTCTAGTCGGTCATGGCGGCATTCCCAAAGGGTGTCCCCAGGACATGGTCATGAGACTGAAGCGTCTCGAGGCTCAGCGGCGCTCTGCCAGGCAGCCGCCGTCGGCTGAAGAGGTCGAGCTGGATGGCAAAATACGGCAGTGGCCCCGGTCGCCCGAGACCGATCCCTATCAGGCAGGTCTCGAAGCGGTAGCCGCTCATTTACGCACCGAGTTGGACGGTGTGCTGTTTGCGGTGGCCTACAACGAGTTTTGCGCCCCGACGTTGGAAGAATCGGTGGCGGAGTTGGTTGCGAAGGGGGCGACGCATATCACCGTGACCACGACGATGTTCACGCCGGGGGGATCCCATTCGGAACTAGAGATTCCGGAAATCCTGGATCATCTGCGGCCGCGGCACCCCACCGTTGACCTGCGCTATGCCTGGCCGTTTGATTTGCAGCAAGTGGCTCACATGTTGGCGCAACAGATACGACGGTTTGCGTAACCGGTTTTCGGCCGGTGCATGGGACAAGCAGAAGAAAGAGGATTCATTCCATGAGCGCTCCTGTGTAGAATATCGCCGCTACACCTTGTTATTCAGGAGGAGTCGTGCGCGATCAATTGGCCAAGGCCTTTCACGAGACACAGTCATTTAAATGGGACCCCAAGCAGGGATTTAAACTGGCCTCCGGGGTCATGAGCCCCTTCTATGTCGATTGTCGGTCCCTCATGGCCCACCCGTCTACGCGTCGGCTCGTAGCAAGCTTGGCCTACGACGTCTTGAGGCCGGTTGATATGAATTGCCTTGGAGGATTGGAAATCGGGGCCATTTCGATTGCCACGACGATTTCTGATTTTGCGTTCACGGCGCAACCATCACGGCAATGGCGGACCTTTGTCGTCCGCAAACAGGCTAAAGATCATGGGCTCGGAAAACTGATCGAGGGGACAGTTCGCGCCGGCGACCGGGCGCTGATCGTCGATGATGTGCTGACTAGCGGAGGCTCTCTGCTAAAGGCGGTGGCGGCCGCGCGAAGCGCTGGCCTCGTCGTCACGCATGCCTTGGTGATTGTGGATCGTAAGGAGCAGGACGGGTCGAAGAAGGTGGAGAGCGAAGGCGTGACGTTGCTGAGTCTACTGACGGTCGACGATTTGGTAAGAGAGCAGCCCGCCATGCGGTGATGTGGCCACTACTTGCATTGAAATTGAATACCCCAACGGCGTTCCTGCACGATGTCCTGAGCCCCTTCGACGGGACCCGCCAGTTTAACCCGGCCCTTTGTCTCCCCTTCGCGAACGATGGTATATGGCCCGCCGCATTTCTTCTGCATGAGGGCGAACGCGTCGTTCCGAAACGATGACAGCATGGATCCTTGCTCTCCTCTGAAGGGGTAGACCACGACCCCGCCATGGTTCTCCTCCTGCAGGAGTTTGGCACCATCCGCACAGCCTGAGAAGAGCACTGCCCACAGGGCAAAAGGAAGTCTTGACCAGCGTTTCATGCGGTTTTTATCATGATGAACGGGCCGCATGGCGTATCGACTGATAGGGAGGTTCCTATGAAACGATTGCTCTTCATACTCTGTGGGTGTGTGCTGCTTGCCGGTCTTGCCTGGGCCGAAGCCTGGTCGTACCATTCCTACCTTCTGAGCGTCCAGCAATTACAGAGTGGGTTGGCCAAAGCGCCTTCTCCTGCCAAGAAGGGATTCGTGCTCGTTGACGTGCGCTCGCCGGAAGAGCACGTCTCGGGTGCCATCCCGGGGACCGATGTGAATATTGACTTTCGTGAAATTAAGTCTCGGCATAAGGAAATCGGTGCTCAGCCGGACGATCATATCGTGGTCTATTGCCAATCCGGGCATCGCAGCAATATTGCAGCCGAGGCACTGGCGGATATTGGATATCGGCACGTGTATAACGTCGCGGGCAGTATGAATGCCTGGACAGAAGCCGGGTACCCTGTTGAACGTCCCCGACGATGAGCGAGTGGCGGGACGTCTCACTATCGCGGGCTGACGCCGATGACCGCCGGCAACGGGATGTGTACGGCCGTCGTTCCCGCGAAGAGCGAGGGCCAAGCCGGATGCAAGGGCTCCTTCCCCTGCCACAGGGACTTGGGGACTAGGATATCGGAGGACGATCCTCCATCCATCGCCATGACCTGATGGACTGTCGGGAGCGTCTCCTTCACGCACCGGCCGATGTCATAGAGGCTCACCGGATCCAGCGTCTTAAACACAAGAATATGTCCCTCGACGGTTTCTGCCACAAGGGTTTGGAATGCGCGTTTTCCTGTCTGACGGACGCGAATGGCTCCTCCACCGTCCACCAGCATGAGCGCTTGTGCCGCCTCGCGATAAGTGACGCGTCGTTCATCAAAGTGGTCAACGGCTAGATCTACCACCCGGGCCCGCCTGGGCGCTGATGCGGTTGGTTCGGCGACAAACAACCCCTGCCAGGTTGCATGGCGTCGGGTACCCAGCGGCCGGCCGTTCTGATACAGCAGGCCCAGATACCGAAAATCGTGCGTGAACAGTCCCGCATTGAATATTAGGTGGTGCCCAGTCGTCCGGTACCAGTCTTCGATAGTTGGTGGCTGCGAGAAGCCGTCCTCTGAGAAATAGTGCACGGAGAACCGATAGCGCTCAGGATTAATATCAGTCAAGAGTGTCGGAGGAACCTCAGGGCAGTCACTGCCAGGTTTCCACACCGTGAGCGCCAGCCCGTCACTGACCCGTTGCCAAAGGAGGTCTTGGGCGAAACTAGGAGGAGGTGCCAGGATGCAAACCAGAAACAACAGCAGCCGCGACACGGGGGAGGTGAGAGGTGAAGACATTGCAAAGGCGTCGTGACGCGTTCCTGCGATTACGATATGCGATCGGCGGCTGATTTGCGACGTGCGTTGCCGTCGCGCGGCCGCCCCCCTGCGCCATTGCCGGCTCCATGATCGCCATCGAGCAGCTCACGCACCAGTTTGGACAGCGCCTCCGGCGTGAACGGCTTTTGAAGGTAGGCGCTCGAATGATCGACTCCGTTGACGCCCACGTCGTCGGTGTAGCCGGAAATAAACAGAACTTTGAGTTCCGGCTTGATGGCGCGCAGATGTTGGCCGAGTTCGGTACCGCTCATGCCCGGCATCACGACGTCCGTGAGTAGGAGGTGAAGACCGGCGATCTGTTGCATGGCTACCAGGCAGGCATCCAGGCCATTTTTCGCTTCGAACACCCGATACCCCAACTTGCGCAGTTCATCGCAGACGAGTTGGCGTACACTGCCATCATCCTCGACTACGAGAATCGTTTCATGCCCCCGGACGGCATGGCGGGCGAGTTCGAGCGCCGGCTCTGTCTCTACTTCAGCAGTGACGTGCGGCAGATAGATGTCGAAGCGAGTGCCTTGGCCGACGCTGCTCGT
Source organism: Nitrospiraceae bacterium (assembly GCA_014534095.1). The sequence goes on from JACVSD010000001.1 coordinate 17,053, forward strand.
CACGTTGATGCCTCCTCCGCTCTGCGTGACGATCCCAAAGACGGTGGAGAGGCCCAGCCCTGTCCCCTTGCCTTCTTCTTTCGTGGTGAAGAACGGTTCAAAGATGTGGGCTTGAACATGGGGTGGCATGCCGCAGCCGGTATCGGAGACCGAGAGCCTGGCATAGTCTCCGGGAGGTAAGGGATGTACGTGATAGACGGGTGTTCGGTCAAGACGGGCCAGCGAGGTTTCCACCGTGATCGTGCCGCCTCGCGGCATCGCGTCACGAGCGTTGACCACCAGGTTCATTAGCACTTGTTCCAGCTGTGCGGGATCCGCCTTCACCCGAATGGGGTCCCGGATGGCGGTCGAGCGAAATTCAATGTCTTCTCCGATCAATCGCCGAAGCATTGTTTCGAGGTTGGCGATGATCGGATTAAGGTTCAGCACTTTCGGGGCGAAGGGCTGTTTGCGGCTGAAGGTCAGCAACTGCCTGATCAGCGTGGCCGCGCGGTCGCCGGCCTTCTGCATTTCTTCAATCTTGCCTTTCAACGGATGGGCCGGCCCCATGTCGCTCAACAACACCTGGCTGTGTCCCATGATGACGGTCAGCAGGTTGTTGAAATCGTGCGCCAGGCCGCCGGCCAAACGACCGACAGCCTCCATTTTTTGGGCTTGTCTCAACTGTTTTTCTGTTTGCTGCAGAGCTTCCTCGGCTCGCTTGCGCTCGGAGCGATCGTGCATCTCGCGGAGAGCCCGTTGGACTGACGGGACGAGGCGGCCGAGCCGTTGCTTCAAGATGTAATCGGTGGCGCCGCGATGCATCGTATCGATGGCAAGTTCTTCGCCCAGCGTGGCGGAGACGAACAGAAAGGGAAGATCCGGCCGCATGGTGCGTGCCAGCCTGAGCGCGCTCATGCCGTCGAATCCCGGTAGCGAGTAGTCGGCCAAGATCATATCGATCTGACCGGCCTTGAGCGCGGCGATGAACGCCTCGCGCGTGTCGACCCGGTTGGCCTCGCAGGAAATTCCGCCTTCCGTCAACGTGGCGATGATCAGGTCGGCATCCGCGGGGTTGTCCTCGAGATACAGTAGTCGAAGCGGCGTCGTCACAGGCCCTCAATGAAAAGACGAAGGGGCTGTGCCTTCGGGGGGAGGTTCGTTGATCAGACCCCAAAACGTGCCGAGCTCTTTGACGGCTGAGAGAAATTGATGGAACTCGACGGGCTTCACGACATAGGCGTTCGCCCCCAGCGCATAGCTTTCGGCCAGGTCCCGTTCTTCACGGGAAGACGTGAGCATCACCACCGGGATCGGGCGCAGGTTCAGATCGCTCTTGATGGTGCGCAACACTTCCAGCCCGTCCACCTTTGGCATTTTGAGATCAAGGAACACGACGGCTGGATTCCCCTTGGAGCGGGTTTTGAACATCCCCCGACAGTAGAGGTAATCGAGCACTTCGGCGCCGTCGTGGCAGAGGACCACCTTGTCCGAGATGTGCTGCTCTTCCATCGCCGCTAACGCCAACTCGGCGTCTCGCGGATTGTCCTCCGCCAGAAGGATCGGTTTGACCGCCGTCATGACTGTTCCTTAACCGGTAGCGCGACATAGAACGTCGCTCCCTGATCGGGCGCTCCTTCAGCCCAAGTGCGTCCGCCATGCCGGTGCACGATACGACGGACATTGGCCAGTCCGATGCCGGTGCCTTCGAATTCGTCGGCCCGGTGGAGGCGTTGAAATACCCCGAACAGCTTAGGTGCATATTGCATATCAAACCCTACTCCATTATCACGCACGAACACCACGACTTCTGCGGCGCTGCCGCGGTCAACGCCCACCTCAATCTTCGCCGTCGGCCGGATACTGGTGAACTTGACGGCGTTCGTTAGCAAGTTCATGAACACCTGCCGCAACATGGCGGGATCACCAGCCACCTCGGGCAGCGCCTGGATTGTCCAGGAAATCTGCCGTCCTTGCAAGTCAAGACGTAAATCGTAAAGGATGGATTTGATCAGTTGATTGAGATTCACCGTCGTGTGGAGCATTTCCTGCCGACCCATCCTGGAAAAAACAAGCAGGTCGTCGATCAGTTGCCCCATCTGTTTGGCGGAATCGGAGATCGTTTGTAGATACCGGGCCGCTTTGTCGTTCAGACTTTCTCCCACGGCTTTCCGTAAGAGCGCCGCATACCCGTCGATATGGCGTAACGGGGCTCGAAGGTCATGAGAGACGGAATAGCTGAATGCCTCTAGCTCTTTATTGGCGGCTTCCAAAAGTTCGCCTCGCCGCTGCAACTCGGCCGCGACCCGGCGTCGATTCGTAATGTCGTGCCGGATGAGATAGTACACCGAGGCCAAGAGGACCAGTTGGAGTAACGCTCCAATGCCAAGGAGGACGATGGTATTGGTGGTGCCCGCGGCGGATTCAATGACCCGGGCACGCAAACCCTGCTGCTCGTGGACTTCCATTTCACCGATGACCCGGTGGATCGCGGTTAATTCCTGCCTGGCGGCGCCTTCCATGGCCATCTTACGGACGGCGTTAAATCCACCGCCGTCCCGCTTGGCAATGGCACCGGCTTCCGCAGCGAGCTGCTGGTCGATGAGTCGGTTCAGCACCGTCACCCGCTCCCGTTGCTCCGGCGCCTCGCGGGTCAGGTCGTTCAGGTACCGGACTAACGTCGGCTTGTCCTCGACCACCGACTTATAGCCCTGGAGGTATACCACCTCGCCTGTGACGAGATAGCGCCGATGGCTGTTCTCCGCCTCGTCCATTGCGGTGGCGATGGTGCTGAGCAGTTGGACCAGCTCGTGACTGCGCTGATCCTGTGCGCTGTTCCGAAGCAGGATGCTGGTGTTGCGGTAGGACACGGCGCTGATGACGAGGATCCCGCTGAAGACCAGGCTGAATCCCGTGAGGATTCGACGCTCGATTGTGAGTGAGCGGAACCAGCGAACCGGGATTTGCCACAGGGGTGATGGCGACGGAGTTGGCGCCGGCAGGGCGAGCGGCTCAGGTGTCTGGTCCTGAACGAGAGGCGGCGCATCATCGGTCGATAACGTCATAGGAGCGATTCGGTTGAATGCATGTGCGCGCCTTGACAAGACGCCGCCTGCTGCCCCACGAGCGCGTATTGTAGCAGAACACTCTGGATGTGAAAGCGATACCTTTATCCGCCAGTTCCGAAGGTTGGGTTGACTGCCGCGCCAACGGGAACGGTAAAGTGCGAGAACATCAATGTCGCGGACACCACCCAATCAATGAACGGCTGGGGGTAGATACCGATGATCAGCGTACCTGCGAGGCCCACGTAGACCACTGCCTTCATCGGTCCCGAGATCTGAACGGGTGAAGGGTCGATCGGTTCACTGATGTACATCTTCTTGACGACGACGAGGTAGTAGTACATCGATATGACGATGTTAATGAGCCCCACGGTAATCAGCGTGTACAGGCCTTCTTTGATCGCCGACACGAAGATGTAGAGTTTGCCGATAAAGCCCGCCAACGGCGGGACACCGGCCAGAGAGAGCAGAAAGAGCAGCATTGCAAAGGCCAGGAAGGGCGAGCGGCGATTCAATCCGCTGTAGTCATCAATCTCATCACTGCCGATGGCATGGCTGACCGCTATGACGACGGTAAAGGCGCCGATGTTCGCGAACAGATAGGTGAGCAAATAGAAGAGAATCGCATCGTTTCCCATTTTCGTCCCGGCCGCGAGGCCGATGAGGACATTGCCGATCTGCGCGATCCCGGAATAGGCCAGCAGGCGTTTGATGTTGCGCTGGGCGATGGCGACGATGTTGGCATAGGTCATGGACAAGACAGAGGTGCCGACTAAGAGGAAGACCCACATCGGTTTGAATGACGCCAGGGCCACAAAGAAAATCCGCAGGAGCACCGCGATGGCGGCGCCCTTGGGGGCAATGGACAAAAAGGCGGTGACCGGCGTCGGGGACCCGTGATAGGTGTCCGGAATCCAGGAGTGGAACGGGACGGCGCCGATTTTGAAGCCCAGAGCGGCGAAGATTAGCAGGAAGCCAATCATCAATCCCGGCGTTGCCGTGGCGGATCCCATTTGGGAAAACACGAGCTGACCGGTTTCCCCGTAGACTAGGCTGATGCCATAGGCGAGCAGCGCGGCCGCGAAGACGCCGAGGATGAAAAACTTCAAACCGGCTTCGTTTGAGGCGAGGTCTTCTCGCAGATAGGCGACCAGCACGTAAAAGCCGAAAGTCGAAAACTCGAGCGTGACGAACAGCGAGAGCAAGTCATTGGCGGACGCCATGAACATCATGCCGATGGCCGACAAGACCACGAGGAAGTAATATTCGCCTCGGAAAAAGGTAAAGCGCTGCACGTATTCAATCGAGGCCAGCAAGACGAGAATGGTGGCGCCCACGATGAACATTTTGAAGAACAGCGCCATGCGGTCCAGGACGAACATGTTCCCGAACAGGGCGCCCGAGATCTGGTTTACATCGAGCCACGCCAGGCTTCCCAAGGTGATGAGCAACCCCACTACGCTGAGATAGGCCAGTTGCTCCTTAGGAAGCCGCGGAAACGAGAAGTCCGTAATGAGGATGACACAGAGCCAGAAGGTCAGGAGCATCTCCGGGACCAGCAGCACAAGATCGGATAGGGACAGCGTCAGGGAAAATGTCATGGGGCGCTCCGTACCACAGAAGGGGCGAGGTCGTCTGGGTGACGGACGCGGTGTGCCATAGACGGCACAGTGCCGGCGCCAGCCGGTTCGTCGGGTATCAGCGCGTCATGAGCCGCCACCGGGACGACATGGGTAATCCGGGCGACCAGAGGGTCGACGCCTGAACGGACCACGTTATACAAGTGCATGGGGAATATCCCGAAGCCGATGCTGACGGAAATCATGATGAGCAAGGGCATCCGATCAACGATCGAGACCGCATCGTGCGAGTGGCTGTACTTTTGGTCCATCGGTCCATAGAAGAGACCGCGCATCATCTTGAACAAGTAGGCCATCGTGAGCACGATGCCCAATACCGCCACGATAACCTGCAGCGGGTACTTGTTCCAGCTGCCCACGATGATCATAATTTCGGCGATGAAGTTGACGGTGCCCGGCATACCCACCGATGCCATGCAGCCGACCACAAAACACACAGAGATGAACGGCATTTTGTTCGATAGTCCGCCGAGCGACGGAATGTCGCGCGTATGCGTCTGGTCATAGACCCATCCGGCCATGGCGAAGAGCATGCCGGTCGCCATGGCGTGGGCGAACATATAAATGACGGCGCCGCTGAGGCTGATATAGTCCAAGGCCGCCATGCCGAGAAACACATAGCCCATGTGGCTGGAACTCGAATACCCGATGACGTATTTCGTGTCCTTGGCATAAAAGGCCACGAAGCCGCCGTAGATGATGCTGAACATGCACAAGACGGCGGCGATCGGCATCAGCTCTCTGGTCGTCTCCGGCAGGATTTCAAAAGCCACCCGGATGATGGAAAAGTGGCCCAACTTCATGAGAACGCCCGCATGCAGCATGCTGGTGGCGGCCGGCGCGGCGGCGTGGCCGACTGGTGACCAGGAGTGCAAGGGCCATAGGGGGGCGATGGACGCAAACCCGAAGAAGATTAAGATCCAGACAATTTTATCGAGGGTGGTGCCCAGCACCGGAATGTGCATGAGGTTCGACTGCTCGCGAAGCGCCAGAATGTCAAAGGTATTCAGTCCTGAAAACTTATAGATTAGGAGGATGCCCATAAGGGCCGCCACGGCGAAGGCGGAGAGAAAGAGGACCAACTTCATCGCCGCATATTCCTTACTGTTCGCACCGAAGTTTTTGATGAAGCCGATGGAGTCCCGAAGCCGCAACCCTTCCGGATCCGTCATTTCCAGGTACTTTTTCGTGTGGCTACCCCACATGCCGAGCAGGAGGTACATGGGAATGACCGACATCTCATAAAAGAAATAGAGGAAGAAGAGGTCCAGCGACATAAACACGCCGATCGTCGCGGCGGCCAGAATCAGTAACCAGATATAAAACTCCTTGGTTCTGTCTTTGATGTGCCAAGACACAAAGATGCCGGCGAACAGTAAGATCGAGGATGCCAGGACGAGAGGGGTGCCGATGCCATCGACACCGAGATACAAGGAGATGCCTAGTTGCTTGGACCACTCATACCGCTGAATGAACTGGAACCCTCCTCTCATGGGGTCGTATGCATAGAAGAGATATACGGACGCGATGAGCGAGATCAGGGCGGCGCTCGCTGCGATGCCCCGAACAAGGAGGGGTTGCCGGTTGGACACAAAGATGAGGGCCAGTGCCCCGGCAAAAGGAGCAAACAGGATGTACAGCAGCGCGTACTCACCCATGGGTCTTAATGTCCTTCTCGGGTGGGCCGGTCCACAACCGCCACGGTCCCGTGATGAAGCCGGTCGACCAGCGCCTGCACCGACCCGTTTATGATTCTCAAGAACGGCGAGGGATAAATCCCGATCCAGAGAATCATGACGGAGAGGGAGACGGCAATGACGACTTCTCGCATGTGGAGGTCGCTCATGGTGTCCTTTACCGCCTTCCCAAGCGGCCCGAGCATCGCGCGTTCGTAATACCACAGGAAATAGGCGGCGCCGAAGATCACGCCGAGCACGGCCACCGCGCCGAACCACCAGGTCGCTTTGAAAGCCCCCAGAAGGATGAGGAACTCGCCGACGAAGCCATTGGTCCCGGGAAGCCCGATCGACGCCAATCCGATGAGCAGAAAGAAACTGGCCAGCAACGGCGTTTGCGTTGCCATGCCGCCGAAGGCGGACAGGTGGGTCGTGTGCTGGCGGGCGTATAAAAAACCCGCAATGAAAAAGAGGCCCGCCGTGCTGAAGCCGAGATTGATCATCGTCAACAGGCTTCCTTGGAGGCCTTGAAAGTTGAGGGCAAAGAGCCCGACCACAACGAAGCCGAGGTGGCTGATACTGCTGTAAGCCAGAAGCCGCCTGAAATCATGCTGTACCAAGGCCATCCAGGCGCCGTAGAGGATGGCGCACAGGCCAAGACCCACGACGGTCATCACCACCGTCTCGCTCTTGGCGGCGTCCGGGAGCAAGGGAATACTGAAGCGCATGAACCCGAAGGTGCCGAGTTTCAGTCCGGCCAACACGACGGCCATGCCGATGGGGCCTTCCAGCAGCGCATCCGCGAGCCAGGTATGGAAAGGAAACACCGGGGCCTTGAAGGCAAATCCCAGAAACATCAGCCAAAAAATCAAGATTTGCTGACCGAGGGGAATGGGCACTGTCAGCAGGTCCAGCAGGTCAAACGAATACATTTGATCGGTATGGTGCAGAGAGGCCCACTGATGGAAATTGATGTTGAGCAGCGCGATCCCGACCAGCATGAATACGCTGCCGAGGAGCGTGTAGAGGACAAACTTTAATGCCGCATAGTGCCGGTCCGCGCCACCGCCCCACAATTTGATCAAGAAATAGCTGGGAAGCAGCATGAGTTCCCAAAAGACGAAGAACAGGATCAGGTCCAAGGAAACGAACACCCCCATCGTGGTGGTTTCGAGTGCGAGCAGGCACATCATGTAGAGTTTTACTTGATGGCGAATCGTGTCCCATGAATAGATCACGACGAGCACCGCCAGGAACGCCGCGAGGCCGACAAAAAGGACGCTGATCCCGTCTACGCCGAGGTGATAACTGATTCCAAGGGCAGGGATCCATTGGACCCGTTCGACGAACTGCATGGCCGCTGATTCAGGAATGAATCGCAGGAGGACAAAGATGGACAACGCGAGCTCGACCAGCGCGATCGTCAGCGCAGACGTGCGCACCAGATCCTCGTCCTCCAACAGCCAGAGGACCGTGGCACCGACCAGGGGAAGGAACAGGAGACAGGAGAGGACGGGAAAGCCCGCCGCAAGCTCTTCTAACATGACATCCCGTGCCTACATCTGAAGAACAAATTGGACCGCCAGCGCCAGCAGAAAAAGACCGGCGATAATTATCGCAGCATAATGGTGCACCATCCCGCTTTGTAACTTGCGACCTTCGCGGGCCGCGAGATGATTGCTGAGTCCGATGATATTTAGTCCGGCATAGATCACATGCTTTTCGATCCAGGTCGATGCGGCGGAGCCCCCCTCCGCCATATGACCGACGCCCCGCACAAGACCGTCGATGATGGTACGATCGAACCAATCCAGGAATTGACCCAGGCGTTTGGTCGGCTCGACGAAGAGCACATCGAAGAGTTCGTCGACATAGTATTTGTGCAGTAAGGTCCGGTACGCGCCCGAAAACTGCTGCGCCCAGCGGTCCGCGGTCCCCGGACTGATGCTGTACAGGTAATGGGCGAGGCCCCATCCCAAGAACGCTATTCCGGTTGCGACCATCATCAGCAACAGCACGAGGCCGGTGCTGGCGACATGCTCCCCGCCGGACCCTACCACGGGCGCCAGAAATCGATGCAGCCACCCATGTTCGGGTGGGAACCCGAGTGCCCCCCCGAGGAGGGAGAGCAGCCCCAACGCCATGAGGGGTCCGACCATCACCATGGGAGACTCATGGACATGCTCTTCGGCGTGGTGATCCATACGGGAGGGTCCGTAGAATGTCAGATAGGTCAAGCGGAACATGTAAAAGGAGGTCAACAGGGCGCCGACGGCCGCCATCCCGTACAAGAGATAGTGATGGTGGGTAAAGGCGTGAGCCATAATTTCATCTTTACTCCAGAACCCCGCCAACGGCGGAATGCCGGCAATGGCGACCGTCCCAATGAGGAACAGCTTATAGGTCCAGGGAATCTTCGCCGCCAGCCCTCCCATTTTCCGAATGTCTTGCTCGCCGGACAGAGCATGGATCACCGATCCGGCTGAGAGGAAGAGAAGCGCCTTGAAAAAGGCGTGCGTCATGAGATGAAAGACGGCGGCAGTGTAGGCCCCAATGCCAACCCCCAGGAACATGTAGCCCAACTGGCTCACGGTTGAATAGGCCAGAACCCGCTTAATGTCCGTCTGGACCAGACCAATCGTCGCGGCAAACAAGGCGGTACACCCGCCGATCAGGCCGACGATCCCCATGGCGCTGGGCGAGAGGTCAAAGATGGCGTGGTTGCGGACGATCATGTACACGCCAGCCGTCACCATAGTGGCCGCATGAATCAGGGCGCTAACGGGCGTCGGGCCTTCCATGGCATCCGGCAGCCACGTATAGAGCGGCAGTTGGGCCGACTTGCCGACCGCGCCGACCAAGAGGCAGAGCGCGATCGCCGTTGCCATCTCGGGCGACAGCTGGCCGGCCTGCGCGAAGACTTTGGTGTAATCGAGCGTCCCGAAGTTGACGAAGACCAGGAAGATGGCAAGTAGGAATCCGGCATCCCCGATTCGATTGACCACGAACGCCTTGGTCGCCGCTTTGGCAGCGGACACCTTATCGTAGTAATAGCCGATGAGCAGGTACGAGCAAAGTCCGACGCCCTCCCATCCGATAAAGAGCACGAGGTAGTTGTTCCCCATCACCAGGAGCAGCATGGAGACCATGAACAGATTCATGTAGGTGAAGAAGCGCGTAAACCCCGCTTCGCCGTGCATGTATCCCACTGAGTAGACATGGATCAGAAATCCGACTCCCGTGACGACGAGCAGCATGACGCAGGTCAGAGGATCCACCAGGAAGGCCAGATTGACGTGAAGATCGCCGCCGAAGATCCATTGGTAGGCAATGACTTCCCGCGAGACCCCTGTCCGTAGGATCGAGATAAAGACGGCGATCGAACAGAGAAACGACAGACCGACCGATCCCCAGGCGAGGCGGTGGGCCATCTCGTGCGAATACCGGCTTCCCAGAAGGCCATTGGCCAGGACGGCCAAGAGGGGGAATACTGGAATGAGTTTGATGAGGAGATCGCTTAAGTCCGACACGTTACCATTTCAACAGGTTCATTTCGTCCACGTTCGTGGAGATCTTGCCTCGGAATACGACAATGATGATCGCCAGGCCGATCGCCGCTTCGCCGGCGGCAATGGCAATGACGAACAAGGCGACCAGCTGGCCTGCCATGGATTCCAGATAATGGGAGAACGCGACCAAATTGATGTTGGCGGCGTTCAACATGATCTCAACCGACATCAAGACGATGATGAAATTGCGCCGGATCAACACGCCCAGCAACCCCGTGAGGAAGAGCACGGTACTCACGACCACGTAGGCGGCAAGCGGAATCATGGTCTAGGGCTTCCTTGCCTCAATCGGCTTGGGCGTTTTGGCCAGCACGATGGCACCGATAATGGCGCCTAAGAGAAAGATGCCGACGATCTCGAATTGCAGGAGATAGTCGCTGAACATTTTGATCCCGATGGCCACGGTGTTGCCATCCTGGAGCACCGCCACCGTCGGCGCGTCGCCTTTGGCGCCGGCGAAGGGAGAGCGCAACAGGAGAAAGAGGATATAGGAGGCGCCCAACACCGCAGGAACCAGAAAGTACGCAAATGACGAGTGCACATACCGTTCGTCGGTCTTCAGGTTTAGCAGCATGAGGACAAACAAATAGAGGACCAGAATAGCGCCGGCATAGACGATGACTTGCACGGCCCATAAGAACTCGGCGTTGAGCAAGACGAAGAGGCCGGACACATGGAGCAACAGGGCGAGCAGCGCCAAGCCGCAGTGGACAGGATTTTTCAAGGCCACCGTCAGGACCGCTGCGGCCATACTGACCAGTGCAAAATAGCTAAAGAACAGCGCCACCATGTCGTCGGCTCAGCTTAAATGCTTGGGAGGCGGTTGCGTCGGCTTGAGCACCGATTGCGGAAAGTAGTATCGGTACTCGCGACTCTCGTCGGCATTCTTTTCCTGATTATGGGCATACAGATATTTTTTCGCGTCATCGAGATGACGCTCGCCGATGTCGTAGAGCCGCTTCTTGTCGAAGAGCAGAGTGCGCTTATCGTGGGTGGAATACTCGTACATCTTGGTCATCGCGAGCGCGTTGACCGGACAGGCTTCGACGCAGTAGCCGCAAAACACGCATTTCGTGACGTCGATGTAAAATTCACTGGCATAGCGTTGCAGCGGACGCGTCTTGTCTTCTTCGCTCACTACCTTGATGCAATGGGAGGGACAAGCCGCTTCGCAGAGGTCGCAACCGACGCACCGCTCGCGGCCGTCATCGTATCGCAAGAGGCCGAGGGCGCCGCGATGCGTGTCAGGAATGGTGCGTTTCTCGCGCGGATACTGAAAGGTCACCGGACGATGAAACATGTGCTTGAACGTCACCTTCATCGCGTCCCAAATCTCATAGAACAACGCGGCCTGTAACACTTTCTTTGTAAGGGCGGTGACGCGCATCGCTGTCTCCTGCTCACCGGCGGGCGAGCATACACATCCTTCTAGGCAGCTTCAATGGTGACCCATGTTTGCTTGAAGGCCGGGACCCCGGTGACGGCATCCACTGACAAGCTCATCAAGTCTTTCACCGGAGGATCGTTAAAATGTTCCGGGAAAAAGCAGGTGTCCGGGGCGACCGAGGCATCCGGCCGTACATCCATATGAAGCGAGCCGCGATCCGAGGTCACGCGCACCTTGCCCCCGTCTTTGAGGCCCAAGCGTTCCAAATCCCCCGGGTTCATCTGTAGCTTACCGTTGTTCGGAGCGATCTTGATCAGGCCCGGTGCCTCCGTGGAGAGTTTGCCGGAATGCACCAACACCTGGCCCATCACCAGGGCAAAAGGTCGCGTCGTCTCGGACACCGGTGCCTGTCCATAACGGGCGCCTACTTCACCCGCATACTCGTTGGCCAGGTACTGATCGGGGGTCGGCGTGACTTTCCTTGGCTGCCCCAGGTTGTAGTAGCCGGGGAGCAGCTTCATGATTTCGCTTTGGATATCGTTGGGCGATTGGTACTCCCAATGGCGGCCTAGGGCATTGGCCAACGACGTCATAATGTGCCAATCGGGTAAGCTCTCACCAACGGGGTCCATGGCCTGGCGCACGCGTAGCACGCGGCCTTCTAAATTGGTAAAGGTGCCGTCCTTTTCTGCGTAGGTCGAAGCCGGCAGGACGAAATGGGCTTGGCGGGCCGTATCGGTCAAGAACGGGTCCTGGACCACGAGCAACTCGAGGCGGTCCAGGGCTGTGCGGACGTCAGCCGACGCTGGCAGCGTCCCCAGCGGGTTTTCCCCAATGACGTACAGGGCCTTGATCTGACCGGTCTGACATCGTCTAATGATCTCCATAAGATGGGCGCCGTCATTAGCTTGAGGAAGAGGCATGTCCCAGGCCTTCGCGAACCGTTCCCGTGCCGCACCATCATCAAACCGAGCCTGCCCCGGCAGGAATTCCGGGGCCACCCCCATATCAACGGCACCTTGCTCGTTTGCTTCTTCCGTGAGTGTGTTCACGCCGCAGCCTCGTTGGCCCAACTTTCCGGTGATCCACGCCAGGTCGATGAGTTTGAGGACGTTGTGATAGCCGTTTGGTCTTCGGACGATGCCTTCCGCGCACACAATGATGGAACGCGGCGCTTCGGCGAAGATGGCCGCAACTTCATTGAAGGTCTCTTTCGACAGGCCGGTCCGGGCGGCCAATTGCTCAAGCGACAGCCCGGCTACGGCCGCTTTCAATGCCGCATAGGCTCGGGGATGCTGTTGCGTCACGGTGTCGTCGACGAGATCCTGGTCAATCGTAGCTTTGACGAGTCCCTCGATGACCAGCCCTTCAGTACCCGGCTTGATGATAAAGGGATGCGAGGCCAGCTTGGCCATGTTCGTGACGGCCGCATCAAAGGTAACTACCTGTGCCTTGTATACGCGGATGGCTTCTTTAATGCGTACGGCAGTCAGTGGATTGGTTTCGGTGATGTTCGACCCGATGAGCAGCACGGCTTTGGCTTTCGTCAGGTCTTCCCAGTCGTTCGGCGTTCGCCCGAGCCCCATCGCGCGTTTGGAGGCATGGACATAATTGAGGTGACCGTAGCGGGCGCTGCTGTCCAGTTGGTTGGTTCCGAACACGCCCCGCATGAGTTTCTGAAACAGGTACAGCTCTTCGTTGGTGCAGCGGGCGGTGATCAGCCCGGCAATGGCGTTGGCGCCGTGCTTCTGCTTAACCTCGGTGAAGCGATCTACCAGGCGATGCATCGTTTCCAGCCAGGGCTTCTCGACCAGCCGGTTACCTTCACGGACCAGCGGCTGTTGTAAGCGCGTCTGGCTGTCCAAATACTCGAAGCCAAAGCGGCCGCGCACGCATAGCCCGCCATGCCCCTTGGCCGTGTCCGAGCGATCCCCCCATTTGTTCTTCCAGGACAAGGGCGACGTCACCCGAATGACTTCGGCGTCTTTGGTTTCCAGGTACATCTGGCAGCCGTCCCCGCAGTAATTGCAGGTCGTGGTCGTCTTCTTCATCTGCCACGGCTTGTAGAGATATTTCGAGAACTTGTTCGTGATGGCGCCAACCGGACAGACCGCCAGGCAGTCACCGCAAAACTCGCACGCCAGCGGCAGATCGCCTTTCGCCACGACTTGATTGAACCCGCCTTTCTTCATGAACTGCAGGGCATCGATCATGAGCACGTCTTTACAAACGTTGATGCATTCGGCGCAGGCAATGCACCGGTTCATGTTGAAATCCAGGACGATGCTACGGGTGTCCTCGGGGATGAACTTTTGCTTGGCGTTAGCCAGATTGGTCACGCCATGTTGGAAGGCCATGTCCTGCAGTTCGCAATGGCCGTCCGCGTCGCAGACGGGACAGTCGAGCGGATGGACCGAGAGGTGTTTCTCGACGGCTTTCTTGCGGGCTAGGAAGAGATCGTCCCCTTCCGTACGGATCACCATGCCGGCGGAAGCTTTGGCGGTGCAGGATCGCACCGGCGCCTTTTTCCCTTCCTGCATGACCAGGCACATACCGCAGGAGCCGAACGGATCGAAGGTGTAGTGGTAACACATCGCCGGAACAATCTTCCCGGTGCTCGAGATGACATCGTAGAGTGACACCCCGTCCTTCGCGGTGACCGCTTTCCCATCAATGTTCAACTCAATCGTCGTCGCTTCGATGTCCGGATTAGTCGCTGGCTTCAGTCCCATGATCTCCTCAGTGCAAAATGAAAAATGAGAAGTAATGCCATGCGCCCCATTTGTCACTCTGCCCGCGTGTCACGTTCCCACGTCGTGAATCTTAGCGATCACATTCGCCCATGACGATATCGTAGGTGCCGAAGAGTGTAATCGCGTCGGCAATCATATAGCCCCTTGACATGTAATCAAATGCGCCCATGTGAATGAAAGAGGGGGCACGAATTTTCAGGCGATATGGCTTTCCGCCGCCCGTACTCACAATGTAGAACCCGAGTTCACCCTTATGGGCCTCCGTGCCGCAATAGATCTCCCCCGGAGGGGCGTTGAACCCCTGGGAGAACAGTTTGAACTGCTGGATCATGGACTCCAGGTTCGTGAAGACACGTTCTTTCGGTGGCAGTGTCACGCTCGGCACGTCCGCCATGATCGGGCCGTCCTGCATCTGCTCGAGACACTGGCGGATGATCTTGACGCTCTCGTAGAGTTCCATCACCCGAATCCAATACCGGTCGTAGGTGTCGCCGTTCTTTCCCACCGGCACGCTGAATTCACACTTCGGATACGCGGCGTACGGCTCGTATTTCCGCAGGTCATAGTCGATTCCGGAGCCGCGTAACGTGGGCCCGCTTAGCCCGAAGCTCACGGCGTCTTCGGCTGAAATGACGGCCACGCCTTTGGTCCGTCCGAGCCAGATGCGATTCTTTTCCAAGAAAATGATGTACTCGTCGATCTTAGGCGGGAAGTAGTCGAGGAACTGCTTCAACTTCTCTAATAGAGATGGCGTCAAATCCCGTTCCACTCCGCCGATCCGATACCAGCTCGTGGTCAACCGCGCCCCGCACAGCTCATCGAACCAATCGAGCAGGATTTCGCGATCACGGAAGCAATAGAAGAAGACGGTCATGGCGCCGATATCAAGCGCCTGCGTCCCCAGCCAGAACTGATGGCCGATGATGCGCTGCACTTCCGCGACGATCGTGCGCAGGTAGTCGGCGCGCTCAGGGACCTGGAGGTTCATGAGTTTTTCGACCGCCCGGCAATAGGCGAAGTTGTTGTACATGGCGCAGACGTAATCCAGCCGGTCGGTGTGAGGGATGAACTGGTGATAGGTGCCGTCCTCCGCCAGCTTCTCAACCCCCCGATGGAGGAAGCCCATCACCGGCGTGGACTTGACGAGCCGCTCGCCTTCCAATTCCAGGATGACCTTGAGCACCCCATGCGTGCTCGGGTGCTGCGGTCCCATGTTGAGCAGGAGTTCTTCCGTTCGCAGCGTAGGAAGCGTCTCGGTCTCCGGCTGCGTCGGATCGACTTTGTAGACTGTGGTTCGCTGATCTTCGTATGCCATTGGCGGTTGTGTCTTATCGCGGTAACTCGTCCAAGAACTCGAACGTATCGCGCCAGCCCTTGCCTCGTAGCGGAAAGTCCTTTCGCAGGGGATACCCTTCGGTATAGTCGTCAGGCATCAGGATGCGGCGTAGATCGGGATGATTGCGAAACCGGATGCCCATCATGTCGTAGACTTCGCGCTCCATGAAGTCTGCGCCCTTCCAGATATCTGTGAGAGAGTCTACGACACAATCTAATTCCGGCACGCGGGTCTTGAGACGGATCCTGTGCCGTTTACGCATCGAATAGAATTCCCACACGACCTCGAACCGTTCTTCGTCATCAGGCCAATCCACAGAACTCACGTGCACGATGTAGTCAAAGTCCATCCCGGGATCATCATGGAGAAACCGAGCGATCTCATGCAGCTTGTCTCGAGAGACACACACCGCGATGTCGCCGCGCCATTCCGCGCTCTTGATGAAACTCCCGGGGAACGTTTCTTGGATCCGTTGGACGAGTGCATGCATGGATCTACGACACTTTGACGTTCGGTTTTACCTGGCTCGGCTGTTTGACCAGCACGCGCTTTTCCATGATCCGTTCCTGGAGCTTTAAAATACCGTCGAACAGGGCTTCGGGCGTCGGGGGGCAGCCGGGGACATAGATATCAACCGGCACGAAACGATCCACGCCCTGGACGACCGGGTAGCTGTCATAGATATTGCCGGAGGTGGCGCAGGACCCCATGGCGATCACGTACTTCGGTTCGGGCATCTGGTCATAGATCTTCCTGATTACCGGGGCCATGCGCCGACAAACCGTGCCGGCCACGATCATCAGGTCTGATTGCCGTGGCGACGCGCGGAATACGCCTGCTCCATACCGATCCATGTCATATCGTGAAGAGACGGCGGCGATCATTTCGATGGCACAGCACGCGAGCCCGAAGGTCATCGGCCAGAGGGAACCTTTCCTGGCCCAATTCACCGCTTTTTCGAGCGTCGTCGTGATGACATCCGGACCGCCGTCCTTGTCATGGCGTCCTAGTTGGATCAATCCCATTCGAGCGCCCCTTTTTGCCAGGCATAGACATAGGCGACCAGAAACAAGCCGATGAAAATCATCATTTCGATGAGGCCGATAATTCCGATCTTGTTGAAGACGATGGCCCATGGATAGAGAAAGATGACTTCGATGTCGAATATCACGAACAGCATGGCAAAAATATAGTACCGCACGGGGAACGGCATCCGGGCATCCGAAAACGGCTCGGACCCGCACTCATAGGCCGACAGCTTTTCCGGTTCGGGGTACTTGGGTTGGACAAAGTAGCTAAGCACCAGCGTAACGACTCCAAACGCCAGGGCGACAAAAATGAACAAAAGAACCGGGAAATACCTAGTTAAATAGTCCAGGAGGAGGTCGAAACCACTCATCGTCTTTCTCTCGCAAGATATTGACCGCAAAGAGGAGTTGAGATCTTAGTGCCAGAATCTTAGTGATAGCAAGCGGACAAAGGACCTAATAAATACGACCCGAAAGCCCTAGCCCAGGATGACCTGTTCGTCGCTTATTTCTGCCAGGCGCTGGAACCAGGATGGTGCGCAGCTATGGACGTTCGTGCTCGGGTGGTGTCTCCCGGTTCTTTCTTGAGGGAGACATGCGTAGCTGGCTCGGCGGTTTCGCATCCGACTGATCCCACTCCACCTCCAAGGCTGAGAGCGCCTTGGCTTTTCGGCGCCGGTGAATCTGTGTGTCAATCCGTTGCTTTCGAATCTTCATGGCCCTCTCGCGCATCACCCTATCATCCGGTCCAAATTCCGGTCAAAGGGGACCGGAAGGGTCGAAAACCTTGACACGATGGGGTGATTTGCTATGGTTTGGCTGGCGCTGCTCTCTCCACCGAGAAAAGGAAACCATTCCATGAACAGCACGAGCCGGCTTGTTCTCACCATGTCCCTCCTTCTTACCGTTGGCGCTGACTGCGGACTTGCGCAAGTTGAAGAGGCCGGCTCGGTTAAATTCGGTGAAGCGGCCCAGGCCTTTGCTGCCGGTTCAATCCAGAAGTTTTCCCCACGCGATGGCATTGTCAATTTGATCACAGGAGATAACCAGACCACCGGCAATCGGATGCTGCTGGGAAAACAGGATCTCTTCTACCTCAAGCTCAAGGACACCCACGATGTCGCGGTAGGAGACCTGTATACCGTGTATCGGCGTGTTCGCAAAGTCTTTCACCCCACCACCAATGAGTATCTAGGCTTTGCGACGATCCGGCTGGCCGTGGTGCGAGTCCTGGATGTCGACCACGCGCTTACCACGGTTGAAGCGATTCGAGCGTATGGCTCTGTGTCTCCCGGTGATTTGGTGATGCGGTTCTCGGAGCCGACCGCCGATGAGGAGATGGTTCCCGCAGACCTCCATGGTGACGTGGCGGGCATGATTGTGGAAGTTCAGGCCGATAAGACGGTCACGCTTGTTGCGCAGTCTGATATCGTGTACCTGGATCGCGGCCGGGTGGACGGACTCAAACCGGGTGATCTAGTGGACGTCTATCGGCGCAGTGCCGGCCTGCCCTCGAGAAAGATCGGCCAGCTGAAGGTGTTGGCGACGGAAGATCGCACGGCCACCGCCAAGGTGACAAAGGCCAATACGCGAATGATGAAGGGCGACCGGTATAAGGCCACCGGCTTTTCCGCTCCACTGGTCGACTTCCTGCAGCCTGTTCCTAGTGACATGTCAGGCGGAATCGCGAGAAAGCTTCAAGCGAAGGACTCCAGCGGGCAGAGCCGGATCAACCTGGGAGACCTCGAAAAGTTCCTCCACTACGATTCAGGTGAAGCAATTATCCGGCCGGCGGGGTACAAGGTGTTGGATCAATTCATCCAATATATCCAGACGGCCGGAGACGAACGGCTGATCCGGGTCGAAGGCCATGCCGACAACGTTGAAATCGGACCCACCCTCAGATCGCGATATGCCACAAACTGGGATTTATCGAAAGCACGCGCCAACGGGATCCTGCGCTATCTCATCGAAAAGGGCGGGCTAGACTCGGCTCGCCTGAGCGCAGTGGGATATGGGGACAGCCGCCCGGTCGCCTCAAACCTCAATGAGGAAGGCCGAACGAGGAACCGGCGCGTTGAAATTCTTCTCTACGCGCCACGGACCAATCCCGAGGCGCCGAAGGCAGAACGATCGGTGCCCGAGCGTTCACGCACCACTCGTTCTGACCAGCCGGGGGCGGCCGATCTGACGTCTTCTGCTACGGTGTCGGCCACTCGCTCAGGTTTAAGTACCCCGGAGGCAGTCGATACAGCGACTGGCCGCGATGCGGATGGAAAGCCACTGCCTGATTCCGAAGGCGCTCCCGATCCGGTTATACCTCTCAAGCCCTCGACAGAATAGATCGAGGGCCGGGGGGACCGCTGCGTGATCCTTCCCGAACGCTGAAGCGCCGGCCCCCAAGGTGACTGTCGTTACGACTCTCGCGCGCTGCTACAATAGCGCATGCCTCTGGAAGAGACCGGTAGCCCTCTCCATGAAACGAATGCTCTCTATGCCGATGTCATCGTGCCCCGGCATATCGCCCAGCACTTTACGTACCTCGTTCCCTCTGAGCTGACCCATCGGCTGAAAATTGGACATCGTGTCGTGGTTCCCTTCGGTCGAACCGCCCTCGAGGGAGTGGTTATTGCCCTTCACCGGCAGCGGCCGGCGGGGTTGGCTCCCATCCAGCTGAGGACTATCCGTTCGCTCAGCAGTCGCGAGGACGAGTGCGGACGGTTCACGTCGTTGTTGGAGCTGTCACGACAAGTCTCACACGAATATGTGGCTCCCTGGGGGCAATGCCTCAGATTGGTTTTACCATTGCCTCGCAGAGGGCAAGCACGCTCACGGGTCATCGCCACGGAGGAGGGACGAGCCGCTCTCAAAGGCGGACAATGCCCGGATCAGTTGGCGCCGCTTCTCACACGGATCGCCCGACGAAGAGGCGGTGTGTCATCATCGACGATTCTGCGGTCCGGTAATCGCGGAGCCGGCAACGCGCTTGAGGCCTTGACCGCCCGTGCTTGGATTCTTCATACGGTAATCGATCCCGAAGAAAGCGACCAGCTCAGGCAAGCACGTGTGGCTGCGACCGACATATCGCAGGCGACCGTTGCGGACGATAGGCAGCACCGTTTTCCCGAGCCGGATCCGGCCTTACTGGCCGGCATCACGGCGGCCCTGAGTGTCGGTGAGACGAAGACCATCGTGGTTCAGGCCCCATGGAATTCGCGGCTCCCTCTGCTTGCGGCCGCCGTGCGGCAGGTTCGCGCCCTGGACAAATCCGCATTGATCATATGCGGTGAAGCGGCCAGAGCCACATGGCTTGCCGGGCAGCTTACCTCCATCGCGCATGTTCCTGTGGCTGTACGCCAAGCATCACTCTCCTCGGGAGACGAAACAGGGCACTCCCCAACGGTCCTCGTGGGGACGCGTTCGGCACTGTTTGCCCCGCGTCGCGCGCTCGGACTCATATGGGTTGACCAAGAAGATGATCCGGCGCTCAAAGAGCTGCAAGCGCCTCGGTATCATGCCCGTGAGGTAGCTGGCATGAGGGGTGCGATCGAAAAGGCGCTCGTGGTACTGGCATCCTCGCACCCTTCCCTGGAAGCGGTTGGACTGGGTTCCGCCGAGGTCCATATGACGCCAGTGGACGTGAGTCGACGCCCCTCGGTGGAGACAGTCGATCTGCGCGGTG
Organism: Nitrospiraceae bacterium; assembly: GCA_014534095.1. The sequence continues at coordinate 37,168 of JACVSD010000001.1, forward strand.
AGCCGGCAGGGACCATCTTCAGCGAAAGATTGAAGACGGCGATGCAGGAAGCGGTGGCCCAAAGGGCCGGAGTGCTGCTGTTTTTGAATCGGAAGGGATTCGCCGGCGCATTGGTGTGTCGGGACTGCAGCTGGGTGCCCCGTTGTCCAACCTGCGGGGTAGCGCTCACATATTATCGGCAGGCTGCGCAATTAGGCTGCCGTTACTGCGGGCAGGCGGAGGCCGTACCGGATTCATGCCCGACGTGCCAGGCGTCGCGTTTGGCTCTTATCGGAGAAGGGACGGAGCGTGCAGAGGTCGAAGCGCAGCGGTTATTCCCAGAGGCGAGGATCGCACGACTGGACGGTGATACCCTACGGCGTCCGGCCGCGGCACGTGCGCTTTGGAAAGGCGTGTACGCTCGGGCCTTTGATATTGTGGTGGGTACGCAAACGTTGTTCGGCGGAGAACCGCTTCCGTTAACGGGGCTGGTCGGCATACTGCATGCCGACTCGGGATTACATGTGCCTGACTTTCGCGCGTCTGAACGGACCTATCAGTTACTGGTGGATGCGACCGAGATGGCGCGTCCTGCGTCAGCCGGCGGACGCGTCATCGTGCAAACGGTATTGCCGGGGCACCATGCCATTGAAGCCGCTGTCTTGGGCCAGCCGGAGCGTTTTTATGAGGAAGAATTAGCGGCTCGCCAACTCTTGGGATATCCGCCCGCTTGTCATCTCATCAGTCTCTCGGTGTCCGGTAGGCAACCGGCTTCCGTCAGCACGGCTGCGCAGGACTGGTCGCGGTACGTGAAGCAATCACACACGTCCGAATCCATCATGTTGCTCGGCCCTGTCGCCTCGGTCGTGGGCAAAGCCAAAGGGCATCACCGATACCACATTTTGGCGAAAGGACCTGACCGTCGAGCGCTTCTGGACGCCGTACGCCAGTCCGTGCCTGCCGTTGAAGACAGGACTAAGCGGGCCCACCTGAAATTCGTCATCGACGTAGACCCGCAGGATATGATGTAGGTCGCGCCTGCACCGGTGTCTAGGGCGAGTGCTTCACTTCATCGGGATGAGCGCCACCGGCGCGCCTGAACAAGCCGTATGAAAAGGAAATCCAAAACACGGCAGAGAAGAGACCTAAGACCACGGCCGATAGGATGCTTCCCATTTCTTCTTCCGACGGCGACACGGAGCTTGCTTTGAGTTGCACCATTAACAGCAGGGGCCAGGCAAAGCTTTCCAGCCCCAACAATAAGGTAGACCACGCCCACACCTGCGTTACTGTCTCGGCCTGCCACCAAAGCCATGCCGCCACCACCAATGCCCAGCCGGCCAGCACGGTGAAGTTGCTGGCCTCCCAGAGGAGCCCGAACCCGACTTCCACGACCAGGGTGCCAAGCAGTATGTTGAGGAGCCTCATCGCAGATCCATATCGGACTTCAGAGAGAAGAGACGAGCTTGACGGAAACGCGGTGTCAATGCGGAACGGCGGTGGCCAACGATGGTCAGGCCTTCAGTTCAGCGGCGGCTGCATCAAGGAGGGTTTTCATGTCGAAGGGTTTTTGGAGCGTCCGGCGAGCCCCGAGCATCTTGGCGACGTCTAAGAAGTTCAAAATGCCGATCATATCGCTGCCCCCGGTTATCGCAATCACCTTTGAAGCCGGGAATTCGCGTCGGAGCGTCATAATGCTTTCCAACCCATCTTGATCCGGCATGAGAATGTCCATGATAACCAGATCGGCGGCGTCCGCTCGGTACCGGTCCAATCCCTCCTTGCCGTCCCGAGCTTCCCGAACCTCGTAACCGGCTTGCTCGAGAGTTTCGCGTATCAGTTGACGGATCTGGTCTTCATCATCAACGACGAGTACTGACGGCATCACGTTCCTCAATCAACCAGGTGGATGTGAACTGACTGCCTGTCGCCGGAGAACGTCGCACGCGGGTATCCAACACTCGCCGGATGGTATGCGCAAGGTCGTGCAGAGTAAGCGGCTTGAGAACATGCGCCGCGATGCCGTAGGCGGCGGCAACTTCAGGGCAGACCGCCTGGTCAGGCGCAGTAGAGAGGATGACGGGCATGTCGGGTCGGAGACGGTGACATTCACGGGTCAGCATTTCTCCCGTCATGCCAGGCATGGCCCGGTCGGTAATCAAGAGGTCGAAGCGCTGAGGGGCGATCTGAAATGCTATCCACGCTTCCGCGGCGTTGAGTCGAACCACTGGATAGTACCCGAGGGACTCTAGCATTTCCCCGCCAAGGCGGGCAAGCGCTTCATCATCGTCGACAAACAGAACGCATTCATGCCCCCGGGGTGCCGGTTCATCGGGCCTGGAAGATGGCGGGAGGCCGGGTGCCAGCGTGGGTAGATACACTGCGACGGTCGTGCTACACCCCTGTCCACTGTTGAGCAGCAACGTTCCTTCATGAGCCGTGACGATGTCATGCACAACCGAGAGCCCCAGTCGGGTCGCCTCCCTTCTGGAATCCATAGTGGACGACGGATCAGCGAGGAGGCTTGCCACGGTCGCTGCGGCTTCATTGGCGGAAAATCGGACGGTCAAGCAGACATAAGAGCCGCCTGGGACCGCTGCCGCATGCTCAACCGGGAGAATCTCGTCATGCAGTCCGACTTCAAGCACGCCGCCCGTCTTCCGAATGCCCTGCATTGCGCACTCTAGCAGGCGGAGAATCATCGCATGCATATGCGCCGCCTGGGCTGAAATCGGAGGGGCCGTCGGGCTGATCCGCTCCCGGAGTACAATCCCTGCCGGGATGGTCCGACGCCAAAGTTTCAGCGACTCCTTCAGGAGCAAATGAAGAGAGAGCGGATGTCGAGCCTGATTACCAGGCTCGCTAAAGCCCAGGAGCTGGTGGACGAGTTCGCGAGATTTGCGTCCGGCGATCACCACCTGCTCAATGTGGCGATGGGCTTTGCTATCCGCTGGAATAAGCGGAAGAGCCAATTCGCTGAACCCCAACACTGCCGTGAGACGATTGTTAAATTCATGGGCGATGCCGCCCGCCAGGGTTCCGATCGCATGTATCTGCGGCAGATCGCGCTGAGAGGCATCCGCCATTTTTAGGCTGGTAATGTCGATGACGGTTCCTACTGTGCACGCCGGCTTGCGGACTCCATCCACTTTCTGAAAAGTCGTCTCGGCGTGGAGTCGGAGATACCGAATATCCACAGTCCCTTTCACGATGCGATGTTCGATCTGACACCTTCCAAAGCCTGCAGGGTCGTAGACTGCTTGCAGTTCAGAGGCGATGTACTCGCGTTCGTCTGGTGGGATGAGATCAAGATAGCGTTGCACTGAGATCGATTCGTCCGGCCCGACGCCACAGATATCCCGAAGGATGGGCGACCAGTAACATGCACCGGAGTCGTGACCGAGTTCGAAGAGTCCGACCTGTCCTGCCCGGGCCACGAGCGCGAGCCGTTCTATGCCGTCCGCATGGTGGTCATCATGGCGTTGACGGCGGCACTGGCGCAAAGTGATGGCGAGGAGCAGCAGAGAGGTGAGGAGAAGGCCGGCCAGGACAGTCACCAAGCAGGCGCTCCTCCTGTTCGGTCGTAATCGCTTTCGAAGGGCAAACGAGTCGCCATAACCGCTGGTGCTTCTCGACAAGTGGTCGGCATAAGAGCGGGTAGATTCACCTGCGTCGCCGCCAGTCCGAGCGGGACGGCCTACTTTAACAGAGTCTAGGGGGAGCTCTAGATGTGAAAGGAGGATGAATCGGTAGAGGCGTTCATCCCTAGTGCATAGATCCGAAAGCGCCTGTCTATCCCTGCCGTTTCACAAAAAAGGCGGCTGCCTGGGCGCGGCGTGTGATGCGAAGCTTCTGGAAGACATTGGCCAGATAGTTCTTGACGGTTTTATCGCTTAGTCCCAGTGCCGCAGCAATTTCTTTGTTGGTCTTGCCTTCCGCTACGAGCGCCAACACGCGTTCCTCCTGGGCGGAGAGTTGTTCGATGCCGGGCAGCTGCGGACCGTTGCCGAGACCGCGCAGCCAACGGAGCGCACGCTCCGTCACCGTGGGATCCAAGATCGACTGGCCGTCGGCCACGAGGTGAATAGCGCGGACCAAGGCCGCTGAATCGATTTCCTTGAGGATGTATCCGTGGGCCCCGGCGAGGACGGCCGCCAGCACCGAATCATCATCGGCATAGGACGTCAGGAAGACCACGCGCGTCTCAGAGGCGGAGGCGAGAATGTCGCGGCAGGCCTCGATCCCCGATCCGTCCGGGAGTCGGACGTCCATTAGGACCACGTCGGGTTTCAGTCTGACTGCGTCGACGATAGCCGTCGCCATGGTGCCGGCTTCCCCGATGACGGTCAGACCGGCTTGTTGCGAAAGCAGCGTTCGGAGGCCAACGCGGACCACTTCATGATCATCGACCAGCAACAAGCGAATGGGCTTGGTTCTAACGGCTGACATACACCTCTTCTTTCGGCAGATCCAGAATGATCGTCGTGCCATCCCCGATGGCGGAATGCAATTCAAACTCCATCCTCATTTTCTTTGCTCGGGCGGCCATGTTCTGTAGCCCATGGCCGGTTCCGGCAGCGGTCACCGGATCGAAGCCGACGCCGTTGTCATGGATTCTGACCCGTATGGTTCGGCGCAGCCGGCGCACGGAGACCGATATGTGGGAAGCGCGGGCATGCCGGACCACATTACTCAAAGCCTCTCGCATGATGTTGAGCAGTTGTAATGCCCGGTCGAGCGGAATGTACCCGAGCGCTTCCTGCTCGATGTGAATCCGGCAGTCGATGGGATGCGTCTGGGTCACGGTATGAATCACCGTTCGCAACGCTGTTTCGAACGTGCCTTCTTGTAGAGCTTCGGACTCGAGGCCTGCGATGAAGTTCCGGACCTCAGCCATGACCTGATTGAGTTGCGCAATGGCCTGTTCCATGGCGGTGAGCGCTTGCTCGTGAGGATGAGCGCCGATCAGCGGCTTGCAGGCTTCCAATCCAAGTCCCACGGCATAGAGGGACTGCAGAATGCCATCGTGAAGGTCCTGACTGAGGCGCTCCCGCTCTTCCATGGCATGGCGCAGATCCTGTTCTCGCGCCAGGAGGGCTTCCTCCGCTTGCTTGACATCGGTCACGTCGGTGTTGGTGCCGACCCATTTGATGATTCGGCCCTCCGCATCCTGGAGTGGCAGGGCCCGGGCTATATGCCACCGGAAGGTCTGGTCCGATGCGCGGCGCAGGCGAAAGTCGACCTGGTACGGCTGCCCGGTCGCGCGCGCCGCGGCCCATCGCTCCAAACATAAGGGCAAATCTTCCGGATGAATCATGCGCTGCCAATTGGAACCGATCAGGGCATCCGCCGTCGTGAGGAAGTATTCCAGGCAGCGTTCGTTGACGTAATCTAGGTTGCCGTCCGGCGTCGCCGTCCACACTTGCTGCGGAATAGCCTCGGCCATGGTTCGAAACCGTGCCTCACTTTGGCGGAGGGCTTCTTCCGCCTCCTTTCTCTCGGTAATGTCCGTTCCGACCGTCACCATGCATCGTCGTCCGTTCAGATCGATCATTTCCGATGACAACAGGCATTGACGAAGCGCCCCGGTTTTCATTCGGAGGACGGCTTCAAAGTTTCTCACGGATCCATGCCGGCGCAGTTCGTTCATGTAACGAGCGCGATCGTCGGGTGATGCCCACAGACCAATGTCGACTGCCGTCCGCCCCTCGACATCCTTCGGCTCGTAGCCAGACAAGAGGTAGGCTGTGTCGTTGGCCTCGATGATCACTCCTGTTTCTAGGTCGGCGATAATGACGGGATGAGGACTCGACCGGAAGGCTTTGGCAAACCGTTCTTCGCTGACTCGCAGGGCGGCTTCCATGCGTCGGCGTTCCGCGGAGGCCAGACACAGGGCGGCATGGTCTGCGACCGAAATGGCAAACGCCTCCTCCTCCGGAGACCAGTCCCGCGCCGGTCCAACATGTTCCTGGCTGATGACACCGATGAGACGGCCCCCCTGCCGGATCGGCACGTCGAGTCGAGAGGTGATGTGACAGTCCTCTAGGTGACGCGCAAACTCCTGGATGCGGGGATCGATCCTACTATCGTGCGCCGCCACGATGAGCGCCGATTCCAATGCGGTGAAGTACTGCGGAAAGTTGGAAGCCTCCAAGACCGTGCCCGGCTGATGATGCTTCTTGTCGATGATGGTGTAGAGGTGCCGGCACGCGATGGCGCTGCGGTCAGCCTTGTAGAGCCAGATGCCTACACGGGCCACACTGAGGGCTTCGGCGGTGGCTTCCGCAATGAGCCGAAAATCGGTATCCAGATCGCGATGCGCGAGTTTCGAAAAGCGAAGTTGCGCCGACTGAAACCGGATCAGTTGGGCGACGCGCTGGCGCTCCAGGGTATCAGCCTGCGTTTGCGCCGTGACGTCCTCCGAAATAGTTAAGAGATGCTGCGGACCATTCACACTGGTGACGATCGGCAACGTTTTGGTTCGGAGCACCCGTCGCTCGCCCGAGCGGCTGTGCACGACCTGTTCCGATAAGGCGAGCGCGTCCGTTCGGTCTTGATTGAGGGTGCAGCCGAAAAGCTGCGTCGCTTCACATTCCGGTAACACGTCAAAGACGCTGCTGCCTATCAACTGTTCTCGCGTCCGCTCAAAGAGACGTCCAGCGGCCCGATTGACCATCAGAAAGCGAAGGTCATGCGCATCGGTGACCGTGATCATGTGCGGAATATTGTCGATGATCGATTCCAGAAAGGCCTGGGTACGGGCGCGTCCCTCTTCGGCCCGGACCCGCTCCGTAATGTCCTCGTTCAGCAGCACGGCGCCTTGAATGACGCCGTCGTCTGACCGAACCGGAACGGCCGAATTGCGAACCATCCTTCGCGTCCCGTCTCCACAGGTCAGTTCAAAGATGTTCTCCGAAGCCGCCTTTCTTCCGGCGAGCACCTCCGACAGCATCCATCGGTGCGGTTCGGCCGCCGGACTGGCCGCATCCGCCCGGTCGGGGTTCTTGACGTCCGGGCCGATGCCGATGCCCTCGGTTCCCGTCCACAGCTCGCGCGCCGCCGGATTTGCCAGCAGGACTTGCCCGTGCCTGTCCGTAAACCAGACGCCGATGGGGAGCGCGTGCAACACGGTGCGAAATTGACGTTCACGCTGCGCGAGCGCTTCGGCGTCTCGTTTTTGCTCAGTGACATCCGCCATGACGGCCAGGGCGCCGGTCATCGTGCCGGCAGCGTCGAGGAGCGCGCCGGCCCACAAATGGATATCTACGGGAGCACCGTTTTTTCGCTGCCGCCGCAGTTCCATGCTGTTGATCGTACGGCGTTCCACGATGTGCCGCCAAAGCGGTGCCGTCGCCGCTTCATGATCCTGCGACATGGCTAGCAAGGGCTGACCGAGCATGTCCTCCTCGGTCCATCCGAAGATTCGTTCGGCCGCAGGGTTCCAGCTGGTTTGGAGCCCTTGGGCATTACAGGTGACAATCGCCACGGGCGCAGACTGCACGACGGCTCGCAGCGTTTCCGCCGTGCGATGCAGGGCTTCTGCGGCTCTGGTCTGCGCCGAGATATCCCGGATGAACGCACTGAGCACCGGCTCACCGCTGACCTGTGTCATGGCAATGGTGAACTCGACCGGGAACTCATGACCATCGCGGTGGAGCGCATGCAGTTCGAGCCGCCGTTTGACAGGCAAACCGGCGGGACATGCGAGGATTCGCTCAATGCCTGCCTCATGGGCGGCCCGATGCTGGCAAGGAATGATCGTATCGCTGAGTGGCTCGCCCATAACCTCATGGGCGGCATACCCAAAAATCGTTTCCGCCTCGGAATTCCAGCCGATGATTCGTCCCTTTCGATCGATGGAGACCACGCCATCCATCGCCCCCTCAATGATGGATCGCGTTCTGGCTTCACTATCCCGCAAGGATTGCTCCATCTGGTGGCGGGCGAGTTCGGCCTTGTGGCGGTGCAGTTCTCCCGCCGCCCGGGCCGCAAAGATCTCCATCAGCGATTTCAGGCGGTCAGAACGAGTGAGCGGTTTCGTATCCATTACGATCATCATGCCGGTGACGGCACCAGCCTTATCACGAATCGACACGCCGCAATGGCTCTCGACTCCAAGGGCGGCCAGGGTGGAGAACTGAGGGAATTGAGCTTGGACGCCCTGTTCGAAGCACCAGAACGTCTGGCGCAGTCCGGTTCCACAGGGGGCATGGGCCAGGTCGTATGTGAAGTTGTCAATGAGCGTGCCGCGGTCGGACATCGCCAAGGTGCGCATCATTGCGGATGCTCCATCGGCTAATTCCCCGATGAGGGCGTACCGGACGTTGAGAACTTTGGTGAGGTGCTGGACCAGAGACGCGAAGAACTCGTCTCCCGTATCGGCCGCAGTTCCTTCAATGATCGCCCGAAGCAGACGCGATTCCTCGCGCAGGTCTTCCAGCGTCTCGTCAGGATGGTGGCTCTGAGGAGGAGAGGCCTGCTCGAGAAGCGCCCGTGTGAGTTCCGACACTTGTTGTCGTAGCGATTGGAGTTCCGTGATGGGGTCCGTACCGCTCACCCACCACACCGTCGGCCGGGTTGGGAGACGGCGGCATCGGTCCCGAGCGAGGGTCGGAAGGCCGTGTTACCGTGTGACTGCCGAAGAGCGTTCGTGGGATTCCGCAGGACTCGTCCGGAACAGGAGTGCCCTATGTGAGAGGAGATGAATCGCCATGCGGTGTCAACGACTTGGATGACGTCAGGCGGGTACAAAGTCGGCCCAATGATTCGCATGCGTGTCCGTCCGTTGCTCTGGCCGCGGGTTTCGAAAGGCCGATAGTGTGAACGGAAGCAAGGAGAAAGTCTAGCGGGAGAGGAGCCGACCGATGGAGGCTTGAGCCGTGGGCCCTGATCCGCATACTTGTGAGGTCGAACATCGGCGATCATGAGACACCGCCGAATGCTCGGCGTCTCTCGAATGTAAGATTTGGTGCCGAAGGCGGGACTTGAACCCGCACGGCTTGCGCCACACGCCCCTCAAACGTGCGTGTCTGCCATTCCACCACTTCGGCCCTTGCAGGCGGTTGAAACGATCCTGCCACTGCGTGCTCGCGGCGCTCAAGGCATTGATGCAGGCTAACACGACTGCACCTGCTTGTTCGGCCGCTTGGCGGGAATGAGGGAGCGGCATTATAGGAGGAGGCCAAAATTCTTGTCAACAAAGCTACCCTCCGGTAGAATCGGCCGGCCCGTGCGCTCTGAATGCAGGCTTCGAGGTCCGGTACTGCGCCGTGTGTTATGACAGTGGTCATGTCCCCGTACGGTGACCGGCGTCAGGGCCGGATTGCGGCTTTTTTTGACGTCGACAATACGCTTCTTCCTGGTGAGGCGAGTGAGGTCCGATTCTTTCGTGCGCTCTGGCGGCGCGGGATTGTGGGGTGGCCGGAAGTGCGCGCGAGTGTTGCCTGGCTGCTGCGCCACGTCCCGTCTTTCTCGCTCCATCCGTTGCGGGAACGAAAACTGTACTTGATCGGGAAGCCAGCTGACGTGATCGAGCCATTGGGAGAAGAATTCTGCCGGACACATTTATGTCCCTTTCTTTCTCGCGCGGCCCTGCAGAAGATGGAAGAGCACCGGGACGCCGGACATGCCATTATTCTTCTGACGGGCTCTCTCGATTTCTTGATTCATCCCATCGCCGGTGCACTACGGGTTGATCAATACTTCGCCGGGCGCCTCGAGCAGGTCGATGGGCTCTATACCGGCCATGTGACGCCGCCCTTGCCCTACGGATATGGGAAACGTCAGCTCATCGAGCGGATCGTGGCAGAATCGGCCCTTGACCTGCCTGCTTGTTACGCCTATGGCGATAGCCCGGGCGATTTGGAAGTGTTCCGTTTAGTCGGCCATCCCACGGTGGTCAATCCGATTCGCGGGATGGCTCGTATCGCCCGGCAGCAACAGTGGCCGGTGGTGGAATGGAAGTGAGTCGTAACAGGCCCGGCAGGGGTCCCTGCGACCATTGAGATTGGAACCGACAGGTCTGATGCTACGCGTCACTGAAATTTTCCACAGTATTCAGGGGGAGTCCACATTTGCCGGCCGGCCCTGCGTCTTTGTGCGGCTCACAGGCTGTCCGCTCCGGTGTACCTGGTGCGATACCGACTATGCATTTTATGGGGGCCGGGAGGAGCCGATGGATCGCATTGTGGACGCGGTGCGGGCTTATGGATGTCCGCTTGTGGAGGTGACGGGTGGAGAACCATTGGCGCAGGCTGAGAGCCTCGAACTCTTGAAGACTCTCTGTCAGGAGGGCTTTACGGTCTTGCTCGAAACCAGCGGGGCCCTGGATACGTCCGGCGTGGATCCGAGGGTGCACATTATCCTAGACGTGAAATGTCCGGCGAGCGGCATGATGGAGCGGATGCACTGGCCCAATGTAGAACGACTCCGGTCGCAGGACGAAGCGAAGTTCGTTGTCCAGGATCGGGTGGACTATGACTGGGCGAAGGACGTTGTCGCGCGCTTTCGTCTCGTTGAGCGCTGCACGGTCCTGTTCAGCCCGGTGTTTAGCCGATTGGCCCCGCAACATCTCGCTGAATGGCTCCTGGCTGACGGGTTGCCGATCCGGTTTCAATTGCAGTTGCATAAGCATATTTGGGCCCCGGACACGCGAGGGGTGTAAGCGTCTTCTCATCGCAATGGCGAGGTTGCTGGAGACGATAGAGGCATAACAAGGAGAGCGACGGAATGAAGATTATGAAGGTGGAGACCAAGTCGGGGCCAGTCGAGGCAGCAGGGGCGGAGGTTCTCGTCCTCATGCATTGCGAAGGCGAGCCGCTCGGCCGGCAAGACGCAACCGTCCTCGACAAGGCCCTTGGCGGGGCACTGCAAGAACTCGTGCAGTCGAAAGAGTTCGAAGGAAAAGCCAATGAACTGGTGCTTGTGCATACGCAGGGCAAAGTGCCGGCGAAGCGGCTTCTCCTGGCCGGCCTCGGCAAACGAAAGGACGTCGGTCTCGAGCAGATCCGGCAAGCTCTTGGTTATGCGGTAAAACGTGTGCGTCAGGTGAAGGGCGGCTCGTTTACTGCCGTCTTGCCGGCGGTGCTGCCTTCCGGCGCCTCGCTCCTCGATGTGGCCCAAGCCATGACCGAAGGGGCTATCCTAGGAAGTTATCAATTTACGGTCTATCGCAGCGACGTATCCAATCGTGACGTGGCGGCCATGTCCATCCTCGCGGCGCACAAGGATCAACTTCGTGAGCTGAGTGAAGGGGTCCGGCGGGGCCTGGCGACGGCGGAAGCCACGGTGTTCGTCCGCGATCTCTGCAACCACCCGTCTAACGTCATGACGCCGACGAAGGTTGCCGCCGAGGCGAAAGCCGTGGCCAAGGAAACCGGGGTGAGCCTCAAGATTCTCGAGCAGCGAGAGATGGAGCAACTCGGTATGGGGGCCCTGTTGGGCGTGGCGAAGGGCAGCCATGAACCGCCGAAGTTCATCATCCTTCAGTATCACGGTTCGAAAAAGAAGGACGAGCGTCCGGTCGTGCTCGTCGGCAAGACGATTACCTTTGATACGGGCGGGATCTCGCTCAAGCCGGCCGAGAACATGGAGCAGATGAAAGCCGATATGACGGGCGGCGCCGAGGTGCTGGCGACCATGCGGGCGGCGGCCCGTCTGAAGCTTCCCCTCAACCTGGTCAGCATCCTGCCCGTGGCCGAAAATATGCCCGGTGGTCGTGCTATGCGGCCTGGAGACGTGGTCACGACTCTGTCGGGCAAGACCGTGGAAGTCCAGAATACGGATGCCGAAGGCCGACTGATTCTGGCGGATGGACTCGCCTATGCGACGCGATTCAAGCCGGCTGCTCTGATCGACATTGCCACATTGACCGGTGCTTGCGTGGTCGCCCTCGGTCAGTTTGCCATTGGCATGTTCGGCACCGATGCGGCGTTGAAGGAGTCGGTGCGGAAGGCCGGTTCGCGGGCCGGCGAACGCGTGTGGGAAATGCCGCTGTGGGACGACTACTTCGAACAGTTGCGGAGTGACGTGGCGGACATGCGCAACATCGGCGGCCGTGGAGGGGGCATGATTACAGCGGCGTTGTTCTTGAGCAAATTTGTCGGAGGCTGCCCCTGGGTGCATCTCGATATCGCCAGCACCGATTGGAGTGAACGCGAGCGCGCCTACACGCCGAAAGGACCCACCGGGATCGGCACGCGGCTCCTCATCCAATTTCTCATCGATCGAACCGAGGGACGAGCATGATGATGTCCCGTGAAGCCATCGGGCAGCTTTTCATGGTGGGATTCGAAGGCCGGTCGGTATCGTCCGATCTCGCCGGCTTTATACGCGAGTACAAGCCGGGCGGCGTCATTCTGTTTGCGCGGAACCTGGAGTCGATTGAGCAGATCGTCGAACTGACGAATCAGTTGCAGGCCTGCAGTCCCCATTCCCCGCTATTGATTGCCATCGACCAGGAGGGAGGTCGGGTTTCCCGCTTGCCGGAGACCTTTACGATCTGTCCGCCGTGCGAGGTTCTGGGACGCTGCAATTCGACGGAATTGGCCTATGCTGCTGCGGCGACTGTCGCGAAGGAATTGAAGGCGGTCGGCATCAACATGAACATGTCACCCGTCTTGGATGTGAACAGCAATCCGACCAATCCCATCATTGGCGACCGCGCGTTTGCTGCGACCCCCGGTCCCGTCTGTGAGCTGGGCCAGGCGACGATCGGCGGGCTGCAGGATCATCGGGTCGTCGCTTGCGGAAAACACTTTCCGGGCCATGGCGACACCACTGCGGACTCCCATAAGGAGTTGCCCATCGTCACGGCGCCCCGCGCCCGACTGGAGGAGGTGGAGTGGCCTCCATTTCGACATGCCGTCTCTCATGGCGTGGCCACGATGATGACGGCCCATGTCCTCTACCGCGCGCTCGACGAGCATCTCCCTGCGACGTTGTCTCCGACGATCATCGGAACGCTTCTTCGGGAAGACATGGGGTACGACGGCGTCGTCCTGACCGACGATCTCGAGATGCACGCCATCATCGATCACTATGGCATCGAGGATGCCACGGTGCGTGCGCTGCTGGCCGGATGCGATATGCCGCTCATCTGCAAGGATCGCACTCGGGAGGTGGCTGCCATCACCGCGGTTGAGAAAGCCGTCGCAAGCGGGACGATTACACCCGAACGGGTAGAGCTGTCTCTGGCTCGGATCGCACGGCTGAAAGACCGGTTCCTAAAACGGTATCGCCCCGTCTCCATTTCGGAGGCTAAGCTGGTGGTCGGATGCCGGAGCCATCGGGCGTTGTTGCATGCGATTCGGCAAGCCGGTGAACGGTCTGCGAAGGCGCTCGTGTGAGCGTCGGCGCGAAGGCCTATCCTCCGCACGAAGGACAGATCATGGCCGTGAAGAAGGGCGACATTCTAGACGAGCATAAACGACATCCAGATGGCTGCGGCCTCATCGTCAAGGTCATGGGTGGAGGGGCCGGATTTGAGAAGATCATCTGTTGCGAACATGCCTTGACGGACGAGGACATCGTTCAGGACATGGGATCGCCTGCCGGCAGGCGGAAGGGGGCCTTGCCGCCGGCCGTCATTCTGGATGAAAAGAAGCTGTACCCGCATTCATGCGGATTACGGGTGATGATTATGGATGGCGGGGCAGGATTCAAAGAGATCCGGTGTTGCGGCCATGTCCTCACTGCCAGTTCGGTGCGGGAATTGAAGTTTGGTCAGATGCGTGCGCCGGAACCCGAACCGGACGGGCCGGCAGGGCACGCCTAGGCCAGACAGCGAACTATTTGAAGCAGGGGCACAGCCCTTCCACGAGCGCAATCGCCGAGCTCACATCTTTCGTGGTGAAGCAAGCAATGCGCGGGGAAGGGACCTGTTCGATCTTCCCGGAAAGGGGGGCACTATGGCGCCTATAGAACCGGCCATCCATCGCGGCGAGATGTTGAAGCGCTGGTGCGGATATATGGAGTGGCTGGATCGTCTCGGCTACGCCACGGCCGGTTTCAGCCTCCTCATTCTCGGGATGCTGATCTTTAGCCATGCGTGGTACTCCTTTGCCATGAAAGCCGGGCAAATGGGCTTGTTGCCGGCCGGTCTCAAGCTCCTCAATGATCTCTTGCTCGTCATTATTTTGTTGGAACTCTTTCGTACCGTCGTGCGGTTTCTTCAGACCGAAGTGTTGACGCTGGAGCCGTATCTTGCCGTGGGGATTATCGCGTGCACGCGGCGGGTCTTGACGGCGAGCGCTGAACTCTCGCATCTGCCTTCCATGACTGAGACGCAGTTTTATCAGTATCTCATGGACGTGAGTTTGAATGTCGTCGTGATCATGGTGCTCGTCCTGGGCGTGTACATGATCCGCAAGCATCCGCCGGAAAAGGCTTCCACGATCATGCCGGCTCCCTGAGGGCGCGTCGCTTGCCTGGTCTCGACATCTTATGGCATCATGGCCGGGCTGAGGACATCATGCCTGTATTATTGGAATACGTCGGTTCCGTCCATATCTACCTGGGACCTTATCGGGGCAATCCGATTGCCTTGTATTTGAACCGGACAGAATCCGGGTGTCGGATTGGTCCCAAGGTGTATCCATGGAACGATGTGACGGGTGTTGGTGAAACTCCGAACAAGGCCGCTGCCGATTTTGAAGAGAAATGGAAAGCGAAAGGCCTGACCGCGGATATGTATTCTGGGCCGGCGTGGGAAGGCGGCATAAAACCTGAGCGACCGGCGCCCCCGAAACCGGCGGCTCCTCCGAAACCGGCGGCTCCCGCTCCTGCTGCGGGCGTTCCCCCCACAACTTCACCCGCTTCCCAGGCGCCTCCCGGCGTTCCATCCGCGCCGACTCCTGCGAGCCCTGCCGCTCCTCAATCCCCGGTTCAGCAGTAGACGGCTCGGCCGGCTCGCCAACCTTCCTGCAGGCTTGGTTCGAAATCCCCGTTGCTTCCGAAATCTGAATATCGATTGCGCGCGGTTTCAAATTGGCGGTCGCGCGGCAAGCCGGCTGTGCTTCAAACCATAGCCGGCATAGACGAGAATGCCGACGATCGTCCAGATTCCGAAGCGGATCCACGTGAGCCCTGGAAGGAAGCCCATCAAGCCGAGGCACGCCAACATGCCGACAATGGGCACGAGCGGCATGAAGGGGAGGCGGAAAGGCCGCGGGTAATCCGGTTGAGCGTAGCGGAGCACGATGACCCCGAGACAGACCAGCACAAAAGCGAATAGCGTGCCAATGTTGGTCATATCGGCCGCATCGCCGATGGGGATTAACGCGGACAAGACTGCGACGCCGATGCCGGTGACGAGGGTCGCATGGTGGGGCGTGCCGAATCGCGGATGGACTCGAGACAGCCAGGGACCCAGTAATCGGTCCCGCGACATGGCAAAGAAGACGCGAATTTGCCCCAGCATCATGACGACCAGCACGCTGGTGATGCCTGCCACGGCTCCGATGGCGACCAATGCGGCGCCCCATTTAAAGCCGACCCGGTTCAATGCGTCCGCTACGGGGGCGTGAATATCGATCTGTGCTTGCGGGATCAGTCCGGTCAGCACGGCCGCGACGGCGATATAGAGCACGGTGCAGATGGCGAGCGAGGCAATGATGCCGATCGGCAGATCGCGCTGTGGATTGCAGGCTTCTTCAGCGGTGGTTGAGACGGCGTCAAATCCGATGTAGGCGAAAAAGATAATGGCGGCCGCGGCGCCCACTCCGGCGAAGCCTTGCGGCATGAAGGGCGTCCAGTTGGCGGCATCGACGGCCGGCGTCCCGACGGCGATGAAGAAGAGAATGACCGCGAGCTTCAGACAGACAATGATTCCCGTCGCGCGTGCACTTTCCTTGATCCCGACGACAAGCACAATGGTCACCAAGAGCACGATGATGGCGGCAGGGATGTTGGCTACGCCTCCGTCAGGGCCTCCCGGGGGATGCGTCGCCCAGTGGGGAAGCTCGATGCCGGCCAGCATCAGTAGATTGTTGAAATAGCCCGACCATCCGATCGCGACGGCGACACAAGCGACACCATATTCCAGAATGAGGTTCCATCCGGTTATCCAGGCTACGAACTCGCCCAAAGTGGCATAGGTATAGGTGTAGGCGGAGCCGGCGGCCGGGATCATCGTTGAGAATTCGGCATAACACAGGGCAGCCAGCGTGCAGGTCAGGCCGGACAAGATGAACGAAAGAATAATGCCCGGACCTGCGCCGGGACGGTGGCTGTCGCCGACGATGGCGGTCCCGATGAGCACGAAGATGCCGGTGCCGATGATGGCGCCGATCCCCAGAGCCGTGAGATCCCAAGCCGTGAGGGTCCTCTTCAAGCGGTGGCCTGGATGGTCGGCATCGGCCAATATGTCTTGGATGGGCTTCTTGCGGAAGAGCCGGTCTGTGAGAGTTGTACGGGAAACCAGAGTGGGTGACGGCGCTGGCGATGAATCTGGCAGGGGCGGCTGCATATGTCACCCAGTATAGCAGGACCTATTGCCGGGGCGGCATGGCATGGTCAGGCGGAGGTTTCACCTGAGGCCCGTGTGCGGGCCGCCGCGCGCAGGAATGCCGCGAACAGGCGTCGGTGGGTTGTATGGCGCTCAAAGAGGAACTCGGGGTGCCACTGAATTGCGAGAAGGAACCGGTGCGAGGGTGATTCAATCGCTTCGACGATGCCATCGGGCGCGAGCGCGCTCGGGATCAATGAAGCGGCCACCGCTTTCACGGATTGATGGTGAGAGCTGTTGACCATGACCTTGGCTTGGTCGACGATCTTGCGGAGCAGCGTATTCGGTGCGACGGCGACCGGGTGAGAGACATGCGTCGCCGTGGTCTTCTGACGGTGTTCCAAGGCGTTCTCCACCTGAGAAGGAATATCCTGGAACAAGGTGCCTCCACAGGCCACATTGACCGTCTGCATGCCTCCGCAGATGCCCAGCAGGGGAAGATCGTGCCGGCGGGCATGATGGACAAGCTCCAACTCGAAATGCGACCGTCGCTCGCTGACGAGCGGAAACGGAAAGCGCTGGCGTTCCCCATACAGTCGCGGTGGAAGGTCCGGCCCGCTGCCGGTGAGTAATAGTCCATCCACGGTGGCAAGGAGGCGGCGCCGGGCTGCGGTGCTCGTCACCAAAGGAAGGATCAGGGGAATGCCGCCGAGTTCTTCGATCGCACGAACATATCGGGCGCGAAGAAAATAGGTCGGTTCGCGGCCCCCCATATCTGTCCGGTCACCGGCATTGTAGTCCGGGGTCACGCCGATGACGGGTTTCATGTCACCGGATGGGTTCAACCGGAGGGGCGTCGAGCGGCGCAGCGTCCACCGAAGCGGGGTCGTCGGCTGCGACACCCAGGAATCGAACCGCACGGTCGCCAGTCAGATGCTCCGGCGTGATCACATAGGTGCCGTACATGCTGGGAATCCAAATACCCTTTGCGGTCTGCTCGCTGCCGCCGGAAAAGGCATAGGCTAAGCCTCCGACGATGCCCCCGCCGAGTGCAAACGCTGCCTTCAACGGAAAATACAGAATGGTCGCGACCGCAGACGCGGCTTGAATCCCAGCTCCGGATGCCGTTCCCTGTTGCGTGTCCGCGGAAGACGACTGGCTCCAGGCGGGAACGGTGATCATGGAAACGAACGTCACCGTGACGAGAAACGTGACAAGCCGAATTCGGCCATAGAAAGCACCATGTTTCACGTGAGAGTCCTCCTTGTTGAGGCGAGTCGGCACCTCAGGTTGCGGGCTGTGCTGCGTTATAACAAATTCACCTGCGATTGCAAACCCCCTGCCGTGACCGAGAATTACATCGATGAAGGCGATTGGTCGGGCATAGCCAGATCCAGTTCGGTCAGAATGTAGGTCGCCGCATACTGAGCGCGCACGGCCATGGCGTGATCCAGCTCAGGCACCAACTCGTTGGCTGGTATGCGCTGGTTCTCCTGGGCTAAGCCGGCTTCGAGGCGCAGATCCAGCTTGCACCAACAGGCGGCCTGAACGAACAGATCCGCCGCCCGTGCTTCGTAGTCGGGCCGCTCGTGTTGGTCCACTGCTGAGAGTGGTCGCGAGAGTTTGTGACTCAACCGGATTTGCTCCCGCAGCGTCGCCAGCTGATCCACGTGTATTTCGACGGACACCTGGATGCCGGCTTTCCAACTGCGTTTTTTGACATTGAACACACAGGCGACTTCCCCGGGCCGCTGTTCCACCGGCTCGGGTCCAAAGAACAACGTGACACGGTAGAGAGAAGGCTCCGGCGAGGGTGAGCGTTCGCGTGACATGGCGGCATTGTAGCAGACAGCGGTGATTGACGCTCTCTTAGGGCGACGATAAGATGGCCGACCATCATGATGACCTGGCATCACACTCGGGTGGCGGATATCCAGCAGGTCTTGCGGGACAACGGCCTGGACGGTTGGCTTTTTTATGATTTCCGTGGAAGCGATCCGCTCGCCTACCGGGTGCTGCGGCTAGACCCCGCACGGCATGTGACACGCCGCTGGTATTACTGGATCCCTGCGAGCGGCGAGCCGATTAAATTGCTCCACCGGATTGAGCCCCACGTGCTCGTCGAGCTCCCCGGTCAGGAGCGGCTGTATGTCTCCTGGCACCAGCAACAGACTGAACTCGCGTCGGTCCTTCATGATCGGAGGTCCGTGGCGATGCAGTACTCGCCGCGCAATGCCGTGCCGTATGTCTCTCGCGTCGATGCCGGCACCATTGAACTTATTCGAAGCTTCGGCGTGGACGTCGTCAGCTCAGCCGACCTGATACAACGATTTGAAGCGGTATGGACGGATGAACAACTCGAGAGTCATCGGTATGCCACCACGGCGCTCCGACGCATCGTCGATGAGGCGTTTGCCCATGTCGGCGCGGCACTGCGTCGCGGGCGGGAGCTCGACGAGTACGGTCTTCAGCAATTCATTCTCTCGCGGATCCAGGATGCCGGAATGATGACTTCGAGTGCCCCGATTGCGGCGGTCAATGCGCACAGCGCGGATCCGCATTATGGCCCCGGTCCGGTGGGATCATCGGTGATCCGGCGGGACGACTTGCTGCTGATTGATCTCTGGGCGAAGCGGACCGAACCCGGCGCGGTGTATGGCGACATCACTTGGACAGGCTTTACCGGCGGCCGGGTCCCGGACAAGGCGCGGATGGTGTTCGAGCCGGTCCGGCGCGGGCGCGATGCCGCGTTGGCATTTGTTCGTGAACGGGTGGCGTCGGGCGCATTGCCCTTTGGGTGGGAGGTCGACGACGTGTGTCGACGCGTGATCGTGGAGGCAGGGTACGGCGAGTTCTTCGTGCATCGCACCGGCCATTCGATCGGCGAGGAAGTGCATGGCAATGGCGCGAATATCGATAATCTCGAAACGCAGGATAGTCGCCGTCTCATGCCGGGTACGTGCTTTTCACTGGAACCAGGCATATATCTACCGAACGAGTTCGGAATCAGGAGCGAGTTGGACGTCTACTTGTCCGAGGGTGACGCGCGGGTGTACGGTGAGCCGCTTCAGACGGAAATCGTCGCCATCGTATGAACCCGCTGCGCTGGCGAGTTTCCCGGTTGATCGATCGCCTTGATCCCCCGCGGGCGCTTCGTTGACATCCCCACACCCCGGTGTTACCGTCCGCGCCCATGCTTCTGCTGCGTTGCCAACGTCGGTGGGCGGTCATCCTGATCGTGCAATGGTTCTCTCTTGCATGCTTCCTTCCGGTGCATGCCGCCGAACCGGATTCCATTCATGTGGTGGTGACTATTCCGGTCTTAAAGGATTTCGCTGAGCAAGTGGGCGGCCCGCGCGTGCGAGTTACCTCGTTGTTGAGCGGCTATGAGAATGAGCACACCTACGCCCCGAAGCCGAGTGATCTCGTCGCGGTGCGGAAGGCTCGGCTGTTGTTCCAGATCGGTATCGGTCTCGAGGTATGGGTCGCCTCGCTCGTTAAGAATGCCGGCAGCCTCGCACTCCGCGTGGTTACGACATCTCAAGGCATCGCACTCGTCCGGGATCATCCCGACCACCACGGCGAGCGGCCCGTCTCACAGGAGCCGGAACTGAGCGGCAACCCCCATATCTGGTTGGACCCGGAAAACGCCGCCATCATGCTCCGGCATATCACCGAGGCGTTGAGTCAGGCCGATCCGGCCCATGCAGCCGAGTTTCGACAGCGTCAGGCGGCGTACCTTCAACAGCTGGATCATGTGCAGAAGGACCTGCTGGGCCGGGTGAAAGCACTCCCCGACCGGAGATTCATTGCCCATCATCCCGCGTGGCCCTATCTCGCACGGCGGTTTGGATTAGAGATCGCTGGCACCATCCAGATGCAATCCGGCACGGAACCGTCGGCGCTGCATCTGCAGTCGCTGATCCGGACGATGAAGCAGGGCCGTGTGAAAGTGATTGTGTCGGAAATTCAGTTGAGCCAAAAAATCCCCGAGCTGCTTGCCAAGGAAACGAAGGCGCGCGTCGTCGTCCTGACGACCTTGCCGGGCGGCCTTCCCAACACTGAAACCTACCTCGACATGCTTCGCTATAATGTGCTCCAATTAGCCAACGCCCTGGAGGCGGCATAACGTCCGCGCAGCAGGGCGGCTGGTTCAGCGTCGGAAGGAGCGCCGCGTTCTCGTGCCACACACCCGTGAGCCCATCATTCGTTTTGATCACGCCTCCTTCGGGTTCCCCGGGGTCGTGGCACTGCAGGACGTGACGCTCGACATCCAGGCGGGAGAGTTTATCGGCGTGATCGGTCCCAACGGATCGGGGAAGACGACGCTGTGCCGTGCTGTGTTGGGGCTGATCGCACCAATCCAAGGCCATCTCCATATTTTCGATTGTGCCTGTGATGAGCTGCGCTGCCATCATCGTGCGAAGATCGGCTATCTTCCACAGAAGGGAGTGGTCGACAGGAACTTTCCCGTCACGGTCCTGGAAACGGTCATGATGGGCCGCTATGGGGCGTTGGGGCTGTTCACGCGTCCCGGCCGGAACGACCGTCAGATCGCCATGGCGGCACTCGCCCATGTGGCAATGGAGCGCCACCATGACACGGCCTTGGGGCAGCTGTCCGGGGGCCAGCAGCAACGAGTATTTATTGCCCGGGCTTTAGCGCAGCAGCCGAAAGTCTTGTTATTGGACGAGCCCACCACTGGATTAGACATTACGACCCAGCATAACGTGATTGAATTGGTGGAGCAGCTCCATCAGGAACTCGGCTTGACCGTGCTGCTCATCACGCACGACATCAATATGATTCGCACCCGCGTCGATCGGTTGGTGCTGCTCAAGACCAAACTGTTCGCGGCCGGGCCCCCCGGCGAGGTGTTGAAGCCTGAGACTCTCCGTCAGGTCTATGGCAAGGATCTCGTCATCGCGGAAAATAACCTGGTCATCGTCGAAGACTATCATCACGATCATCACTAAACTGCCCATGTTGGAATTGTTTACCTACGACTTCATGCAACGTTCGCTGCTGGCGGCCGCCATGGTCGGCGGGCTGTGTTCATTCATCGGGGTGTTCGTGGTCCTGCGCGGATTGGCGTTTGTCGGGGCCGGCACCTCGCACGCCGCTTTCGCAGGTGTAGCGCTCGGCTATTTGGTCGGCTGGTCGCCATTGGCTCTGGCGATTGTGTTCGGCCTTGCCACCGTCTGGATCACCGGATGGGTGGAAGAGAAAGGTCGGATGAAGCTCGATGTGTCGATCGGGATTCTGTATACGACGACGATGGCGCTTGCGATATTATTCATCGGGCTGATGAAGACCTACAATGCCGAGGTCTACGGCTATCTGTTCGGCACGGTCCTCTCTGTCACGAGTGAAGAGCTTCGCGTGATCGGGGGCCTGAGTCTGCTGGTGCTGGGGCTGATCCTACTGTTTTCCAAAGAACTGTACTTTATCGCCTTCGACCAGGAGATGGCCGCGGCGTCCGGCGTTCCGGCGCGCCGGATGTTCTTTCTGCTCCTCACACTGGTGGCGCTCACGGTGGTCGTCTCGCTGAAGATTGTCGGCGCCATTCTGGTCTTCGCGATGATTTTGATTCCCGCCTCCACGGCCTATCAATTGACGCACAGCCTTACCACGTTGACCTGGTACTCGGTGCTGATCGGCGTAACTACCGCCATCGCAGGAGTCTTGATCTCGGCCGCATGGGATGTTCCGTCCGGCCCCGCCATTGTTCTGCTGGCCACCTGTGTGTTCTTCCTGTCCGTGCTCTTCTCCCCGAAGCGCGTGCGCACTGCATCCGTTGCCCACTAATCGCGTGGTCGAGGTGCGCTGAAGCCTGAGTGCTTCCTCTGGGCCGACGAGGGCTGCCTGCGCCGATCCTAGGGGTGCCGATTCTATTGGAGCGCGATTTCCTGTGACCACTGGATCACGTCATTCAATGTGTCGAATGTGATAAAGGCCCGGCGTCATATGGAGTGAGAGCGTACGTTCGTTGGTATCAGGGTTCATGTCGCGCTCGGCCTCGCCATCCTAACTCCCGTTCCCTTGGTCCATGGAGGAGGGCTCAGTGGAACTGAACCGGGGAAATGGGTGCTCGGCATGCGGCCGGCTGGGGCGCGGATGACATGGTGATGAACCAGATCGCGCTGAATGCAGAAATGGCCAAAAACGGAATGACGGCCATGCGATGGTGGGAGGAGTACGGTTGACTGAGACGCCTCCTCCTTCGGATTTCTGTTCCAGACGAAGCTGTTCTTCTAAGCCGTTTTCCCTCCCTATGAGATTCAATGGAAAAATGACTCGTGTGTGTGCCGTTATTCCGAAGAAGAGGCTTTCTCTCGGTTCCACACCATGCCGGTCTGCTCCTTCGACGTGAACCCCAACTTCTCGTAAAACTGTGGGCGACGGGTGCAGAGCCAGAAGAGTTCCACCTTTTTGAGACGCGGGTGCGCCAGGATGCGTTGGACCAGCTCGGACCCGATGCCTTGTTTTTGATAGGCCGCGTCGACGATGACGTCCCAGATGGTGGCACGGTACACGAAATCGGTCAGGACGCGTCCGAAGCCCACGAGTTGCTCCCCATCCCAGGCACAGAGTGCGAGATCGGTATGACGCAGCATCTCGCGCGCATCTTTTAACGTGCGATGTTTTGCCCAGGGCGCTTGATGAAAGAGCCCGAGGAGTTGTTCGGGGCTGAGATGCTTCTTTTCGGTGAAAGTAACGGCAGGCTTGAGGGTAGACGGCATCTTATATTAGAGTACGCTCGCGAAGATTGGCGCAACGTGGGTGAGTGTACGAGGAAATGTATGTCAACGCAAGTCCGTAGCTGCCCGAAATGCTTTCAACTAATCTGGCGTACCGCTGAGCAATATGAACCCGTCGACCAGCACACCGTGCGCACAACGTGCCCGCACTGCCACGCCACCGTTCGCTTTCGACTCGTGACGGAAGGATCCACTTCGACCGGTCCCAAAATGGGGCACTAGTTTTACACGCCGCGTCCGGCTCCGTCGAGCTCGGGCTTGTTTCCGGGAAGGATTCTGTGAAGAGCCGAGCGGTATTCTGCAATGCGCCGCTCGTCCAGTCGTCCGACATCCACTTCTTTGTCGAGCTGCATGCGGTCCAAATGGTCCAGCACCGCAAGCAAGGGTTGGACGGAGCCGAGCAACTTGCCCGCTTCAAACGCCTCCAGAGATTCAATGACGGCATCGTTGAAGGCCTTGAACGGGGTCCCCGCACTGTGTTGTCGGAAGCGCCTCACGATATCTTCATATTCGTCCACCGCTTCCAGCTTCGGCTTCACCCCTGTCGGCACCGCTCCGAGGTGGACGATCGGCGGCAGTTTCGCCGCATAGGCTTTCAGTTGGGCTGTCAGACCGCCAATCACATCAAGGGCGTCGGCTGTTTGCATCGTTACATCCAGTGTGAATATCACTGATTACGCCTCGCTCCGTACGCTGTCAAGATCCGCTGAGCGCGAAGGCCGACCCTGTTCCTGTAGCGCCCTGCTGACCTGCTCCATGTCCATTGGAAAGGGTCTCGTGAACGCCATTGTCTCCGCGGTGAGGGGATGTTGAAACCCGAGCGTTCTGGCATGCAGCATCACGCGCGGGATGTCGACCTCGCCAATCCGGCATACCTTATTGCCTCCATAGGTTGAGTCTCCGAGGATTGGATGTCCGACCGATGTCAGGTGAACACGCAACTGGTGCGTCCGGCCGGTTCGTGGATAGAGCAGGACATGAGCGGCGACCTTGCCGTAACGATCATCGACCCGGTATTCCGTCACTGATTCCCGGGGGCTGGTCGTGCGGGCGGAGAACTTCTTCCGCTCCTTCGTATCACGACCAATGGCCAATTCGATCACGCCGTGGCCTTTCTTGGGGACCCCCCAGATCAAGGCTTCATACACTCGGATGATCGTATGGTACTTGAACTGCGCGGCGAGGGCCCGGTGCGCCGCATCCGTTTTGGCGATGACCATGACGCCCGATGTTTGTTTGTCCAGCCGATGGACGAGCCCGGGGCGCTCCTTACCGCCGATGGCGGACACCGTGCCGCCGGAAGTTTGGAAATGGTGGAGGAGCGCGTTAACCAGCGTCCCTGTCCAATTGCCGGGGGCCGGATGGACGACAATGTCCGGTGGTTTATTGAGCACCAGCAGACAGTCGTCTTCGAACAGGACTTCCAGCGGGATCGCCTCACCTTTGAGTTCCAATGGCTCCGCCTTCGGCACGTCCATCGTGATCTTGTCACCGGGCTTGATCTTGTGACTGGCCTTGACGATGTGATCATTGATGCGAATGCGTCCCGTTTCGATGAGTCGTTGCAGCGCCGAGCGAGAAATGTCCCGCTCGCGGTTCACGAGGAAGACGTCCAGGCGCTTCGGCTGTTCGCCGGCGGTGATAAGAAATTCCGTGATCATGTGCAGAGGTAGGTATCAGGCTAAAGGGTGCTCTTGCAAGCGGCAGCCGTATGAGTAAGGGGGTCTGTGAAGCTGTGCCAACAGCCTGGACGGCATCGGTGATTCAGCTCCGTTTGGCCGTCAAGCATTTGTCCGAGCCCCTGAGGCGTATTGCCGCTTGTGGTCATTCGATGGAGAGCGTTGGGTCCGCTGCACGCGGGGCAGCCATCAGCAGGCTCGACTCGTATAGGAAGACTCGAAGGGTGAGGCGTTCCAAAGAAAGAAACAAGTGGGTTACGCTGAGTGGACGCTGCGGAGAGTGCGTTCGGCGATCTTTTTTCGAAGGCGGGCTTTCTCCAGACTCATTTCGGCGGCGTGAACCTCGGAAGGCAACCCGCCCGCTTTGAGACGCTGCTCGGCTTGCTCCACCGCGGCCTGGGCTCGGTTGATATCGATATCTTCGGCCTTCTCGGCAATTTCCGCCATGATCGTCACCCTCGTCGGCGTCACCTCCGCATAGCCCCACAACACGGCCATGTGGTGCGTGTGTTCGCCGATGCGATAACGCAGTTCACCGATGCGCAACGTTGAGAGGAAGTAACAATGACCCGGCAAGACGCCGAATTCCCCTTCGGAGCCGGGTGCGATGACTTCATCCACCTGCTGGCTCAGGAGCTGTTTCTCCGGCGTGACGACTTCCAATACAATCTTGCCTGCCATAAACCGTTCTCTTTCTATTCAGCCAAGCATGGTCAGAGTGTTGCCTTCTGGTGCAGCGGTCCATGAGCACGGAAGGCCCTGTCGATCGCTTAGACCTTCACGCCCATTTTCTCCGCCTTGGCGACCGCTTCCTCGATCGGCCCCACCATGTAAAACGCCTGTTCGGGCAGATGATCATACTTGCCGTCGAGGATTTCTCTGAAGCTCCGGACTGTATCCTTGAGCTTGACGTATTTACCAGGCGCGCCGGTGAACGCTTCTGCGACATGAAAGGGTTGCGAAAGAAACCGTTGGATCTTCCGGGCACGGGCCACCACCAGCTTGTCGTCCTCGGATAGTTCATCCATACCAAGAATCGCGATGATGTCTTGCAGATCCTTATATCGTTGCAAGACCGATTGCACCCCGCGCGCCACTTTGTAGTGTTCTTCGCCGAGGATCTGCGGATCCAGGATGCGTGAGGTGGAGTCGAGCGGGTCAACGGCCGGATAGATGCCCAGCTCGGCCAGTTGGCGGGACAACACTGTGGTGGCGTCCAAGTGTGCAAAGGCCGTGGCAGGGGCCGGGTCGGTCAAGTCGTCGGCGGGAACGTAAATGGCCTGCACCGAGGTAATCGAACCGCGTTTGGTCGAAGTGATGCGTTCCTGCAGGGCTCCCATCTCAGTCGATAGATTCGGCTGATAGCCGACGGCGGACGGCATACGACCGAGCAACGCGGACACTTCGGAACCAGCCTGCGTGAACCGGAAGATATTGTCGACGAAGAGCAGCACGTCTTGGTTTTCTTCGTCCCGGAAATATTCCGCTACTGTCAGACCGGTCAGACCGACACGGAGGCGTGCACCCGGTGGCTCGTTCATCTGGCCGTAGACCAAGGCGGCTTTGGATTTGGCGAAGTCGTCCGGGTCGATGACTTTCGACTCCTGCATCTCATGCCACAGGTCGTTGCCTTCGCGCGTCCGTTCGCCGACTCCCGCGAATACGGAGAATCCGCCGTGATGGAGGGCGATGTTGTTGATCAGCTCCATGATGATGACGGTCTTGCCGACGCCGGCCCCACCAAAGAGCCCGACTTTGCCGCCTTTGCTGTAGGGCTCCAGGAGATCGACGACCTTGATTCCTGTTTCGAGGACCTCCGTTTTGGTCTCCTGATCTTCCAGTTTGGGGGCGGAGCGGTGAATCGGATAGGTCTTCTGCGTTTTGATGGGCCCCTTTTCATCCACCGGCTCACCGAGGACGTTCATGAGGCGGCCCAGGGTTTCACGACCGACCGGCACCGAAATGGGCGCGCCGGTGTCCTGGACGTCCATGCCGCGCGTGAGGCCGTCGGTCGTCGACATGGCGATGCCGCGGACCCGGTTTTCACCGAGATGCGTGGCCACTTCAAGCGTAATCCGAACGGCCGGCGTTCCCGCCGCTTTGTTTTCTTCCTGCGTGACCTTCAGCGCGTTGTAGATGTTCGGCAGGTGGCCCGGAGGAAACTCCACGTCGACGACTGGTCCGATGACTTGAATAACTTTTCCTGTGGTCACAGCTCACTCCTTCTTCAACGTAGCTGCTATTTCAGCGCTTCGGCGCCGCCGACAATATCCATCAACTCTTTCGTAATGGCGGCTTGTCTGGTCTTGTTGTAATAGAGCGTTACTTTTTTGATGAGCTGCCCGGCATTGCGGGTGGCGCCGTCCATTGCGGCCATGCGGGCGCCGTGCTCCGCCGCTGCCGACTCCAAAAGAATGCGGTAGGTCTGTACTTGAAAATGTTTGGGCACCAATACATTGAGCAAATCCGCTTCTTCGGGTTCGTACAGATAGCTGCCGCCGGCCGCGGTTTCTGCCTGCGCTCCGGCAAACTCTGCGGCCACATCGACCGGAAACAGCTTTTCGACGATCACGCGTTGCTGGATGGCCGATTTGAATTCGTTGTAGACGACGTAGAGTTCATCGAAGGTGCCTTTGATGAAATGGTCGGTGAGGTCCCCGCCGATATCAATGGCATGTTCGAAGCTGAGCTTGTCAAAGACGCCGGTCCATTCCTGTCGGATGGGCCAGGTGCGGCGACGGAAGTAGTCTCGCCCTTTTCGGCCCACGATGCTCAGATCCACGGCCAGGCCCTGTGATTCGCACTGGCGGACAAACTCAACGCTTTTTCTGACAATGTTGCCGTTGAATGCACCACAGAGGCCACGATCGCTCGTAATGACCAGGACCTCGATCTTTCGACCCGCCCGTTTCTGCAGGAGTGGGTGGGCCGCGCGATTGACGCGCTGGCTCAGGTTTCCGAGCACGGCACGCATTTTATGGGCATAGGGGCGTGCCGCCAGAATGCGGTCCTGGGAGCGCTTCAGTTTGGCAGCCGCCACCATTTTCATGGCCTTGGTGATTTTCTGCGTATTTTTGAACGCCGCAATCTTACGGCGTAGACTCTGTAAGCTTGGCATGGTGTAACTATAGGTCTCTCAGCAGCCTCGTCTGAGGGCCGCTGTTCTGATCAGGCTTTCGCCCCGTATCCCATCTTCTGCTTAAAGGTCGTGATGATGTCCTTAATCCGTCCGCCGACCTTGTCGTCAATTTTTCCGATCGTCGTCAGCTCTTTTTTCACCTCCGGATGATGCTGCTGGACATAGTGCAGCAAGTCGGCTTCGAACTGTTGCACCTTGTCGACCGGCACATCATCGAGGAATCCATTGACGCCGGCATAAATGGACAGTACTTGATCCGCGACCGGCATGGGCTTGTACTGGCCTTGCTTGAGCAGTTCTACCATGCGCACGCCGCGTGCCAACTGCATCTGCGTCGCCTTGTCCAGTTCGCTGCCGAACTGGGAGAAGGCCGCCATTTCACGATATTGTGCCAAATCAAGGCGCAGCGTCCCGGCCACCTGTTTCATGGTCTTGATCTGCGCCGAGCCACCGACGCGGGACACCGAGAGGCCGACATTAATGGCAGGGCGAATACCGGAGTAAAACAGATCGCTGCCAAGGTAAATCTGCCCGTCCGTGATGGAAATCACGTTGGTCGGGATGTACGCCGATACGTCGCCGGCTTGTGTTTCAATAATGGGTAGCGCGGTCAGGCTGCCTCCGCCCAGCGCATCGCTCAATTTCGCCGCCCGTTCCAGCAAGCGGGAATGGAGGTAGAACACGTCGCCGGGATAGGCTTCGCGACCCGGCGGTCTGCGGAGCAAGAGGGACAATTGACGGTAGGCCACCGCGTGCTTCGAAAGGTCATCGTATACAATCAAGGCATGCTTGCCGTTATCGCGGAAGTACTCGCCGATCGCCGCGCCTGAAAATGGCGCCAGGAACTGCATCGGGGCTGGATCGCTCGCCGTCGCCGCCACCACCATGCTGTATTCCATGGCGTGGTTCTCTTCGAGCGTCTTCACCACCCGCGCGACGGTCGACCGCTTCTGACCGACGGCGACGTAGATGCAGAACACGCCGAGCCCTTTTTGATTGATGATTGTGTCCACGGCGATGGCCGTCTTTCCGGTCTGGCGGTCGCCGATGATCAACTCGCGCTGCCCGCGGCCGATGGGAATCATCGCGTCAATTGCCTTGATGCCCGTCTGCAACGGCTCGCGGACGGACTGGCGGGTGTTGACGCCGGGAGCCACCACTTCAATGCGCGACGAATGGGAGGACTTGATCGGGCCCTTGCCGTCAATCGGTTGACCGATGGCATTGACGACCCGACCGATCAGGGCTTCGCCGACGGGAATTTCGGCGATGCGGCCGGTCCGCTTCACCGGATCGCCTTCTTTAATCCCGACCTCGTCACCCATCAAAACCGCGCCGACGTTGTCTTCTTCGAGATTCAGCGCGATGCCGTAGAGGCCGCCGGGAAATTCCAGCATTTCGCCGGCCATCGCTCCGTCCAGTCCATAGATCTTGGCGATTCCGTCGCCGACCTGGATGACGGATCCTGTTTCGTTGACATCGACCTGTTTATCGAATCCCCTAATCTTCTCTTTGATGATCGCGCTGATCTCATCCGCCTTGATCTGCATGGCTACTCCTTAGTCAACAAGCTGTGCATCGCCCGCAAGCGCCCCTGGACGGTGCTGTCCACTACGGTACTGCCGAGATGGATTGCGAGACCGGCGAGGTGGCTGGCATCAGTATGAAAGGTGACTTCGACGTCGCGCTTGAGGGTGTCTCGGAGACGCACCCTAATTCTGTCTTGTTCTTCGGGCGGCAGTGGTGAGGCCGAGGAGACCGTCACAGGCTGCGTCCCCTTGGATTCATCGACGAGCTTCCCGAATGCCTCGGCAATATCAGGGAGAAACGTCACGCGGTTCTTTCTCACCAGCTGGCCGATGAACGTCTTCCCGACCGTGGGACACCCCAGTCGTTCAGCCAATGCGGTGAGGACCGTTAGTTTGTCGTCCATGCCATACGCAGGCGAGGCCACGACATGACGCAGCCCTGGGGAGTCACTGAGGGCCTTGGCGAGGCCATTCAGCGTCTCCCGCGTCGCTTCGATGTTTGATTGATCGAGGAGTTCGAAAAGAGCTTGTGCGTAGCGTCGTGCAACGGCTGTCTTAATCACTGTCCTGGTCCGCTCATGCTGTTTTTTGGACAAACGGGGTGCTTCCGTACGTGCGCACGGAAATAAGCGCGCCAAACTAGCATTGCAGAATGGAAGCTGTCAATACGACCTGTACGAGCAACGATTAAAAGGGCTGGATGATTCCACCGCCGAGCACCTGTGTGTCTCGATAGAACACGGCGGATTGGCCGGGGCTCAAAGCCCGTTGCGGCTCGTGAAATTCAATGGCGAGTCGGGTGGATGTCAATGGACGCAGGGTAGCGGAGACTGCCGGAGTGGCATAACGGACTTTTACTTGCACCTCACGGCCTCCTTCCGTAAGAGGGGTGAAGAGGTTGAGGTCCGCGACTTCACAGTGACGACGCTTGAGTGCCTCTTCTGGACCAAGGACAACGGTATTGGTAGCCGGTTGGACCTGCTGGACATAGAGCCGGGTTCCGACGGAGATGCCCAGGCCTCGACGCTGGCCGGGGGTGTAAAACGCAATCCCGTCGTGATCGCCCAGGTAGCGTCCCTGCTCGTCGACGAACGCCCCGCGCTGCTTCGCGAGCGGAGCTTCCTTTTGAATGAACGTCCGGTAGTCGCCGTGGCTGACGAAGCAGATTTCCTGGCTTTCCTTCAGTTCGTCCGCCGGGAGGCCCAAGGCCTCGGCCTCCCGCCAGACTGTCGCTTTCTGCAAGAGGCCGACAGGAAAGAGTAGTCGTGACAGCCAGGGTGGCTGGATCCGATACAAGAAGTAGCTTTGGTCCTTCTTCACGTCCTCTGCGCGATGAAGCTCGCCGACACCCCCATTGTGCCGGATCTGAACATAGTGTCCGGTGGCGACATAACGGATGCCACGTGATTCTGCCAACTGAACAAGTCCGCGTATTTTGACGCGTTCATTGCACCGCACGCAGGGATTGGGCGTAACGCCATGCGTATACCCGTCAAGGAAATCGTCGATGACCGCGCTTCGAAAAGATTTCCGCGTATCGATCACCTCATGCGGTATGTGGAGGACTTTCGCGACGTGTTTGGCGATGCCCACTTTGCAGCAGCCGCGCTCCTGCCATTTCTTGGAGGCGGCCACCTGCTCGTCTTCATGCTCCCATACCTGGAGCGTTACTCCATGCACATCGTAGCCCTGTCGCACCAGTAGCGCGGCCGCGACGGAGCTGTCCACTCCGCCGCTCATGCCCAGTAGGACTGTGGGTCGTTCCATGGGCGGTATTGTAACGGCGGATGTTGGAAAGGGCTAGAGGTCGGCGCTCCGAAGTTTCCCGCGATGAGCGGCCAAATCGTGCACTGGTGTGTCCGAGCCGGTGGAGTCCTCATCCCATTTATGGGCACCCATGTCACAGACGCCGTGGAAGTGAGCGCCGTCTTCAATAGAGATCGCGGGGGTTTTGAGATCGCCGATCACCATGCCGGGCTTGAGCAACTGAATATTGTCCGTCGTTGTAATGGTTCCGTTGATCTTGCCGCTGGTCACGACGGTCCCCGCCGAGATAAGGCCCTTGATGATCGCATGCTCGCCGACGATAAGCGTGCCGGTGGTGTGGATTTCGCCCTCGAGACGGCCGTCAACACGGACTGTACCATCGAAGGTCACGATCCCCTTAAAGTCGACGCCTCTTGCCAGAAAGGTAAAATTGTCGGGATCGCTTCCTTCCTGCGTCTTCTTCTCTCCGATGACCCACATAATGAACCTCCTATGATTTATGTACTTAGGAAGCCTTCGTATCTACTGGATGAACTGGCGTGAGCCAGCTGGCCCTGAAGTGACGTCGATGTCCTGTTGCGGAGCACTCCTTCTTACTGGGGGCCCTTCGGTATGCCGTGATCCTCGGCTCCGCGCGATCGTGGATGAAGCGGGTTCCCTTCTCGTTGCGCTCCGCGCATAGGTCAGGCTCCTCTTCTCTGGTCTCCAAATGTCCACGGTACGAGGCCGTTATATGCTGAGTGCGCGCGCCCAGACGATATGTAGCGTCGATCAAAAAAAAAGCAAAGACAATTGC
>JACVSD010000029.1 GCA_014534095.1 Nitrospiraceae bacterium
AACGGTTCGGCCGCATGTGGTGCATCATGTGGCGATGAAGCCGATCTTGTACGGGTCACTAGCCTCCTGGATGGTTGGCGTGCCCGTCGTGATCAACGCCTTTGCCGGACTCGGCTATACCTTTACCGACGAACGGATACGACTGCTTCGCTGGAGCATGAAGCTGTGCTTGAAGGCTATGGTACAGCTCAGCCGCTCGGTTGTGTTGGTGCAAAATCATGACGACCAGGAACGGTTGATCCACGAGGGCATTGTGTCTATCGGTCGGACACGAGTGATTGCCGGCTCCGGCATTGATTTGCAGACCTTCTGCATTCAGTCTCCGCCCGCGGGCATCCCGGTTGTCGTACTGCCTGCGCGGATGCTCTGGGACAAGGGAGTCGGAGAATTCGTAGAAGCGGCTCGTCATCTGAGGAGCAAAGGCGTCAAGGCCCGGTTTGCACTGGTTGGGCGGCGGGATGACCATAACCCCGCAGCCATTCCACTGTCGGTCTTGGCATCCTGGACCGAAGAAGGTGCCATTGAGTGGTGGGGACATCGAGATGACATGCCGGCGGTCTATCGAGCTGCCACATTGATCGTCCTCCCATCCTACCGAGAAGGATTGCCGAAAGTCTTGCTGGAGGCGGCCGCTTCAGGGAAAGCGATGGTCGCAACGGACGTCCCCGGATGTCGCGACATCGTGAGGGATGAGATCAATGGGGTGCTCGTCCCGCCGCGTAATTCGTCTTCGCTGGCAGCGGGCATCGAACGGTTACTTCTGAATGATGGCGAACGTGAAGCTATGGCGGCCCGCGGCCGAGAATTGGCCGAAAAGGAATGGTCCATTCCGACTATTGTCGAGCAGATGCTGCAGCTCTACCGCGAAATGTTGGAAGCCAACTCCTGCGAGCAGGGTTTCTATGGGTGCACATGATCCTGGTGACAGGAGCCGGCGGCTTTCTCGGGACGGCTCTCGCCGCACATTTGTGTGACCAGCGGTTGAATGTGCGGGCGGTGGTCCGAAATGAGAGCCATATTCCGCTCCTGCCATCCGACATTGAGATCGTTGTGGCGGACATTCGTGATCAAGGTAAGATTCGTAAGGCCGCCACCGGCTGTGAGACCATTGTGCATCTTGCCGCGAAAGTGCATGCGTTCCATGAGACTGGATCCGATCCGGAGTATTACGCGGTCAATGTCGAAGGCACCAGGAATCTTCTGGAGGGAGCACGAGCCGCAGGCGTTAAACGGCTGTTGTTCATCAGCTCGGTAAAGGTCTTTGGCGAGGAAACGCGCGGGTGTATCGACGAAACGCATCCGCCGGGTCCACTGACTCCTTACGGGCAATCCAAATGGCGGGCCGAGCAACTGGTGGCGGAGTACGGCCAGCAGGAGCACATGCAAGTCCTGTCCCTTCGCCTGCCGATGGTCTATGGGCCGACTATCAAGGGAAATCTCTATCGGATGATCAAGGCCATCGACCGAGGTTGGTTTCCGCCCTTACCTCAGGTGCCCACTCGGCGTAGCATGCTGCATGTGAAGAACTTCGTGTATGCCATCGAGGCCTGTCTCGCTTTTCATGAGTATCGCCAAGCGTCCTACATCGTCGCTGATGCACAGCCGTATTCGACCACTGATATGTATGAACTCATCCGTGTGGGACTGGGGAAGCCGTTGCCCGCGTGGCGGGTTCCACTCGCGGTGTTGAAGGCAACCGCCAAGGCCGGCGATGTCGTGGAGGCGATCGTGAGACGACCGGTTCCGTTTACCTCCCAGACGCTGCAGAAGTTGATTGGTCCCGCCTGTTACAGCGCAGCGGCATTGATGCGAGATATGCGCTATGACCCCGCTTACTCGTTTGAAAGTGCGGTCCCCGAGTTGATCGAGCATTATCGAAGAACCAGCGTCTCGCCATGCTAGCAGACTCGGAATCGTCGCTTGGATCTGGAGTGAGGCCGTGACACGAACTCTGCCCGCTGGCGCAGGCAGTATATGATGGTCGCTGTGTCTGCCGTCGTTGTGGTGGCCTTTGCCTGGTGGCTGACCGACCGGTTATGTTCCCCTAATGCGTTTCTTCGCATGCTGGACCATCCCAATGAACGGTCCTTGCATCGTACGCCGACTCCGCGCACGGGGGGACTGGCCATTATTGCCAGTGTGGTAATCGGTTTGATGGCCGCCTACGCCGTGGTCGCGTTTTTACGGCCGTCGGCGCCTGTGCTGCCAAAGGGGTTGGCATCAGGCAGCGTGTGGATCGTCGGGTCTATGCTGCTCGTCTTTATTGTGTCTTTCTTGGACGACCACATGGGGCTCTCAGCGAGCCTGCGCTTCGTGGTCCAAATCGTCGCGGCTGTGATCGTGGTGGGGGGTGTAGGACTCACTGTGTCGTCGGTTCCCGTTCCGGGCCTGGGCACGATGGCGCTCGGATGGATGGCCGCTCCGGTCAGTGCCGTGTTTCTGGTCTGGATGGCCAACCTCTACAACTTCATGGATGGCATGGACGGGTTTGCCGGCGGGATGACAGTCTTCGGCTTCGGCTTCCTGGCGTTGTTCGGATGGCTTGCCGGCCACCCCTTCATGTTCCTCATTGCGACACTCGTCGCGATGAGCGCGGTCGGGTTTCTGCTCCATAACTTCCCGCCGGCGCGCATCTTCATGGGCGATGTCGGCAGCATTACCGTAGGCTTCATGGCCGGCACCCTGATCCTGTTGGGCCTACGCGACAAAGTCTTCGAGTTCTGGGTGCCCATCCTTATTTTTTCGCCGTTCATACTCGATGCGACGGTCACCCTGCTCCGCCGGGCGGTGTGCGGCCACAGAATCTGGGAAGCCCATCGGGAACATTTCTATCAACGCTTGGTACTGAGCGGGTGGGGGCATCAACGGACGGTCTCGGCCGAATATGCCGTCATGACGGTCTGCGGCTTGCTGGCGGTGGCGTATCAGTATGCGAGCGAACCGTGGAGGCTGGGGCTATTGATCCTCTGGGCCACGTTCTTCCTCGCGCTTGCGTATGCAGTGAGGCACGTCGAACAGAGAAGTCAGATGGATATGGGATTGCGGGAGCCACACCGTTGAATGGCCGGCCGGCTTCACTTGCAAGTCCCTCCATGATGGAGAAGACAGCGCTGCGGGCTCACGCCGTCCGGCTCCGCGATGCGGGCCGCTTATTCCGGCGCGGTGATACGGAACTCGAAGACATCTTTCAGGGCAGTATCGACCGGTTTTGCGACATCGCATTGGCGTTGGACGGTGCGCACCGGGTCTTGGATGTCGGCGCCGGACATGGGCTGCTCCTGTCCTTCTTGGCTGAACTGGGGCACGAATGTCATGCCCTCGATGTGGTCGATCAGCCCGCTGCGCATCCGGAGATTTATGGGAAAGGCATCCGGTTTCACCTGTGCAATGTTGAAGCCGACTTGATCCCGTACGCGGATGACTCCTTCGATGCCGTTGTGTGCTGCCAGGTCTTGGAACACTTCACGCATTCCCATCTGCCGTCAGTCCGGGACATGCGTCGCGTGTTGCGCCCGGGTGGAGTTTTGGAGATCGATGTGCCGAACGTCGCCTGCTTTCGCAATCGCCTGCGCCTGCTGCGCGGGAAACATATCACGTATGATTACGCCGACCATTACCTGCGTGCCGCGCCGATTCTGTATCAAGGGCGGTCCTATTATCCCTTGCGTCACAACCGGGAATTCACCCGCGAGGAACTCGATTTGCTGCTGAAGATGGCCGGCTTTGACAAACGCCACGTCGTCTTCTTGAAGTCCCGGCGCTATCGCGAGGGCCTTCAGCGGTTGAGATCCGTCGGCACGGCCGTGAAGGACTTGGTGCCGTCGTTTCGAAAATCACTCATTGCCTTTGCCTACAAATGACAGATCGGCATGCTGTACAGGCCACGGCCCAGCGCGTAGGCCGGTGGACCGCGATCGTCATGGGCTTTACCCTCCCGATCTGGGCGCTGGCCGACAGCCTATTGATGGGTCTGTTGGTGGTCTCATGGGCGGTGAGCGGACAGTGGCGCGGCATGTGGCGTATCGTTCGATCGAATCCGGTGGCCCTCTCGACGTTGGTGCTGTTTTCGTTCCTGTTACTGGGCACGTTATGGGGTGAGGGATCGTTGGACGACCGCGCGCTGTACATGAAGAAGTACGGCGAGCTGCTGTTCATCCCTTTGCTCATGAGCCTGGGTTTCACGGCGGAGGATCGGCGGCGGGCGTTATGGGGCTTCGCGTTGGGGCTCGTGCTCACTTTGGCGCTCTCGTATGTCCTGTGGCTGGGGTGGCTCACGCCGGGTGGGCTGATCAAGGGAGAGCCGTCCAATCCCTTCGTGTTCAAGCGGCACATCACCCATAATATCCTGATGGCCTTCGGCGCCTTATTGTTTGCAACGTTCGCCTGGACTTCGAAGGATGCCCGCTGGCGGTGGGGATGGAGTTTGCTGGCGTTTGCGGCCGCCATCAATGTTCTCTTGATGGTGCAGGGCCGCACCGGCTATCTGATCCTGGCCGCACTCACCATGTTGCTGCTGCATGTCTTCTGGGGATGGCGCGGGATCGCTGCCGCCGTGGTGTTGGTGTCGGGGGCGTTTGCGGGAGCTTACGCCGTTTCGTCATCGTTTCATGACCGGTTGGATCTGGCGGTCAACAATACCCGGAACTGGAGTCCGAGTGTGTCGGCGCATGAGGGCATTACGGAGCGGCTGGAATTCTATCAAAATACTTTGGAAATCATACAGGAACATCCCGTGACCGGCGTGGGGACCGGCGGATTCGGACAGGCGTATGCCGAGCACGTCGCGCCAAAGGGACTCAAGCCGACCAGGAACCCGCATAATCAGTATCTCCTCGTCATGGTCCAGGTCGGGCTGGTTGGTCTCTTGCTGCTCTGCTGGCTGCTCATCCGGCAATGGCAGGCGGCGGCTAATCTGCCAGAGCCCGGCTATCGCTTGGTTGCCCGCGGTCTGGTGTTGACGATTGTCATCGGTTGCGTGTTCAATGCGCTGTTAATCGATCATACCGAAAAACTGTTGTACTGCTGGTTCACCGGACTGTTTTTGTCGGGAAGCCGACAGCAGGCCGAGGTCTGACCGCACATGTACGAGCCGCTTTCCTCATCGCAGCCAGCCCGGGTGTCAGCCTACATTATTGCCTTCAATGAAGAAGACAAGATTGCCGGTGCCATCAAGAGCGTGCTGTGGGCCGACGAAATTATCGTGGCCGATTCGGCCAGTACCGACGCGACGGCCCGCATTGCGGTTGAATTGGGCGCCAAAGTCATCCAGATACCGTTCAGGGGATTCGGCCATTTGCGTAACCGCGCGGTCGAGGCCTGTAGCCATGATTGGATCTTCAGCCTTGACACGGATGAGTTGTGCACGGCGGAGGTACGGGACGAAATTCTCCGTCTCTTGGAGGGCACGCCCGAGCATGACGCCTATCTCGTGCCGAGGCGAAACTATTTCATGGGGCGCTGGATCAGGCATTCCGGATGGTATCCGAATTTCAGGCAGCCGCAACTTTTCAGGAAGGGGGCGATCGCGTACGTCGAGTCGCCGGTCCATGAAGGCTATGAATCGCGCTCCGGCAAGCCGGTGGGTCGCTTGACGCAGGCGATCTGGCAGATTCCATTCCGCAATTTCGAAGAGATTCTCAAGAAGGCCAACCGTTATTCCACCCTGGGGGCCCGCAAACTGGAGGGCCGGCACGTGTCCATGGGGTCGGCCCTGCGCCACGGGCTCTGGTCGTTTCTGAAACATTACATTGCAAAGCGGGGATGCTTGGATGGCTGGGCCGGCTTCATGATTGCGCTCGGGAACTTCGAGGGCACGTTTTACCGGTATGCCAAACGATTCGAAGCGCAAGAAGCCTGGCCGTTGCCGGAACAACCGGCGCTGCCCAAGCCGGCTTCGTCGCGACAGCCATGAACATCGCCGTCGTGGTCACGACCTACAACCGGCCCGACGCGCTCTCGGCAGTTTTGAACGGGTTTCGGGATCAGCGCGATCAAGAGTTTGAGTTGATCGTGGCCGACGATGGGTCGACGGTGGATACGCGAGCGGTCGTGGAGCGTTTTCGCGGGGACTGTCCATTTCCTGTGCGGCATGTGTGGCAGGAGGATCAAGGATTTCGCGCTGCCGCGGTCCGCAACCGGGCGGTGGCATCGACCACCGCCGACTACATTATCTTCGTCGATGGCGACTGCGTGCCGTCGATGGACTTTGTGCGAGCGCATCGCCGCCTGGCCGAGCGCGGGTTTTTTTTAGGAGCCAACCGGGTCCTGTTATCGCCTGCTTTGACGCAGGAGGTGCTGGCCATGGGGCTGTCTATCCATCGCTGGAGATGGCGCGATTGGGTACAGGCCTGGTTTACGCGGAAGGTCAACCGAGTGCTGCCGCTCATGACGTTGCCGGATGGCGGGTTTCGCAAGTGGCATCCGGGCCGGTGGCAGGGCATCAAGACCTGTAACTTGTCGCTCTGGCGGTCCGATCTGGTTCGCGTGAACGGGTTGGATGAAGCCTAC
Source organism: Nitrospiraceae bacterium (assembly GCA_014534095.1). The sequence continues at coordinate 6,508 of JACVSD010000029.1, forward strand.
GAAGGGTGGGGTCTGGAAGATTCCGACTTGGTGATCCGGCTGATCAATGCCGGGCTGCGCCACAAGAGCGCGCGTTTTGCCGCGCCGGTATTTCACTTGTGGCATCCGGAGCAGAACCGGACGGGTCTCCCCGGAAATAAAGCGCGACTGGAGGCCCTGTTGCAGAGCAAGGCCAGTCGGTCCTCGATGGGATTTGATCAGTATGGTCGGCCCGATGAGGGGCGGACAGGCCTGAGGAAGGTGTGAGTGGCACGCGACATCGGCAAGGCGCTCATCGTGTGTACGCGGCGTATCGGCGACGTGTTGCTCGCGACGCCGCTTGTTCAGTCGCTGAAACAGGCGCGACCTGGGATGACCGTGGACATGCTGGTCTTCGAAGGCACCGAGGACATCGTCAGCAGTTGGCCGGCCGTCGGTCACGTCTGGACGATTGCCGAGCGGGCGCCGATTATGGCCCAACTCGCGCTGCTTCGCGCCCTCTGGCGCCGCTACGACCTGGCCTTGTCGGTTCTCGCCGGGGATCGGCCGACGTTTTATGCTTGGGCGGCAGGACGCCATCGCATCGGTACGTTGCTTGCGGACCGCAAATCGCGTTGGAAGCGAAGGCTCCTCCACGAGTGGGTGCCATTTGATAATCTCCATACCCATACCGTCACCATGAATCTTCGGTTGCTGGCGCCCTTACGCATCACACCGGTGCCCACGCCGGTGGTGAGTTGGGGACCGGAGCATGAGTCGGCGGTGCGGCGTCAACTGGCGGATCTCGATCAGGCGGGATCTTTTGCGGTGCTGCATGTCTCGCCCAAGTTTCTCTACAAGACGTGGACGATGGCAGGATGGATCGCAGTGGGGCAATGGCTGGCGGATCGCGGCCTCTCCGTGGTGGTGACCGGCGGCCCCTCCCCGGAGGAGCAAGCGCAGGTGGATCGGGTGACTCGAGCGCTGCCCTCTTCGACCGTCTATCCGATGCCGCAGCTCAGCTTGCCGGCGCTGGGCTGTCTTCTCAGCCGGTCGGCTCTTTATATCGGCACAGACACGGCTGTCAGTCATATGGCCGCCGCCCTTGGCATTCCTACGATCGTGCTCTTCGGACCGTCGAACCCCGTGAAGTGGGGTCCGTGGCCGAAAGACTGTGCCGTGTCATCCTCCAGTCCCTGGCGGAGCCGGGGATCGCAGCGGCAAGGCAATGTGATGTTGCTGCAGGGCGAGGGCGATTGCGTGCCCTGCCTCCATGAAGGGTGCGAGCGGCACATCCAGAGTCTCAGTGACTGTCTCCAAACCTTGCCGGCAGAGCGGGTTATCCGCGCGGCCGCCGTTCTATTGGATCATCGGTCGGCGCCGCGGGCGGAATTGCCGATTGTGGATTCGTCGGTAACGCCATGAGAAATCTCACAGCCAAAGTATTCCATGCCTTCGCGGGACGGTACGGGCAGGCGGTGCTCGACCATCGTTCGCTCCTCGTGCTCTTCACCCAGCTGAGTCTCATCTTGGCGGCCAATTTGACGGCGTTTGCATTGCGATTCGATGGGGAGATCCCCGGCGAATATGCCGAGATGCTGTGGCGGCATGCGCCGGTTGTGCTGGTGGTGTTTGGCGCAGGACTGTGGATCTTCGGGATCCATCGCGGGCTGTGGCGCTATGTCGGCATCCACGACGTTGGACGGATTTTCGGCGCCGCCTTGGCCAGTGCCGCCATGTTGTATCTCACCCTCCATGGGCTGATGGGACGGACGGAATATCCCCGATCCATCATCATTTTGACCGGGGTTTTGACTGGACTGTACTTAGCCGGCATTCGCCTGGCGGTACGGGCCTTCCGCGAGTGGCTCCGCATTGTCGGGCCTGGCGTCCAAAGAGTACTCATCGTGGGCGCCGGGAACGCCGGGGAATTGCTGGTCCGGGATATGTTGTCGGATGGCAGTTACAATAGCCGCCCCGTCGCTTTTGTGGATGACGATCCGGTCAAGCGGCGAATGAAGATCCACGGGGTGCCGGTGGTCGGCACCATCAGCGAGATCAAGGCGGTGGCGGAACGGCTGGCGGTGCAGGAAATCGTCGTAGCGATTCCCTCGGCCTCTCCTCTGGTGAAGCAGAAGATTTTGGCTGCATCCGAGGGCTGCACGGCGCCGATCAAGATTTTGCCGAGCGTCCGGCGGCTCCTCGGCGACGTCATCTCGCTCCAGCAGGTCCGGCCGATGAGCCTCGAAGACCTCCTCCAGCGGGAACCGATTCAGACCGATCGGGAGGAATTGCACCCTCTCATTGAGGGCAAAACCGTCTTGGTCACTGGAGCGGGCGGATCGATCGGATCCGAGTTATGCCGGCAGATCGCACAGTATCGGCCCGCCTCGCTCGTTTTGTTCGAGCGGTACGAGAACGGGCTGCATGCATTGCTGCTGGAATTACGGGCGACGGTTCCGCAAGTCGAGGTGCTCCCCATGGTTGGCGATGTGACGGTTTCCGAGCGGGTTGCGGAAGTCTTTCGGCATACGCGACCGGATCTCGTCTTCCATGCCGCCGCCCATAAACACGTGCCGCTGATGGAAATCAATCCCAAAGAGGCCGTGCGGAATAACGTCCTCGGTACGCGCGTCGTGGCCGAGGCCGCACTCGTGGCCGGCGTCGATCGGTTCGTGTTGATTTCCACGGACAAGGCGGTGAATCCGTCCAGTGTCATGGGGGTGACGAAGCGCATCGCCGAACATGTCATCCAGGGATTCAACCAGAGGGGGCTCACCAAATTCACGGTCGTGCGCTTCGGCAATGTGTTGGGCAGCAACGGCAGCGTGGTGCCGCTCTTCACGGAGCAGATCCGGAGAGGCGGGCCAGTGACAGTGACCAGTCCCGAGATCAAACGCTACTTCATGACGATCCCCGAGGCGGTGCAGCTGGTGCTTCAGGCGAGCGTGATGGGACAGGGTGGCGAGGTGTTCGTCCTCGATATGGGCGAGCAGATCAAGATCGCGGACTTGGCCCGGAACATGATTGTCCTATCGGGTCTCGTGCCCGGGAAGGACGTGCAGATTGTGTATACGGGCTTGCGCCCGGGCGAGAAACTGTACGAGGAGCTCTTCGAAGGAAGTGAGCGGGTGGAACCGACGGCGCATGGGAAGATTCATCGCGCCGTGGGCACGCCGCTTCCCGTCGAGGACCTGGAGGAGTGGGTCAGGGACTTGCGAATGAGCTTGTCCGAAATCGAGGAAGAGGAGTTGCTCCTCGACTTGAAGCGGCTGGTGCCCAGTTTTACACAGTCCGCGCCCCAGCGCGTGGTGTAGCCGAGGAGACGGTGGACCGTTTGGCGTAGCCGTCTTCCAGCGTCGTCCACCATCTGCAATTCCGGCCGCTAACATTTTCTTGACCCGCAACGGGTCGAGTGTTTCTATAGGGCAATTCGATGCTGAACTACCCTTACATGAACGCGGCATGAAACAGACGAGTCGCCGGTCGAAGCCGGTTTCACTGGCCGTGCTTCGACAGATTCGGTTGCTGGCCACCGACGTCGATGGGGTGTTGACCGATGCCGGAATGTATTACTCCGAATACGGCGATGAATGGAAAAAATTCAACACGCGGGACGGCATGGGGCTCAAGTTGCTCCAAAAGGCGGGGCTGATCACGGCCATCGTCACGCAAGAGCGCACCAAACTGGTGGCGCGCCGGGCGGAAAAGCTCACCATTCCGGAATTGCATCAAGGGGTCATGGATAAATTGCCGGTGATCCGCTCCATGGCTGAGCGGTATGGATTGACACTCCGCCAGGTCGCCTATATCGGTGACGATGTCAATGATCTGCAGGCGCTGACGGCCGTCGGGTTCTCGGCATCGCCCGCGGATGGCATGCCGGTCGTGCGAGTGGCGGTTGATTACGTGTGCGAGAAGAAAGGCGGGGAAGGGGCCGTGCGCGAAATCATTGACATGATCCTCGCAGCACAGACGTCCAAGCAGGCGCGAGGTGGGAGGCGATAGCATGCCGGTCAAGAGTGGGACACAGTCGCGGGGAGGCACTGGTCGGGCGCCGAAGGGCACAGCGGCCGGCCGGCTGTATCCGGTCATTATGGCCGGCGGCAGCGGCACGCGGTTCTGGCCCCTCAGCCGTCATTTGTTTCCGAAGCAGCTGCTGCGCATCGGGGGGACTGAAACGTTAATCCAACAGACCATGCGCCGGATGATCGGTTGCGCCTCGCCGCGGCAGGTCTTGATTTCCACGAATGGGCCGCAAGCGGAATTGATCAAGGCTCAGTTGTCGGATTGGAAGGACGAGCTGCAAGACAACTTCGTGCTCGAGCCGGAGGGACGAAACACCGCGCCCGCGATCGCTCTGGCGGCGTTGGAAGTGATCCGCCGGGATCCGGATGCGCTGATGCTGGTGGTCCCGGCTGATCATGTGGTGACCGGGCAGCGGGACTTCGAAGCCGCCGTCCGATTGGCCTCCACACTGGCCGCGGACGGACATCTGGTGACGTTTGGTATCAAGCCGATCAGGCCCGAGACGGGCTATGGATATATCCGGCCGAATCAAAACCAGGTGTTGGGAAGGCAAGGGGCCTTACAAGGGTTTCCGGTGCTCAAATTTATTGAGAAGCCTGATGCCGCGAAGGCTGCCCGGTACTTGAAGGACGGGAACTTTTTCTGGAACAGCGGAATGTTCGTCTGGCGCGCCGCCACCATCCTGGAGGAAATCCGCAGTCACCAGCCGGCGCTGGCGCAAGCGGTCGAGCGGATCCGTCAGCTCGCGATCACGGGTGCGCCGAGAGCGGCCATCGATGACGTCTATCGCTCCATTGCGCCGGTTTCCATCGACACGGGCGTGATGGAGCAGTCGGCGAAAGCCGCGATGGTCCCCGTCTCGTTTCGGTGGTCCGATGTGGGAAGCTGGGGCAGCCTCGACGAGGTGGCGGCCAAAGATCGAGCTGGGAACGTCTTCACGGGGCGTGTCGTGGATATTGACAGCGCCCGCTCGGTCGTCTACGCCGATCGACGCGTCGTAGCCACCATCGGTCTGGAGGACATGGTGGTGGTCGATACGCCGGATGCCACGCTGGTTTGTCCGAAGGCCCGTGCGCAGGACGTCAAAAAAGTGGTGGAAATCCTGAAGCAGCAAAAGGCCCCGGAGCATCTCGAGCATCTCACCGTGCAGCGGCCCTGGGGGTCCTATACGATCCTCGAGGAAGGGCGGGGCTTCAAGGTTAAGCGCGTGACGGTGCACCCGGGGGGACGCCTCTCTTTGCAACTGCACCATCAGCGGAGCGAACATTGGGTCGTCATTGCTGGAACGGCCCGCGTCACCCGCAACGAGGAAATCTTTGACCTTCAGGTCGGTATGAGTACGGCGATTCCGGTCGAGACAAAGCATCGGCTGGAGAATCCTGGGAAGCACACGTTGCATCTCATCGAGGTGCAGAACGGGCCGTACCTCGGCGAAGACGACATTGTCCGCTTCAAAGATGACTATGGCCGCAATGTAAAGCAGTGATGAGTGATCGGTAATGAGCGGAGGGTATCTCCCGTCTAGTTCCTTATCACCATCCCGCATCCCTCATCACAGGAGTAAGAATGGGTCTCTTTCGAGAATATGACCTCCGAGGCATCGTCGGGCAGGAACTGACGGAGGAACTTGCGGAGCAAGTCGGACGCGCGTATTGCACGCATGTCAAGAACCGCCTCGTCACCACCGTGAGCGTCGGCCGGGATGGCCGGCTCAGTTCCCCCATGTTGCATCGTGGACTGATCCGGGGATTGCTCGCCGGCGGGCTGGATGTGGTCGATCTCGGCATCTGTCCGTCGCCGTTGGTCTATTTCTCGCTGTTTCATCTGCCGGTGGACGGCGGCATTATGATCACCGGCAGCCACAATGCCGCCGAATACAATGGATTTAAAATCTGCGTCGGCCAGGAGGCGATTCACGGCGAAGAGATCCAGCGTCTTCGGGAGGTCATGGAACGGGGGGCGTATGTTTCGGGGGCCGGTCGTCTCTCGGAACATCCAATCATTCCGGATTATCTCGCCTATTTGAAGCGCAGTTTTGCCGGCGTCCAGGCAGGTCATCTGCATGTCGTCATCGATTGCGGCAATGGAGTGGCGGCATTGGTCGCGAAAGAAGCCCTGGAATTGCTCGGGTGCACAGTGACCGGGTTGTATTGCGAGCTGGACGGCCGCTTCCCGCACCATCACCCCGATCCCACAGTCTTGGAGAATTTGTCCGATGTCCGGCAGGCCGTGAGGGAGCAGAAAGCCGATGTGGGGATTGCCTACGACGGTGACGCCGACCGTATCGGCGCCATTGACGAGCAGAGCGAGGTATTATGGGGCGACCGTCTGATGGTCGTCTACGCGCGCGACATCCTGGCCGCCAAGCCCGGCAGCGCCATCATCTCCGAAGTGAAGGCCTCCCAAAGCCTGTATGACGATATCGCCGCGCAAGGCGGCCGTCCCATCATGTGGAAGACGGGGCATTCGCTGATCAAGGCGAAGATGAAAGAAGAGTCGGCTGTCCTGGCTGGGGAAATGTCGGGACACATGTTTTTCGCGGACCGATACTTCGGGTATGACGACGCGATATACGCGTCCTGCCGCTTGATCGAAATCCTGGCGAAACGCAACCAGCCGCTGTCCGCCCTGGTCGCCGACCTGCCCAAAACTGTTGTGACGCCAGAGATCCGCGTCGACATGCCCGATGCGGTGAAGTTCGAGGTGGTCCAACGGATCCGTGCGCGATTTGAGCGCTATCTCGCGACCAAGCAACGCCTCGGTCCATCAAAGCTCATTCTTCGTGACGTCGTCACGATCGACGGGGTGCGGGCGATCTTTGAGCAGGGATGGGGACTGATTCGAGCCTCGAATACTCAGCCGGCGCTTGTCCTCCGGTTCGAAGCTGTGTCTGCCGAGCAGATGGCGTTGATTCGAAGCCTCATCGAAGCGGAACTTGCCGCAGCGCAAGTCTCCTAAGCAGTAGTTCACCGTTCCATCTCTCCTTTTATCTTTTCTCTGAATGATGACCGTCTTGCGTCTGCTCACGTTCACCGTTTGCATTGGCCTCTGTGTCGGCCTCCCATCAGAGGCTGCGGACAGCCTGGTCCTTTCACGCCCGTTCAAGCCCGGCGAACGGCTCACCTACGATATTTCGTGGCTCAATATCACCGCCGGGACCGCGGTGATGGAAGTGCACGACGGCGGCAGTCCGACCTCTGCGACTCTTTTGACGACTGCTCGCTCGAGCCCGATGGTTACCAAGTTTTATCCCGTCAATAACCGAGTGGAATCGCACATTGACGTCGACCGGCTGCTGCCCGAGCACATGGTGTTTCACCGCCATGAAGGCAAACGGACGAACGACTTCGACTATACGTTCCATCATCAAGCGGGGACCGTGACCGCCGTGAAGGACGGCACTACAGAGGTCCTTCCCATCGAACCGTTGACGCAAGATGCCGTTTCCTGTTTGTACCTGGTCCGAAGCACCCTGCCGATGACCCCAGGTGCGACGATGGCCATCCACGTCCATCATGACAAGAAAAACTACAAACTCGAAGTGCGAGTGGAACAACTTGAAAACCTCAAGGGCCCATGGGGGACACTCCAGGCGGCCCGCATTTTAGTGGTCATGCCGTTCCAAGGGATCTTTCTGAATCAGGGGAATCTGCGAGTGTGGATGACGACCGATGAACGCCGGATCCCATTGAGGATGAAGGCGAAAGTGATTATCGGGTCCATCACGGCGGATCTCGTTGACGGCCTGCCAAACGCACGTTGACGTGCAAAGACGCTGATTGCTCATGCCTTGTGAAATCGTTATACTGCTAATGATCATGGGGATTTCCCTTACTTTCAGCCAAGTTACTCTTTACGAACAGACGGCGCTTCTTGCAGAACCGGAACTGGCTCAGGTGCTGGTCCAGATCGGACTGGTGGGAAAGCTCGTGTCGCATGATTTGCGACGTGCTGGCCTCACCAATATCCTCGGGACGACGGGGGAGACCAATGTTCAAGGAGAAACCGTTAAGAAGCTGGATGAGATCGCCAACCAGACTTTTGTTGACGTGTTCCAGCGCACCGGAGTGATCAGTGCGCTGGCTTCGGAAGAAATGGAAGACCCGGTGATTTGCCAGCGGGGCTCAGGAGCGAAGTACGTGCTGGTCGTCGATCCTCTGGACGGCTCATCCAATACGGATTGCAATATGCCGCTCGGCACGATTTTCTCGGTGTTGCCGTATCGTGGGACGGACCCGTCCCCAACGGACCGAGATTTTCTGAAGCCGGGTGTGGATCAGGTGGCGGCGGGGTACTTGCTGTATGGCTCGAGCACGCTCCTGGTCTATACCGCTGGCCAGGGGGTTCATGGGTTTACGCTCGATCCATGGATTGGTGAATATATCTTGTCGCACCGGAACATCCGAATGCCGGATCAGGGCACGGTCTACGCCGCGAACGAAGGCAATTATCATAAGTGGGCCGCCGGCACTCGGCGGTATTGTGATTATCTAAAAGTTCCCGACAAGCCCACGGGCCGCCCGTATAGCGTGCGGTATTCAGGCTGCCTCGTCGCCGACGTGCACCGCTTGCTACTCGGCGGAGGAATCTATTTTTATCCGGGCGAAACTGACAAGCCGGAAGGCAAGTTGCGCTTGCTCTACGAGGCCAACCCGCTGGGCCTGGTCGTCGAGCAAGCCGGAGGCAGGGCCAGCACCGGCGTGGGTAGAATTCTAGACGCAGAACCGAAAAAGCTTCACCAACGTGTGCCGTTGTTTATCGGGAGTCGGCACGACGTGGAGCGCGCGGACGCTTTTATACAAGGCAGGGCCTAACCGACATTTATCCGGTATTGTTCTGGAGGAACGCCATGGGAGACCGAGTACAAGAAATTCTCAGCTGGTACGGCAGTGACAATGCAGGCACCAAGACGAACCTGGCCCGGATGCTCGGTTCCGGGAAGTTGGCCGGAACGGGCAAGTTGGTCATCCTTCCGGTGGACCAGGGCTTTGAACATGGACCCGCGCGAAGCTTCGCACCCAATCCGGCCGGCTACAATCCGTACTACCACTTTCAATTGGCCATTGACGCGGGATGTAACGCCTATGCCGCCCCTCTTGGTTTTCTCGAGGCGGGCGCGAGCCACTTTGCCGGCCAAATCCCGTTGATCCTCAAGTTGAACAACCACGATGTGCTGCACGACGAGAAGGACCCTATGCCGTCCGTGACGGGCAGCGTGAAGGACGCACTGCGTCTGGGATGTTCGGCGGTCGGGTTTACCATTTATCCCGGCTCCGCGCATTGCAACCGGATGTACGAGCAGTTGCGCGCCATCGGAGAAGAGGCCAAGGAGGCCGGATTGGCCCTGGTGGTGTGGTCGTATCCGCGAGGATCGGCCCTCAGCAAAGAAGGGGAAACCGCGGTCGACGTGGTGGCCTACGCGGCGCAGCTGGCCGCGCAGCTGGGCGCTCATATCATTAAAGTGAAGCTGCCTTCGATGCATTTGGAGCAGTCGGCCGCAAAGAAAGTCTATGAAGGCGAGCACATACCCATTAAAACGCTGGCGGAGCGGGTGAAGCATGTCGTGCAAAGCTCCTTCGATGGCCGCCGCATTGTGATCTTCTCGGGCGGCGCCAAGAGCGAAGACAAAAACGTGTTCGAGGAAGCCCGGGCGATCCGGGACGGGGGCGGGTTCGGCAGCATCATCGGCCGCAATTCGTTCCAGCGCCCCAAGGCCGAGGCCATTAAGTTTCTTCAGACGATCATGGGTATTTATGCCGGAGAGCTCCAGTAGTCATGAGCCGACGCGTTGACGGAAAGGTTTCATGACGTCTTTCGAGCTGCATCCGCAACCAGACGGGTCGAGCCGGAAATGGATCGTGGCCGCGACCTTGCTCACGGCCGGCATGATCATCGGTTTTGTCGTCGCGTCGGATCTTGGATGGCTGCCCACCGGCCATGCCGTGCCGGAGGATCCGGCGCCGCTGGCCAGGCCGGTCGCCACAGCGCCGCAGCCGGTGTTATCAGGCTCAGGCGGCCACTCGTTCGTCGACATCGCAAAGGCCGTGCGGCCGGCCGTTGTCAATATTTATGCGACCAAGAGCGGACGTTCGGAAGGGTCGCACGCAACCCCGTTCGATGACCCTTTTTTCCGGCGGTTCTTTGGCGATGAGTTCTTCAAGCGGTTCGAGCAGCAGCCGAAAGAGCGGAAGGAACGGGGCCTGGGATCAGGGGTCATCGTGGAAGCCAACGGCCTGATCATCACCAACAATCACGTGGTCGGAAAAGCCGACGACATTCGGGTG
>JACVSD010000067.1 GCA_014534095.1 Nitrospiraceae bacterium
TGTGTGCGCCAATGTGAAAGGGGTAGGACGGATTGAAGTACGGATAGGGTCCGGAAAAGATACCAGACCGCCGGCCGACGAGCGCACGCACTGTTAGGGCCGACGGGACTTATTGCACCGGCTCCGTTTCTCTGATGACGCGAATGCCTTTCCACCGCTCGGATTGATACCGCCACAGAAGTAGCGCCATCCGCACGGTCCAGTCGGCGATCATGGCCGTCCACACGTAGACGAGAGACCATTCCAGCCAGAGCGCGGTCACCAGGGCCATCGGGACACGGACTCCCCACATGCCGACGAGCGTCGCGCTCATGATAAAGCCGGTGTCACCGGCGCCCCGCAGGGAGCCGGCCAGCACCATCGTCAGAGCAAGCGGGATTTGTAAGAGTGCCACGATCCTAAGAAAGACGGTCCCGAGCTCGATAACCGCTTCATCGGTGGTGAAGGCGCGCAGCAGCACATACGGAAAGAAGAAAAAAACGAGGCCCATGCTGGCCATGATGCCGATCGCCAGCCGGTTCGCTTCCCAATTTTCGAGTTTGGCGCGTGTATATTTCCCTGCCCCGATACTTTGTCCGACCATCGTGGCGGCGGCTATCGCAAAACCGTAGCCCGGTAAGAACGACAGGGACTCGATTGACAGCCCGACCTGGTGCGCGGCATAGGCCACGGTCCCATACAACAACACCAGTTTTGTGTATATCAGGATACCGGCCTGTTGCACGATGCGCTCGCCGGAGACCGGCGCGCCGACTTCCCACATCGTTCTCAGGAGATCCCCGCGCCAGCGGATGGAAGGCTTGAGAATGCGCCCGCACCGCATCATGAGGTATGCCACACCCGTGGCTTCCGCCAAGCCGACTGCCACCGCAGCCCCTTTCACGCCCAATGCCGGAAAACCCCACTGCCCGTAGATCAGGGGGTAGGCAATGACGATATGCAGGACGTTCACTACGATCATCGCGTACATCGGCGTCCGAGTATCGCCGGTGCCTTGGAGCGTGGACGAGAGCACTTGTATCAGCACGCTGAAGGGAATCACGAGAAAGATAAGCGTCGAATAGGGAAGAGCCAGTTCGATGACCGACGCCTCGGCGCCCAGGGCCTGCATGGCTACATGATTGCAGGTCATGCCAAGCGTCGCCAACAGCAAGGAAACCATCAGCGACAGGCCGAGGAAGTGGCGGGCGGCCTCACCGGCATCCCGGTTCCGTTTGGCGCCCCACAGCTGCGCGATGATTACGTTCGTGCCGACAGACAACCCGGACACGAGCGTCGTGGCAATGAAGGCGAGCAGTTGGCCCAGCCCGACCGCCGCAATTGGAACGGCGCCCAATCCGCCAACTAAGAAGACGTCGACGATGCCTTCAGTCCGCTGGAGCAGACTGCTCACCGTGACCGGAAGCGCCAGGGTCATCACCGAGCGTCTGATTTGTGCCACGCCGTTCGCCATGCCGCGCTATCCTATCAGGGATCCGCGCCCGCCTGGACAAATCTGTCGCCGTCCGTTACGGTTTGTCCCCATGAACCAGTCAGACCACGTTTCTCTGATGCCGGTCTCGACCCCTCCGCGTCTGTCGAAGTCTAAGTTCGTGTCTGGAATCCAGTGCCTCAAGCGTCTCTACCTCGAAGAACATCGTCCCCAGCTCGCGACTCCTCCGGATGCCAGCCTACAGGCCATGCTCCACATGGGTACAGAGGTCGGTGAACTGGCCCGTCGCCTGTTTCCTGGTGGAGCGCTGGTGACGGCCGGCCATCGGCAGCGCGAGGCGGCGCTGGCGGAGACGGCCCGCTTGATCCATGACCCAACAGTGCCTGCCATCTTCGAAGGGGCGTTTCTTCATGAAGGGGTGTTGGTCCGCGCAGACATTCTGGAACGGGTGCCGGAGTGCGCCGACGCGCCCGGCTGGCGGCTCATCGAGGTCAAGTCGTCCACCAAAATCAAGGACGTACATTTGAACGATCTTGCGATTCAAACCCACGTCTTGCTGGGGGCCGGGCTGCCCATAACTACCACCTGTCTGCTCCATATTAATACGGGCTATGTATATGAACGGGGCGAGGTGGATCTGAGCCGGTTATTCACTGTGCATGATCTCACGGCCACAGTGGCCGCCCGGCGTGCCGCGGTCCCCGCGCAACTCGCCTTGATGCGCAAAGCGCTGCTTGAGGGAGACCCACCCGTCATGGAGCCCGGCGCGCATTGCCACAGCCCGTATGAATGTCAATTTTGGAACCATTGCACTGCCGACAAGCCTACGCGGTGGATCTTCTATCTGCCAGGCTCCACTCAGGCCGTCATGCAGTTGGCTGAGCAGGGCATCACCGTCATTGACGACATTCCCGAGACCGTCCCTCTGTCGCTTGCCCAACGTCGTGTGAAAGAGAACACCGAGTGGATCTCTCCTCGTCTGAGGGGGGTGCTCCAGTCAGTGCAATACCCCGTGCACCATGTCGACTTTGAAACCGTCATGCTCGCTGTTCCCAGGTTCGCTCGGACACGGCCGTATCAGGCCATTCCGATGCAGTGGTCCAATCACATTCAGCGGGAATCGGGCGAGTTGATCCATCATGAATTCCTGCACGACGCCGCGAGTGATCCTCGTCAACGCTGGGCGGAGGCGCTGATTGAGTCCCTGGGCGAGCGAGGCAGCATCTGCGTCTATTCAGCCTACGAGCGGGCCGTGATGGAGCAGGTAGCGGAGGCCTTTCCGGAATTCCGTACGGCCTTCAGGCAAATTATCCAGCGCCTGTGGGACTTATTCCCCGTTATCCGTGACCACTATTACCATCCCAGCTTTCAAGGGTCTTTCTCCATTAAGGCCGTCTTGCCAGCGATCGTGCCGTCGCTCGGCTATGGGGATCTCGTGATCCGGGAAGGCGGACAGGCCGCGACCGAATATTATCGGATGATTTATGTGGAATCCGATTGGGTCGAGCAAGCCTCCATCAAAGAGGCGTTGTTGCGCTACTGTGCGCGCGATACGCTGGCGATGGTCGAACTGCGACGAGTGTTGAAAGAAAAGGCCGATCAGTGCCCGGCCTGACATGCCAGACACTCCCTGCGTACGATTCGTTCGAAAGGGATGGCGGAGAGGGTGGGATTCGAACCCACGGTCGAGTTACCCCGACAGCAGTTTTCGAGACTGCCCGATTCGGCCGCTCTCGCACCTCTCCGATATGACGATCTCGGTGAATCGCGAGCAGGTGGGTTGACGGCTCAACGAATTCGGCCAGAGCTTACCGTGGCTCATACTGTTTTGCAATGCCTAAACAAGCGCATTCTGTAAGCGTTCGCGCTATGGACCCAGCCGCCAAAGAGTCGAACATCCCTGGTCACGTGATTGGCTTTCGTTCGATCACCGCGCTCCGGGAAACGGACAGGTGGTCGCCTCTTCAGGTTGAAGAGGTACATCTGTGGGGGGTGTCGTTGACAGTGGAGGAGATGGAGAGCCGTGACTTTGCGGCGTGGCTGTCCGGCGACGAACTCGCCAGAGCGGCTCGGCTAATCTCTACCGTGCACCGACAGCGGTTTGTGGCGGCGCATGGTGCGGTACGCCTGATTCTCAGCCGGTACTGTGGGACGAGGCCCGAACATCTCGTCTTCGCAAGCACCGCGCGAGGAAAGCCTTTTCTGAGGGACATAGGAACAGGCTGTGAGGCGCTTCAGTTTAACTTGACTCATTCGCAGGGACGGGCGCTCATTGCCGTGGCACGGGATCGTGACATCGGAGTGGATCTCGAAACCCTGCGTCGCAAAACGGATGCCGCGCGCCTGGCCAACCGATTTTTTTCCTCGCGTGACCAGGAATACATCCTGGGCGGGAGCCCGTCAGAGAGGGACGAGCGGTTTCTCCGCGTCTGGGTCGCGAAAGAAGCCGTGAGCAAAGCACGCGGGAGCGGGATCACCTTTCCCTTGAACCGCGATCATGTGGATATCGATTCCGAGGGTATCCATGGTCGCCTCACGGGGACTGACCCTCCTATGAAGCCGATGGTCTTTCGATTTGTTCCGCTGGAGAGGCAATGGGTGGGAGCCGTGGCCGCGGAAGGGCACGACTGGCGTCTGGTGCTGCGCACGTAGCCTGCTATTCCCCCGGTACCACCGATTTCTCTGCGGCTTCCAGACGAAGGCCGCGGAAGAATTGTCGAAGGAGGGCTTGGCAGTCCAGTTTCAGCACCCCTCCGGTGACCAGCACTCGATGATTCAGGCGTGGTTCGGCAGGAATATCAAAAATGGAGCCGCAGGCGCCGGCTTTCGGATCCCAGGCACCAAAGACCAGGCGTCTGACGCGAGCTTGCACCAGGGCCCCTGCGCACATCGGACAGGGTTCTAGCGTCACGTAGAGCGTGGTATCGGTCAGTCGCCAGCTACGAAGTTGCTGCGCGGCCTGCTGAAGGACAATCATTTCCGCATGGGCCGTCGGGTCCTGGCGCACCTCCCGATAGTTGTGCGCCGTCGCCAGCACCGTATCGTCACGGACCAGAACGGCGGCAACGGGAATTTCCCCGAGTACAGGCGCGCGCGACGCTTCCGCCAGGGCAAGCCGCATAAAATACTGATCTCGTTCCTGTTCATCCATGAGGTTCTGTGCTAGGGGGAGTGAGAGACAGTGAATCAGTGGCTCGCGGAACTCGCTAGATAGATAGTGCCGGTTGGACGAGGGCGGCCCCCGAGCGGTTCCAGGCTGACCGCGAACTGCTTGGCCTCCATCACACCGGGGATGTGCTTGACTAACAGGTGAGCGGTTTCTCCGCTGTTCATGTGAAAGGTTCCAAGGCTGACTGGTTTGTCTTGGATCGCCCAGACCTGATAGGTCATACCCTGGGGGCATTCCGGTAGATTGACCGAATAGAGCCAGGCTTTCCGCGCGCGTTCATCAAACAGAAGGAAGCCTGCAGCATCCTTGGCCATGTCGGAGCCCGTGAGGGAGACGGCTTTCACGTCCGGAATCCGAAGGAGAGTCGCCAGTTCATCTTGTGGCGTTCGCAGTTTGCCGCCCCGCTGGGCGATAAGCGTTTTGACCTCTTCGAGTTCAGCTTCGCGCTCATCCAACTGGTCTTTCAATTCGGCCGCTTCCGTCATCCGCTGCTGAAGCTCTTCTTGGAGCTGAACCAGAGCTTTCTCGCGCTCCGTCACGTGCTGTTGCACCATGGCCAATTGGCTGCGGGTGGCTTCGGCATCGGCCTGTAGCTGGGTCAGCCGGGTGGAGCTGTCTGTAATGCGGGTATAGGCGTCCCAAGCCAGATAACCGCCGATGCCGATAAGGACCACCGTTGCGAACGCCAGCGCCCATCCCAATCGTGTGGCCCGCGAAGGGGTTTCAGGGGGGAACAGATGGTTCATCCACTCGCCTGGTTCGAGGCTCGGCTTTGGTGACGAGCGCGGTCCGATCTCGGAGGTCACAGCGGGGGGGCTGAGTGCGGTCATGAGTTTGGTCTTCAACCCGCGAGGCGGGGCCGCAGGATTGAGGCCGAACGGCAGGACGGCCGCGACGGATTGATAGTCCTTGAGCGCCGTGTGACAGGAGACGCAGCCGGAAAGCAGATGCGCTTCGAGCGCCTGGCGTTCCACCCGTTCGAGCGCCCCCACGGCATACAGCGGCACGGCGTCTTCAAGTTCTTCGTGCATCATGAACGGTCACCTTGCTCCCAGCACTGGCGCAATGTCTCGCGCAATTTGGATAACCCCAGCTTGATGCGCGTTTTCACGGTACCTAATGGCTGGTTCAGACGCGCGGCAATTTCCATATGCGTTAATCCTTCGTAATACGCCAGCTCAACCGCTTGTTGTTGTGCAGCGGGCAGCGTATTGAGCGCATCGCCGACGAGCTTGCGCAGTTCCTGATCCGCCTGCGATTCGAACGGCCCGGGACGCTGGTCCGGTACATGGACCGCCGACGGCGCTTCGAGTGATTCACTGAGCGGAGCCCGCGTTCCTCGCGCCCGTAGCCGATCGATCGCCCGGCTTCGCGTGAGCGTGATGAGCCACGCAGTCGGAGTGCCCCGGCCGACATCATAACGCGCGACCTTTCGCCATACCTCGAGATAGACCTCCTGTAGCACCTCGGCCGCTTGATCGTGATCGCGCAATATTCTGACTGCCAGCGAGTACAACAAGACGCTGGACTCGTCATAGAGCTGACTGAAGGCTTGCTGGTCTCCTTTGCCTACACGAGCCAGCAAGTCAGGATCTATGGCGGATGCGCCCGGTTGTGGCATACGGTTCATGCGGTGCAGGCGGTCCTTCGAGGCTCGAAACCGCCACAACTATAGCACTCTACGGACGACTCGGGCAAAAGGATGCCGCGTTTAGTCGCAGGCAGCATTAAGATCCGAGGGTGTGTTTGCGCCAGCGGCCTGCCCGAGCGGCCTTCTAGTCTGAGAAAGGAAGGCCCAGCCGCGTTGGCTGGCTTTCGAGATACCGCTGTTGGTGCTCACTGGCACGAGCTCGCTAAGAGCCTGGCGGCTTCCGCTGCGCCGCTCGGCGCAGGGGAGGGACTTGCCGGTGATGGCGTTTCCAGGGCCTTGGTGAGGGGTAGCTGCCACCGTCCTTCAGTGAATTCCTCTTTCGACATCTCGCATCCGCGACCATGCCGATGGAGATACTCGACCAGGGGTTGTTCATCCGCAAAATTGTATCGCCGAACGTAGAGGACCGGAATCTGTAACGCTACCGCTTCGACCAGCGTGCCATAACCCGGTTTAGTCATGATGAGATCGACCGAGGCCATCAGCGTCTTGAAGGAGAACGGTAGAGATTTCGTTGAGACGAACCTCGTGCTGCTCCGGGGCAGCTGCCCGTCGAAGAGAAAACGATAGCCCTGAAGCCCTTCCAATTTGTGGAAGGGGACGGATGTAAGTGGAATCCCGCCGAACCCGACTAGGACGGTTTTCTCGCCGGGTGCCAGCTGAAGCGCCTCAGCAAGCTGATGGCGGACTGCGGGGGCCGGTTCTGCAATGGGAGCGATGTCCGTGAGGCGCGGGAAGAGATCCATCTTTGGAGCGGGCGCGATACGCAGAGCAAGGTCGGCTTGCCTGTAGGCGTCTTGGATAGCCCGGACGAGCGCCGCTTTGTCAATGGAATGGGGTGCCTGATAGTCGGCAAGTACGAGGTCCCAAGTGAAGCTCGCGAGGGCGAAGGTTGGAATCCCGGCATGCTTGCCTGCAGCCAGCGCGAGATAGGGTATATCGGCCAGCACGAGATTCGGTTGGGCCGTTCGCATGGCCGCCACTTCCGCCTCAAGTCGCTCATCCCACGTCGCATGGAATCGGTGGTGCTCCTGCCATGTGGCTGGAACATTGATCGTAAGCGGTCCATCCTGGATACACCCGACATCCTGTTGGGTTGCGCTGATCACCCAGGGAATCACCAGACGATCTTGAAAAAACGGGGCCGGAACGGTCGTTCGTAACAGCACCCGAAGCTCGGGGACGAGCCCTGCCAGCGCATTCAGGACGGGTACAACCTGTGCGGCATGCCCAAAACCGTGAGCGGAAATGGCGGCCCAGATCAGTGGCAAGATGAGATGGCTCTCAAGGCTTAGCTGGTGGAGTAGTCCGATTCCAGAGGTGGAATGTTGTACAAGAGTTCGAGGTCGAACTCTTCCACCAATTCGTTGAAAGCGCCGGCCCCAAGATCCGAACGGACTTCGTTCATGACCAAATCGATGGCAGGTGCGGCATGTGGCCCATATTGAGCGACCGCGGTTTCAATGCGTTTCTTGGCATCCTCGATCTTCATTGCAGTCCCTTTTCCGGTGTGCTATGCCAGCGAGCGGAGTAACTGCTGCATCTCGGGCACGAGATCTTTTCCGCCGTTGGCGCGGCCGGACATGGCCGCCTCGATGCCGGCCGTCAAGACCGGCTTGGCGTCTTGGATCTTCCCCAGCTTGACCAGTGCACGGCCCAAGGCGAGATGCGAGGCGACATGGAGGGGATCCAGTTGCACCGCCACGGAGAGATGCTCAACCGCTTCCTCAACGCTTCCGCCTTCCTGCAACAGTTTATTACCAAGTCCGTAGCGCCCGAGAAAGCCTTTTGGATTCTTGGTCACCATCTGACGAAATGCATCTAGGTCCATAGTCGTGCTCCGCTCGTAAAGCACCACTATAGCATTGGAATCCCACGATCGGCGAGCGCCTTGTCAGCCAGAGACCGGGCCTAGGGAGCGGCTGGCAGCGAGATGGGAATTGCCGAGAGTGCTGACGAGCCCGGTGTTCTCGTTTTGACCGTTACAATTCGCGTGGCTGAGCCGGGCATGGCGCTCGTGCCCGCGACGTAGAACGTCGTGTCTCTGACCAGCTGTTCCATCAAGTTCGTGAAACAGGCTTCCGTAACTTGTCCTTTAAGTTCGTCGATCATGAGGGGACTCGCGCCGAACAAATGATACCGGGCCCTTCCAGCCGACCGGGCCTCATAGCGTTTGACTTCACCGTCCCACCGCTCGAGTTCGAGACTGGCCCTGGCGGCATAGTCATAATTCAACTCAATGAACGGCGAGAGGATAAACATGGAGGCGCCGATGACGATGCCTTTCCAAGCTGCCTCGCCGCCATGGGGGTCGATCGTCTCGTCGAGGGCAACGCGTGCCGTGACGGTCTTGTCTCGGAAGGACGACGCGTCGCCTCCCAGGGGGATGAGCGTCGAAAACAGTCGCGTTTCCTGCACCTGATTCAAGATGCGTCGTTCAATTGCGGCTGACGGGTTCTGAGCGGCGCCATTCTGCGTCACCCGCACTCCATCCAGCAGAAGCGGCACTCGTTCATCGTCGGCGACCGAAAGGCTGACCGCTTCCTGTGCGGCGGTTGTGACGGGCTTGAGATCGATCCATCGGGAACAACCGGTTGTCGCTGCCATCGTCACTCCGATGAGGGTCATGAGTGTCGAGTAAACAAAACGATCCATGGTGACAGTCTCCTCGAGACCTAGAAGTAAAATGAAAACCCCCCAAACGGCAGGCTCGCATTGAGGCCCAAATTGGGATAATGCGTCCCCGCATTCGAAATGTGATGGAAGCGATAGCCGATGTTGAGCGAGGTTTGCGGCGAGATGAAATACGCGACACCGATGCCCGCCGTCAGCACGAAATTGAATTGTGACGATTCCTCGGGAATTCGTCCGCCGAGATCGGTCCAGAACGGGCCACCTGCAAATTCGATATAAGGACGTACATGGTCCAGCGCGACGAACGTATACTTGATCTTTGGGGTGAACCCCACACCGTGCGTAAGTATCGGTTCGCGGAACTGCAGATAAACCATTTCAGCGCCGACTGACACCTGCCCCCGATACCATCCGCTCGTGGCGGGATCGGTCAGCGTCATCATCCAGGACGGCATGAAGGCGGGACCTTGTTGTTTCGTACTGTGATCGCTCGTCAGACGGTGGGGTAGCAGGTAGCCGGCCGTCAGGCCCACTTCTTGGGTGCCGACCGTCATGGCTGGCGATATGTCGGCCGCCC
Source organism: Nitrospiraceae bacterium (assembly GCA_014534095.1). Next base: position 9,464 of record JACVSD010000067.1, read on the forward strand.
CTGCAACGGCTGTGCTCATAAGGGACCCCAAAATCAAGACGGTGAGGCAGACCTGGACAGTAGATGGCATGGAAACTCGGTCAGTATCCTGTCGGTTCATGGCGCGTGGAACTTGACGCGCCGTCGTGACCCCACGGTAGCAGAGGCCGACGCACTGTCCAGGAAAAGCGAATGTTTAGTCCGCAGGAGGATAGGCACGAGAGACGCCGGGCACTAGCGGTTGGCGGGAGGGATGCGCGCAAGGCGAGCCGAGTCGGGTTCAAGTTCGGGAAGATGATAGCGCAAGTCCAGCGCCACAACACGCTCCAGGCAGCGACGGGCCGAAATCGCATCGTGGCGCATCTCATAGATGGTGGCCAA
>JACVSD010000179.1 GCA_014534095.1 Nitrospiraceae bacterium
ATGGTAATGGCATGGCCGGCATAGTTTTCTCCTGTAGTGGATGTGTCGGAAGAGCGGGAAGCGCTTGTCGATAGCGTATTCGCAATTCCTCCCGCTGGTCGGCGCTGAACCACCCGCCTCGGGAGCTTACCCCTTCCACGCACTGTTCCGGCTCGAAGGCCACCTTAAAAGAGCCGCTTTGTTCGGGAATGTCGGGCATTCGGCGGTCATACTTGCTGATATCCGGCCCCGGTCCATGCCGATCGTGGGCCTCACTGAGGAGCAGATACAGGAGAGGATCCCGGAGGTACAGCCAGCCGGAGGTGGTTTCTTCCTCACCGCTCTCAGTCGCATGACTGAGATGAAAATAGATCCGATCGGAGGGGCCTGCTTGTGCCAGCGCTCTGGAAATCGCCGGCGCCAAAAACTCGATTTCGTTGTCACGAAACGCACGAGTCCGTTGAGCGGCTCCACTCACCAGACGATGAATGATATTTCGGTCCTCCCAGACACGAACGCCGCGCAAGAGCGTCGCGACTTCCGTCGGCGTGAGTGAGATGGGGTGGGTGTTTCGACCGGCATCGGGAGCGGCCTCGATCCGCACTACGTTCAGGCCTTCTTCGGCAATCGGCCGTACCTGCGTGGGCGCCTTGGTGGCGCATGCGGCCGTGCCCGTGGCGAGCGCAATGGCTGTGACCATCATCAGTCCCGGAAATATCCCTTGAAACTTCCTTGTTGTAAGCAATCGTCGCATGGCGTTCCTCCTACCGCTGCACGGTATTGACGTCGGATGCGGCTCGTTCGAAGCCGTACGATCTCAAAATGTTCTGAATTTGAGACGACAGCATGAATTCGCCGAAATGGCGAGCCAGCGGAGGATTCTTGGATGTCCACACGGTGGCCAAGCCGTACACGATCGGGGAGTGAGTCTCCGCAGGGACCTCCGCCACAATGTGCACGTTCTTGTTCTTGACGGCATCCGTCCGGTAGACCAGGCCGACTTCGGCTTCTCCCGTCGCGACAAGGTTCAGCACGGCGCCTGAATGTTCGGCATAGACATACCGAGGTTTCAAATCGCTGTCCAATCGGCTGTTCTTGAGGACCTGCGCGGCGAATTTTCCCACCGATGATGTTTTGGGATCGCCGACGGCAATCCTCCGCACGTCGCTTCCGGACAGGTCACGAAGGGAAGAGACGCGAGCCGGAACCGCGGCCTGGGTGATCAAGACGAGCGCGGTTTCGGCATAGACCTGCTTGGTGCCTTGCAGCGTCAGCCCTTTGGTTTCCAATTGGTCAATCTCTTCCAGCGACGAAGGCAGAAATACGTCGATCGGGGCGCCTTGGGCGATTTGATCTCGGAGGCTTTGAGACGGCCCCCAGATGACCCTCACCGCCACATTGCCCTGCTCTTTTTCAAAGATCGGCAGAATCGCCCGCAACGCCTCTTTGAGACTGTTCGCCGCGGCAATAGTCAACGTCCGGGGATGATCCGCATAACCCGCCCCCGGTGGCCACAGGGCGATGGCCAGCATGGCGATGAGTGTGGCGCGTAAGAAGAACCCTCGCTTGCTCATTCGTATCACCTCCTGATTGTGGTTAGAAGTAGAATTGATACTGGACATTGATACGATTTTCCACAAGATCGCGACCGAATCCGGGG
>JACVSD010000040.1 GCA_014534095.1 Nitrospiraceae bacterium
ATCCCACCGCGAGCGCCAGGGCAATCTTGACGAAGGTGCTGCGACGGGCGATGACGCGTTCAAGCAGAAGACCGTAGCGGTCGCGAAAGCGATTGAAGCCTAGTTCAAACCGCTTCTGAAAGCGGACAAAGACGTTCGGAGAGGCTTCGCCGCCGGGCGGCTCCCGATGGTCCTGCGGCTCATGTGGCGGCGACATGGTGACTCCGCAACATATATTTCGCCATGGTCGGGACCAACGTGCGAGAGAAGATAAAGGAGGCCAGCATTGCAATGATGACCGCCTCGGCCATGGGCTTGAAGAGAAACCCGGAGACGCCGCTCAGCTCGAAGAGCGGCAGCCACACGATCGCGATGCAGAGCGTGGCTACGAGGGTTGGCGTGACGATCTGATTGGCCGCGTCGATGATCGCGGTCTCCACGGGCTTGCCCATTTCGAGATGGCGATCGATATTCTCGATCATCACGGTCGCATCGTCGACCAGGATGCCGACAGCCAGTGCCAAGCCGCCCAACGTCATGACATTGATCGTCTCGTGGAGCCAATGCAGACCGATCAGGGCCGTCAGGATGGACAGCGGGATCGAGGTCCACACGATGACGGTGGCTTTCCATGAGCCGAGCAGCAGCAGCACGATGATGCCCACCAGCGCACCCGCGGTCAGCATTTCGACCACGACGTCCTCGATCGAATCTTTCACGAAGGTCGACGCGTCGTCGAGGAGCCTGATCTTCACGCCCTCCGGGACGACCTGTTCGGCGCGCGGGATCATCTTCTTGATGCCGTCGACCACGGACAAGGTCGAGGCCTCCGTGCTCTTCATCACGATGATGACGACGGTCTGCTTGCCTTTTACGAGCACCGCGTTCTGTTGCACCCGGCCCATGAGGCGCACGGTGGCGACGTCGCGTAGATGAATGAACGCGTTGCCCTCCCGCTTGATGGGGATCTCGCCGAAATGATCGATGCGCATCGGCGACGCGTTGGTCTGGACGATCCAGTCGGTTTGTTTGATCTTGATGTCGCCGGACGGGATGACCAGGTATTGGCGCATGAGGGCATTGTGCACGTCCGACGGAGTGAGATTACGGGCCAGCAATTTTTGCTGATCCAGGTTGACCATGACCTGCATGTCCTGGCCGCCGTACGGGTGCGGCAGGATCGCGCCATTAACCGTGACGAGCAGCGGACGGATTCGCATGTAGGCAAGATTGTAGAGCTCAGCCGGCGTCAAATGATCCGAGCTCACCTCGAGCATGGCCACCGGTATGGAGGAGGGGGCGAGGCGCATGATCATGGGTGGGGAGATATCAGGAGGCAGGGCTTTGACGACGTTCTGCGCAATGGCCGTAATATCCGCTTCTGCTCGGCCGACGTCCACTCCGTCCTGCAGATAGATATTGGTAATGCTGCTGCCATAGTACGAGTGACTATGGATGTACTTGATGCCTTCGACCGTCGAGGTCAGGAACCGTTCGAACAGATAGGTGATGCGCCCTTCGACGTTCTGGGGCAGTAGGCCGTTGTAGATCCAGACCACGGAGGTGACGGGAATATCGATATTCGGGAAGACGTCCGTCGGCATGTGCAGCACCGTCAGCGTGCCTAAAAGCACGATGAGGATGGACATGACGACGAAGGTGTATGGACGCCGGAGCGCGATCAGGACGATCTGGTTCATCGGCTCCTCCCGAGCGAACTTGGCAGTTCAGCTCTGTGGTGGGATAAGCGGCATGAGGGGTGAAAGGGCATACCTTACATAGAGACCCGGTTCATTACGTGGGGCAGCGCGAGTAGCAGCGGGTTACATAGCAAGTGGCTTACCTGAAATGGGACCGCTTTGGTAAAGACCGAGACGGGTTCAGCAATGTCGCGGAATTGTCATCATAATCCGGCGGCAAGGTCGTTTCATTCCCGATTTGTGCGGCGCGCGGGCGGCATGCACATCTTCCGGTTGCGCGGTTGAGCACCGAGTCCACTGTGCGGAATCGCGCGATCAGCCACTGTGGGTTCCGGTACGGCGTCGGTCGTCTGGAAGCGAAGAGTGAAGGAGGCCTGAGATTAAGGCTGGTTAGCTCGGTGCGGGCGAATCGTGGCCGCTCTGCCGCACTTGGTATTGATCTTGCGGTACAGGAGTGTGTTCCCTGGAAGCGTACTTTTATTCGAAGAGGAGCAGCAATGGCGGTTATTCAGAAATGGGCGATGACGATGGTGTTGCTAGGCGGCCTCACAGGTGTCCTGGCATCAGGAGCGCATGCTGAAGCTGAAGCCTTGAGGATTGGGGCAAGCCATAGCCTGAAGCCGGCATTTGAAGAAATCCTCCCGATGTTCGAGCGTGAATACGGGGTGCCTGTGCGGGTGGTGTATGGACCGTCCCAGACCCTCCGCCGGCAGATCGAACAGGGCGCTGCAGTCGATGTATTTCTCCCGGAGTCGGTTGAGGAGGTCGACAGGCTCGCGAGAAAAGGATTGACCCTCGGCGGAGGGACGCGGGTCTATGCAGCGAGCTCTCTCGTGCTGGTCATGTCAGCGGCGTCGCGCGCAACGCCGATTTCCTTGCCGAACCGTGGAGCCCGCATTGCCGTCGCAGATCCAAAGACATCCGCATTGGGCGATGTGACCGTCCGCGGCCTTATTAAAGCCAATGCAGCCTATAAGACCGGATCGAACCTGGTCTATGGGCAGCATAGCGAAGACGTGATGCGTCTGGTGGAGTCGGGCAAGGCCGATGCAGGAATCGTCCATCGCGTGGACGCCATCGGCAGCGCCGAGATGCGGATCATTGACGAAATACCGGCCGGAAGGCATATCGCTGTTCAATTCGGCGGAGCGATCGTTTCGACTTGTCGAGAGGCCTCTCTTCCTGCGGCGGAGCAGTTTCTCGATTTCATGACGAGTCCCTTGATACAAAAACTCCTGCTCAAATATGGTTTCGATCAAGTGCCATCGTCAAACGGATAGCCGGTGGGCCTAAATACCGAGTGAAAAGACAAACGGTAGAGAGATTCCCTCCACTGTCTTTTCACCAGGTCCTCACAACGTTCCAAAGGTCCGTTCAAAAAACCGTTTCGTCTCAGTCATGTGCTGCTCAATGTCCGTCTGCAAGTGCCTCGCTCCCGCTTGCCAATCGTCGGTCGTGTAGCCCACGCGGCGGGCCAGGAAGATGAACTCGTCCGAGTCGGCTGGCGGCAGCACCAGATCCTTCGCGTTGCCGCGCACCATCCGTAATCCGTCGATCAGCATCCGAATGAATAAATAGGCTTTGCGCAACTGCTCGCCGTCCTGCCTCGCGATAAGTTGGATATCCACCAATCCGGCGAGCGCTTGCATGGTATTCGGGGTGCGCAAGATCTGCTGCTGGTGGCCATGCATGACTTGCAGATATTGGACGGCATATTCGATATCGACGAGGCCGCCGGCGCCGTGTTTCACATTGATCGTGCCGGGCTCGACCAATTGTTTCAATTGTTGCCGCCGTAAATCCAAGGCGGTGCCGATGTCCCAGGGCTCGCCGCTATACACGTAGCGGTCGCGATGGGCTTCCACCTGCTTCCCGAGTGCCGCATCTCCCGCGACCGCCCGGAGTTTGATCAACGATTGGCGCTCGAACGGCGCCGCCGACCCGGTCGCGCTGTAGTAGCTGTGTATTTCTTCGAGCGGATTGGACAGGGAGCCCTTGCCGCCATGCGGGCGGAGCCGGACGTCAAGGTGGAAGATCCCTTCCTGCTTGGTCTCGATCCACTGCAGCAGCTCCTGGACGAGCCGCTCAAAGTACTCGCTGTTTTCAATGGGCTGTTTCCCAGTGGTCCGGCCGGCCCCGCCGTAGACGAACAGAACTTCGATATCGGAGGCGTATCCCAATTCGCGTCCGCCGAATTTGCCCATCCCGAGGATGGCAAAAGGGCAGGGCTTGCGGTTTTCCAGGCGCGGTGCGCCGTAGAGCTTCTCCACCTTGGTTTGGCAGTCGCGCAGGCTGCGGCTCATGATGGCTTCGGCGAGGTCGGTCAAGGCCACGGAAAAATCGGCCACACTGGACGATTCCACCATGTGCTTCATGTCGATCCTGAACAGTTCCTGATCCTTGAATCGGTTCAAGGCCTCCTTGCGGGCCTGTTCCGTCTTGGCGCGGTCCACCACGCGGTCGAGTTCTTTCCTGAGTGCCGCCCGCGGCTTGATCAGCGGCGCGTCGCGATAGTCTTGTAACAACGGCAAGAGATTGCCGTGCTGCCGGCGTAAAAAGTCTTCCCAGAGGAAGTCGCTGGTGCCGAGCAGGCGCGCAAGCAGAGGGAATGTCTTTTTGTCGCTGAGGAACGCGAGGGCCTGGGCCTGCTCTTTTCCCTTGGTGCCTTGCACCGTCATGTCGAGGAACTGATCGAAGGCCTCCAGGGCCTTGGCCGGGTCGGGCGCCCAGGTCAGGGCATGGGTGAATTGCTTGATCAGGACAGCGGTGAGCCGCAGATGCTGCTGATCCAGTGGATTCAGCAGCTTCTGTCCGTGGCGGTTCCGGACGTAAAACCGGTCGTGCAGTTTGCCTTTGTCAATTTCGAATTGCGCCTTCGTGATGTAGATATTTCGCATGGCCAACGCATTGGCGAAGGCGTAGAGAAAGGCCGGTGTGTCGTCGGACCGGATGTCCATGATGGTATCGGTCGGGGACTGGCTGTTGTCGAACGTAATCTGGACGGTATGCAGCAGCCCGCTGAATGAGCCGCGGCGTCTCCCGAGCTGCTCGACCAGGAGCCGGTTGACGGCCTGTCGCGCTTCGTCCACCTGCCCTGTATCGAGGAGCCGGATCATGCGGCTAAGCTCCGCATCAAGGCGCCGATGATCTTCCGGACCGAATGGTATACCGCGCCCCGGCTGCACCCTGAACAGGTCGACGATTTTTTTCCGCGTCAATCCTGGCCTGCCCTTCGGGCGAGCGCGCGAGTTTCCCCCGAGGGCCGTCCGAGCGGCCGGGGACGCACTTTCCACGAAAGTGTAGATCTGTCCTTCCTCGATGTTGAGTCCGAAGGCCGAGAGGAGGCCGCAGATGATCGCAAATTCCGAAAAATAGTCGTAAGCCACCAGCGTCAGTTCGAAATGCTGATCCGGCTGCTCGGTGATTGAGAGCTCACACGGATGATCCGGTGTCAGCCGCGCGGCCAAGCCGATATGGTGGCCAATCACGGCCGGGCTGAACCGGCGGAAATACTCCTGGTCCATCCGGCTGACAAAGTCCTGCACGATGTCGGGCGCGATGTCCTGACAGTGCGGGGAGAGGAGTGTCAATGTTTCCTCGGCGGTCATCATTCTCCCGGCTTTCAGCTTTCAGCTCTCACCTTCAGTTCCCTGCTGAATGCTGACAGCTGATTGCCGATCACTTCTTGCGATGGCCGCCAGTATACCGGAACCCTTTCCCTCAGTATAATGCCGCGGCATGACGCGCCGTTCGAAATCCCCGCACTCTCATCGACGCTCCGCATCGGTCCTACCGAATTCATCCAAGCCGGACCCTAGGCCCGTGCTGCTGGGGACCGAGCGCAAGACCGGTCGAGTTGCCGGGATTCTCTCGGCCTATGGGCTGCGGGACATCGAGCAGGCCGACCGCAATCTGCAAGCCATGGCCGGGGAGCCGCATCATCGGCGTCAATTGGCAGAGGTCCTGCCGACGCTCCTGGAGTCGATCGCTCGGACGGCCGATCCCGATCAGGCGTTGAACCATTGGGAACGACTCTTGGAGAATGTCACTCGCGCTTCATTCCTGGATTATCTGCACAGCTCGCCGCGCATGCTGGATCTTCTCTGCACGATCTTCGGCAACAGCGACGCCCTGGCCTTCACCGTGATACGTGATCCGATGTTGGTCTATTGGTTGGCGGACGAAGGGGTGTTGTCGAAGGCGCCTACGCGGAACGGGCTTGAACGAGCGTTGCGGAGCAGCCTGGATCATCTCACGGTGAAGGAATTGAAATTGGACGCGCTGCGGCGGTTCAGACGCCGGGAAATGTTGAGGATCGGCGTGCGGGATCTTCTGCGCCTGGCCCCCGTGCCCGAGACGACAGCCGCGCTTTCCGATATGGCGGGCCTGCTCATTCAGTCCGCGTATGAAATCGTCGATGCCGATTTGCGCCGGCAGTATGGAGTGCCCATGCACAAGAACCGGAACGGCCGGTGGGTGGAAACGGGCTTTGCCGTAATGGGCATGGGCAAACTCGGTGGGCATGAACTGAATTACAGTTCCGACGTGGATGTGATTTATGTCTATGGCTCGCACGACGGCGAGACCAGGCAACCTCCGGGGAGGGGCAAGGACCGGCCGTCGTCCGCTGCTGTCGGCATTTCGAATGAAGAGTACTTCGAACTCCTTTCCCGTGAGCTGACGAAAGCGCTCACCGAGCAGACGAAGGAAGGGTACGTGTTCCGCGTGGATTTGCGCCTCCGGGCGGAGGGCTCGGTCGGGCAGTTGGCACGGTCGCTGGAGGACTATCGGAAATACTATGCGTCACGCGGCCAGGGTTGGGAACGGCTGGCGCTGCTCAAGGCCTGGCCGGTAGCCGGTTCGATGGAGGTCGGGACGGCCTTCCTCAAGATGGTACAGCCGTTCATCTTTGGAGCCGCCAAGACCGCGCCGGATCGGGCGCGCGCGCTTCGCGTGGTGGAAGAAGTCCGCACGGTAAAGGAACTTATCGATGCCAAAATGGCCGATCGGGGACACGAGCGCCGGAATGTGAAGCTGGGCACCGGAGGCATCAGGGAGATCGAATTTCTGGTGCAGACGGTTCAGGTTCTGGCGGGAAAGCAGGTGCCGGGCCTCTTAGACCGGAGCACCATGGGGGCCCTGGATCGATTGGTGCGATACAAGCTGCTCTTGCCGGAGGAGCGCGATCAGCTGACGGCCGCCTATCTGTTCTTGCGCGATATCGAACACAAGTTGCAAATGGTGCACGATCTCCAGACCCATTCGCTTCCGGAAAGCGGAGAGGAACTGGAGCGTTGTGCGATTCGGGCCGGCTATGAGGCCGAGAATCGGGCCATGAGCGCCGCCCGCTTCCATGCCGATCATCAGCGGTATACGCAGGTCGTCAACCGCTGGTTTCGATCCGTCTTTTATGAGCCCATGACGTCGGCACTCCTCAAGGCCACCCTCCGGCTGAGCGGTGTGCGCCGTGGATGACGCCGGGTGATCGAGCGCGCTACTTGGCGTGGAGGATGGCGTCGTGCAGATGACTCGCCGCGCGGTCCTTCCTCAGGAAGGTCGTCGCCCCCGCCGACATCATCGCCTGCTCGACCTGATTCGACTCCTGTATCGAGATGCCGATGACGGCGGTCGACGGACGATCATGCTTGATTTGGCGGGTGGCGGCAATGCCGTCCAGCCGCGGCATGTTGATATCCATGACGACGACGTCGGGGTGGCGTGTGCGCGCCAGCTTGACCGCTTCAATCCCATCGCCGGCCTCGCCGACCACTTCCAGATCCTGGTACCCCTCCAGGATGCTGCGGAGACCCTCCCGGACCATGGCATGGTCGTCCACGAGCAGCACGCGTAGCCGGGGCGCGGTGGTCGGATGGCCGTTGTTGGGGGCCTTCTCGGTAGCGGCCGGCGCCGCTGCCGGAACGACAAGGGTGACTTTCGTCCCCTGATGGGGGAGTGAGCGGATGTCCATCCGGCCGTTCAGCATGACCATGCGTTCCCGGATGCCGAAGAGTCCGAAGCGCCGATGCGGCTCGCCGGTTTCCAGGTCCTGCGGCTCAAATCCCTGTCCCGCATCTTCCACGGACACCAGCAAGTGGCCCGTCGGTTCATAGGCCACCGTGACGGACGCACGTTTCGTGGCAGCATGTTTCAGGACGTTGGAGAGCAGTTCGCGCACCGAGTGAAACAGTAAAATGGCTTGATTGCCATTGAGGATGGGCGGTTTCGACGGCAGACGTAATGCGACGGTGAGACCGTCCTTCTCCATGCGCGCGGCCAGCCATTGGAGCGCCGGTTGAAACCCCTGTTCGTGCAGCACCGGTGGGGTAAGGTCGCCGGCGAACGCTCCTGTAAATTTGACCGCTCGATCCATCACTTCGTCGATGTCCTGTAAGAGCGCGCTGATGCTTGCCGTGGTCGTTTGGCGAATCACATGGCCCAGTTTCATCCGGCCCAAGGCGAGAGGGCGGCTAAGATGATCCTCGAGTTCCCGGGCGATCTGACGACGCGCCTGCTCCTCGGCCACTGTGTGTTGGGCGGCCAGTGAACGAAGTTTCGTTAACGCCGGGGCGAGTGGCTGTCCGGCTTGACGAACGGGCCGTTGGTCGGTAGCGGTAGAGTCGGTGCCGAGCGCGGAGGCGCAGCACTGGCTGATGATCCGGAGCAGGAGACGGGCGTCGTCGCCCCAGCCGCCTGAGCGGCGCGTCGCGAATGACATTGCACCGAGGAGCTGATCACGATGCACAAGCGGAAAGCAGGCATAGTCCGTGATCCCGAGTTCGGACAACGGCACGACGGCTGCCTCATCCGGTCGCTGAAAGTCGGACAGGATCGGCTGACGATCCCGAATGGCCTGGCGCGCGATGACGGCTCCGGGGCTAGGCTTGGTCAGCGAGGCCGCCGGCTCGCCGACAGGCTCCGTGATCCCCCGAGAAGCAATCACAGCCGGCTCTTGCTTGTCATTGATCGCGTACCATTCGTAGCCGGCCAGCTCGATCAGTCGAGCCAGTTCCGGAAAGCGGGCGTCCAGCACGGTGCAGGGATCTTCCGAGGCCAGGAAGTCGGGCGTCGCCTCAGCGAGAAACGCGAGATGCGCGGCCATGCGGTGTGTGCTGTCTTCGGTGTGCACGCTGTTCATCGTACTGAGGTGGCTCAGGAAAGATCCAGATGAGGAAAGACGCTACTGAGAAGCCCTCAAAAGGCTTGCGGCGACAGCTCTTACAAGGCAGGCTCCCCCTACTCGTCTTCATAGCGGAGATCATGATCGCTGGCCAGCACGAGATACGCGTCCCCCCACTGATGATCGTTGGCCAGGCTCCATGGCTCGTCGGGATGGACAGGTTTTAGCCGCAGGCCGTGGATGCCGCCGTAGACGAGCCGCGCCAGCCCGGAGCCCGAGTCTTCCACGAGCCGGGCATAGGCGGGACAGGCGGGCGCCTTCTCGTCGTCGCTCCACCCGGTGATGCGGTACCATTCTCCGGCCGGGTTGCGGTCAAAGAGCCGCACTTGAAAAACGGGGCGGGCGGGCCCGGCTTCTTTGAACCGTGCGAACACGCTCATGTCGCAATTCTGGTTTGGCTCAACCTCGACAATCACGCCGGGTCACCTCGCGACACTATTGTACAGGCACGAAGGCCGCAAAACACAAAGGGCCCGGCGGTGTCCCGCCGGGCCCTTTGCAGAAAGCTGATCGCTTTCGAGCCTGTCTTAGTACATCCCTTCCATGCCGTGGCTGTGTCCACCCGGTCCACCGGCCGGTTCCTTCTTCTCTTCGGGGATGTCGGTGATCATGACTTCGGTCGTGAGCATCAAGCCCGCGACGCTGGCGGCGTTCTGCAACGCCGTCCGCGACACCTTGGTCGGGTCGATGATGCCGGCCTTGATCATGTCCACATATTCTTCCGTCGCCGCATTGTAGCCGGCGCTCGGGTTCTTGTCGTTCCGCACTTTCTCCACGATGACCGAGCCTTCCAGTCCGGCATTGACCGCGATCTGGCGGATCGGCTCCTCGAGCGCCCGGCGGATGATGTTCACCCCCACCTGCTGTTCGGGGATGAGCTTCAAGCTCTCCAGGCCCTGGATGCAGCGGAGATAGGCCGTCCCGCCGCCCGGCACGATGCCTTCTTCGACGGCTGCCTTGGTCGCGTGGAGGGCGTCCTCGACGCGGGCTTTCTTTTCCTTCATCTCGGTTTCGGTCGCAGCGCCGACATTGATGACGGCCACGCCTCCGACGATCTTCGCCAGACGCTCCTGGAGCTTCTCGCGATCGTAATCCGAGGTGGTCTCTTCGATCTGAGCCTTGATCTGCTTCACGCGGCCTTCGATCTTCTTCGGATCCCCGTAACCCTCGACGATCGTGGTGTTGTCTTTGTCGATCGTGACACGCTTGGCGCGCCCGAGGTCAGTCAACTTCACGTTCTCGAGCTTGAGGCCGATATCTTCGGAAATGACCTGACCGCCCGTCAGAATCGCAATGTCTTCCAGCATCGCCTTGCGGCGATCGCCGAAGCCTGGGGCCTTGATGGCCGCGACGTTCAAGGTGCCGCGCAGCTTGTTGACCACGAGGGTGGCGAGCGCTTCGCCTTCGACTTCTTCCGCGATGATGACGAGCGGCTTGCCCATCTTGGCCACCTGCTCGAGGATCGGCAGGAGGTCCTTCATGGCGCTGACTTTCTTTTCGTTGATCAGGATGAGCGGCTCTTCCACGGAACATTCCATCCGCTCGGCATTGGTCACAAAGTAGGGCGAAATGTAGCCGCGATCGAACTGCATGCCCTCGACGACGTCCAACGAGGTGGTCATGGACTTGGCTTCTTCGACGGTGATGACGCCGTCCTTGCCGACCTTTTCCATCGCTTCCGCGATCAAATCGCCGATGGTCTTATCGTTGTTGGCCGAAATGGTTCCGACCTGGGAGATCTCGGTCTTGTTCTGGCAGGGCTTGCTGATCTTCTTCAACTCGCCGATGACGACTTCCACGGCCTTATTGATGCCGCGTTGAATTTCCATGGGGTTGGCGCCGGCGGTGATGTTCTTGACACCTTCCCGATAGATGGCCTGGGCCAGCACAGTGGCGGTGGTCGTCCCGTCACCCGCCGTGTCGCTCGTCTTGCTCGCGACTTCGCGGACCAGCTGAGCGCCCATGTTCTCGTAAGGGTTCTTGAGTTCGATTTCCTTTGCGACGGTCACGCCGTCCTTGGTGATGGTAGGAGCGCCGAACTTCTTGTCGAGAATCGCGTTCCGGCCCTTCGGTCCGAGCGTTGCCTTGACGGCGTCGGCGAGTTGGTTGACGCCTTTGAGAATCGAAGCCCGCGCGGCCTCGCTATACAGTAGTTGCTTTGCCATGTGATGCCTCCTTAATGAGAGAATGTCGAGCGTTCGTCGTGTACGTCAATTAGCTGGTGAAGATCCCGAGGACATCTTCTTCCTTAAGGATCAAGCATTCCTCGTCCTCAATGCGGAGCTTGCTGCCCGAGTACTTGTCGAAGAGGACTTGGTCACCGACCTTGACGTTCTCGACCTTCTTGCCCACGGCTTGAACGATGCCCCGTTGCGGCTTTTCCTTGGCGGAATCCGGCACATAGATGCCTCCGGCGGTGCGTTCCAATTCCTCGGTATAGGTCACGAACAGGCGATCACCGAGGGGCTGAAAGCCCTTGGCAACGTTCTTCTTTTCCTTCGCGGCTGTGCTCATAACTGACCCTCCTCGTGCTGAAGTTAATACGGATCTGACGATGTCTAACGGGTTCGCACTCGATGGCGAAAGCGATACTTCCGACGAGCAGAAGCCCTATTCCGTTAAGCTTGTGCTGAGAGAGATAGCCTCCGCCGCATCCGAGTCAAGGGCGGCAGATAAAAAAATATTTTCGTATGGTGAGTCCAAGGGAGGCGGCTGATTCGGAGTGAGACCAGCCCGGAGTTATGCCCTCAAGCGGTCGAAATCCTTTACATCTTTCTTCATGAAGTCGCGGAGGCGCGTAATGATGCGCGCTTCGATCTGACGGGTCCGTTCTTTCGTAATGCCGTATTTCTCGCCAAGATCATCCAATGTCAGAGGAGTTTCGGACAGTAGCCGGTTGCGGAGGATGTCTTCTTCACGTTCATCAAGGGTTTTGGTAAATTCCACCAGCTTTTGTCTGAAAAGCACACGCAGTTCGTTGTCCGCAATCACCTCGTCGGCCGCGGTCTGTTGGGATGGCAGGATGTCGAGGAGGGTGCTGTCCTGCTCTTCTCCGATGGGCTGATCCAGCGACAGTTCCCAATTCCCCAGCCGTTGGTCCATCTCGATGACATCGCGCTCGCGGACATGGAGACGGTCGGCCAGCAGCTTGGTATCCGGCACATATCCTTCGCGTTCGAGCTTGGACTTTTCTTTTTTCAGGTTATAGAAGAGCTTCCGCTGATCCTGCGTGGTGCCGATTTTCACGAGTCTGAAATTATTGAGCAGGTATCGCAGGATATAGGCGCGGGACCACCAGGCGGCATAGGCGTAGAACCGCACGTTTTTCGATGGATCGAACTTCTTGATGGCCTGCATGAGCCCGATATTGCCTTCTTGAATCAAGTCCATATGGTCGGCGCCCGTATGCAGGTATTCGCTAGCGATGGCCACGGAGACGCGGAGGTTCGCCATGATTAATTTCACGGCCGCTTCGCGGCTGCCTTCTGTTTGATATTCGTGGAAGAGCAGGATTTCTTCTTCTTTGGACAGATACGGATACCGCCGGACTTCTGCAAGGTACTGCTGTAGACCCGTAACCGGGGCAACGGCATTTGTATGGGCTTTGGCTTGACCGTCGGCATTCACGTCGATGACCGGCGTGTCTGCCGTCATCTCAACGACGAGATCATTCTCGGATGGTTCGAGGATCTCGGGCTCGATGGGAACGACGGGCTTTTTCTTGTCGCGGACGCGCTTGGCCATGGCAGATGTGTGACTATAGCAGAAGGTCCCGTGCCTCAAGCAAGCGAGGCGCGTCACGCTCCAGCGGTTGCGTGGATGAAAGACCCTCCCCTATGATGCGCGTACTTCGAACAAGATGGACTGGACGGGGTGCGTGACGCGTCCGTGATGAGCAAATACATGAGACCAACCGGATAAGCCAGATAGACCGCGAAGACGTGATGCGTGATGGGTGCAAATCGACGAGATCAACCAGACCTAACCAAACAGACCAGACAGACAAGATAGACCAGACAGACAAGTAGACATGACCCTATTCACCGCGCTCAAGAGCGGACATTGGCCCTCGCTGATCGGAGGGTGGCTCCATTTGACGGTCAGCTTCATGGTGTGGCTGTTGATGGGAGCCTTGAGTATTGCCCTGGCCGCCGACCTCAGGCTGACGGACCAACAGATGGCCTGGCTCGTCTCAACGCCGCTGTTGGGCGGGGCGGTGTTGAGGGTCATCGCCGGGTGGAGCGCCGACTGGATCGGGGCCAGACCCACGGCGGTCGGTATTTTGCTGACCGAATTGCTCGTCCTGCTCTGGGGATGGCTGGGAGTGAGCGACTATCCCGAAGCTCTGGCCTTTGCGCTGTTGCTCGGAGTGGCCGGGGCCAGTTTTGCGGTGGCATTACCGATTGCCGGCCGCGCATACCCGCGCTCCGCGCAAGGGTTCGTGTTAGGGCTGGCGGCGTCCGGGAACGTCGGAACCGTACTTGTGCTCTTTTTCGCGCCGCGCTGGGCCGCATGGCTCAATTGGCATGACGTCTGCGGCCTCATGGCCGCCCTGGTTCTCGTCACGCTGGTGGCATTCTCGGGCCTGGTCCCCCGCGAGAAACGAGAGCCTCATGTCGTGCAGTGGTGGCACAATGTCGCGACGCTCGTCCGCCGTCCCGCTGCCTACTGGCTCTGCTTTCTCTATGCGGTGACGTTCGGGGGATTCGTCGGACTCTGCAGCCTCCTGCCCTTGCTCCTCCATCAGACTTATGCGGTCGATGCCGTCCTCGCGGGCTCGCTAGCGGCGGTCTGCGGACTCATCGGCAGCCTGATTCGCCCGTTCGGGGGATATGTCGCCGATCGGCAGGGCGGCCTGCGGGCCCTCCATTATGTATTGCCTGTCATGGCGGGAGCGGTGGTGGCGGTCACCAGTCCCTCGTTCGCGCTTGCGGTAACGATGATGATGGTGGCGGCCGGCGCCATGGGCTTCGGCAACGGTGTCGTTTTCCAACTCGTCGCCGAGTGGTTCCCGAAAGATATTGGTCTTGTCTCGGGCGTAGTGGGAGCGGCCGGAGGATTGGGTGGATTTCTTTTCCCTCTGCTGGTCGGAACGCTGAAGGGCGTGACCGGCGATTTCGCGCTCGGCCTCTGG
>JACVSD010000039.1 GCA_014534095.1 Nitrospiraceae bacterium
ACCCGCACGATTGACGCTCTTGATGATATTTTGCGCCGATGTCACGGCACCCGTGATGATATGGACGTCAACCTCCAAGCGGCTACCCGACATACCCAAGGGCTCGCGGATTCCATCCTGATCGTCGACCACAAATTCGCGGGGCAAGACATGCAGAATGCGTCGATCATGGGGCAACACCGCAACGGTGCGTGCCGTTTCCACGGCCCGTTGTACATCTCCTCGCGTCACTTCTTGTTTCTTGAGCGCGACGACCCCGCGGGAGTTCTCCCCCGAGATATGGCTGCCCGCAATACCGGTATAGACGGAATTGATTTGAACGGCGGCCATGAGTTCAGCTTCTTCCACGGCTTTCTTGATGGACTCGACGGTGCTTTCGATGTTCACCACGACGCCTTTGCGGAGGCCGCGCGAGGGGCTCGAGCCGATGCCGATGATGTTGACGGCGCCCTGTTCCGACACTTCGGCGACGACGGCGCAAATTTTTGTCGTTCCAATGTCGAGTCCTACCACGATGTGGTCCCTCTTCGCCACCGTCGATTACCCCCCTTCCACAAAACGACGCGGATAAATACAGTCGGTGGAAGTGCCGCGTCGTATCAGCTAGACACCGCAGTTCCGCGTCGTCAACTTCTCTCTCGAACGATCACCTTCCCCGGATACCGCAGATCAATGTCGCTGCAACTCTCCCGATGACCGTAGCCGGCGCTGGTCGGAAGATACAGCTCCATTTTTTGATAGCGCTCCCATTTCTCTTCGAATGAAGCCCGACCGAATTGCAACCGCCGTCCTTCCACATACGCCACCACATTGTCCGGATTGCCGACATCGACCTCCGGCCGGCCGTGAAACGTCCTGCTCAGAAGAGCGGCCAACTCGATTCCTTGTCGAGCCATTTGAAGAGGGCGATTTTCACTCTCGAGCATGCCTCTTGGGTTGATACCTATCATCACCGGCAAACCAGGATCATCGGTCGGTGAAAGCATCGATAAAGGGTGGCCTTCTTCATCCAGCAAAAGGGTCACGGGGAAACCACGTAGAATCGCCGCGGCTCGACGCTCCGTCACCGCAACCGTTAACGTATGTGGGAGCACCCGATGTACGGTTGCTTGTTTGATCCATGGATGTGACTCGACCCGAATGGCCAACCGTCTGGGATTCAGCGTGAACAGGTTTTGATGGGGAGGAAGCGCCAGCCGTTCCAAGACTTCTTGCCTGCTGACCTGGCCGGCCCCAATCAAGGTAATGTCCTGTACTTCAAACCAGCGTGCCACAGAAGGGGCGATCTTCTCATAGACCATCACGGTACCCCAGGCCGTACAGGCAAGCAGCAACGGGACCGCGATGCATAAACCATATCGGCGTAGGCGTGCCGAGTCCAACCGGTAGGGGACCGGTCGCGACGAGACATTCGCACGTGGCGCAGAACTTTTTGATCGCCGACTACTCCTGCACATCACCGAATTCCCCACTTCAATTTTTTACACGCTTCAACGCTGATGCCAAGATGCGCTCGGTCAGTGCGTCGTATTCAATTCCGGCCTGCGACGCGGCCATAGGCAACAAGCTGGTCTCCGTCATACCGGGAGTCGTGTTAATTTCCAGTACGTATGGTCGGCCTCGAGAGGTCACGCGGAAATCGACCCGTATGGCGCCCTCGCAACCCATGGCCTCATAGGCCTTGACCGCCAAGTCTCGAAGTCGTCGGCTCACCTGGGCCGGCAGAGGCGCCGGGCAGCGATAGTGCGTCTGACCTTTCTGGTATTTGGCCTTGTAATCATAGAAACCGCCGGGAGCGACAATTTCTATCGCGGGCAGAGGCTGACCGGCGAGGACCGACACCGTCAGTTCCCGGCCGGGGATATAGGATTCGATCACGGCGTCCCGGTCGTGCCGGTGCGCCTCCCGAAGCGCCCGGCGCCATTGACTAGCCAGGCGCACGATCGACACGCCGATCGTTGAGCCTTGCGAGGCCGGCTTCACGACGACCGGCCATGTCAGGCCGACAGGAGGCAGTTTTTTTGGATGCCTTTTTTCTCCTGCATGCAGCACCGTGCCGGGCGGCACCGGAATGCCGAACGATTCAAGCATGACCTTGGCCGTCCCCTTATGCATAGCGATGGCGCTCGCTCGAACCCCCGATCCGGTATACGGTATGCCGAGGACTTCCAACAGACCTTGTATCGTCCCGTCTTCCCCTCCGGGGCCGTGCAGAGCCATGAATGCAAGTTCCACCTTGTGTCTCCGCAGGCGCTGCACAACGGCGGCATCCACATCGATCGTGACGGCTTCATAGCCACGACGACGCAGCGCCGCATGCACTGCGTGTCCTGTCTTCAGCGACACTTCTCGCTCGGCCGATTGCCCGCCCATCAGCACCCCGATGCGGGCAGGCGTCAGCGGCATGGGCCACCATTGTTTTCTCTGCTGCCTTTCACCGATTCTCCTCCTAGGGTTGCCCGACGATTTTCAATTCGAGCTTCAAGACGACACCCGTTTTCTTCTCCACGGTCCGCCCCACTTCTCGGACCAGCTCGATGACATCCTCCGCGCTTGCGTTTCCTCGATTGACCACAAAATTCGCGTGCTTCTCGGAGACCTGCGCGTCGCCGATTCGAAAGCCTTTGAGGCCGGCCGCCTCAATAAGGCGGCCGGCCGCATCCGTCTCAGGATTTTTGAAGGCGCACCCTGCATTAGGAAGCGTCAATGGTTGCGTGTCTTTTCGATACTGAAGATAGTCTTTCACCGTGGCTCGAATCTTCTCACGCTCTCCGGGCGCAAGTTGCAGCCAGACACCGACAACAATCCCTTTCGGCAAATGGGCCCGGCGGTACGTAAACGGAATGGCTGATGTAGGACAATCCTGCATCTCACCTCGGGGATTGATAAGTCGCACGGCTTTCACCGAATCCTTCATCTCACCCAGCCGCGTGCCGGCGTTCATGACGACACATCCCGCAACCGTTCCCGGGATGCCGGCGGCCCATTCCAATCCCGATAACGATCGGCTGATGGCATGGCGCAGCAAGGTCGGCATGATCACACCGCCTTCCGCGTAGATGACTCCGTTGGGCTCATCGATGATGGTCTTGAACTTCATGAGACTAACCACGACTCCGCGAATCCCTCCGTCACGCACCAACAGATTGGTGCCGCCGATCACAAAGATCGGAGCCTTCGCTGCCCGCGCTTGAATGACCAATCTTGCGAGGTCCTCGACCGTGTTCGGCAACACCAGCACGTCGGCAGGGCCTCCGATTTTCAGGGAGGTGTACTCCCGCAACGGTGCATGAAAGTGCACCTCTGCCTTCACGCCGGACACCACACTGGACAGATCCTGACCATCGGCCACAGGCGCCTTCGCTCGTAGGAAAGAGGTTCTCCGCGGCCGAGTCTCGCTCTTCACTCAGGTCCCTTCTTCACAGACGCTCCAAAAGTTGTGGGCCGACTTTCCAAATGTCGCCCGCCCCGAGCGTCATGACGAGATCTCCGGTTCGCACCTGTGAGTGCACCTGTTCCGCCAAGGCATCTTTTCGGTCGATCCAGGTGACCGAACGATGGCCCGCGGCTCGAATGGCCTCGGCCAATTTCTCTCCGGAGATGCCGGGAATCTCCCGCTCTCCGGCAGGATAGATCTCCGTCACGAACAACACGTCTGCATGATCGAAGGCACGGGCGAAGTCATCCATCAGATCACGGCTGCGCGTATAGCGGTGCGGTTGAAAGAGGACGACCAGGCGGCGATCCCACCCTTGTTTGGCCGCGGTAAGCGTGGCGCGAATCTCAGTCGGGTGGTGGCCATAGTCGTCCACGATCATCACACCGCCTTTCTCGCCGCGGAGCTGAAAGCGTCGCTCCACGCCGGTAAATGCCGCCAACCCTTTTCGGATGAGATCGATGGGTACGTCCAATTCCATGCCGACGGCAATCGCCACCAAGGCGTTCGACACGTTATGGATGCCGGGGATAGAGAGACGGAATGGACCCAGGTGTTTGTCACGAAAGTGTCCTCTGAATTCGGATTCCCATTTTTTCAGAATGATGTCCGTCGCCCGAAAATCCGGCGGAGGTGACCCGGCCTGCTCGCGCAACCCGTAGGTTTGGAATCGTTTGACCACACGAGGAAGCAGGGATCGGAGACGGGCATCATCCAGGCAGAGCACCGCCAAACCATAAAAAGGAATGCGATTGATGAACTCTAGAAAACTTTCCTCCAACCGTTCCATGCTTCCGTAATGATCCAAATGCTCGCGGTCCATGTTGGTCACGGCGACGATCGACGGAGAAAGCTTCAGAAACGACCCATCACTTTCATCCGCCTCGGCCACCAAGAGATCACCGCGTCCCAGGCAGGCGTGACTCCCGAGCGCGTTGACCTTTCCGCCGATGACGACGGTGGGATCCAACCCCCCCTGGGCCAGCACCGACGACACCATGGTCGTCGTCGTCGTCTTACCGTGCGCGCCGGCAATGGCGACCCCATATTTCAGCCGCATGAGTTCCGCCAGCATCTCGGCGCGCGGAATGACGGGAATGAGGCGAGCCCGGGCAGTAACGACTTCAGGATTCGTTGGCGAGACGGCAGAAGAAATCACCACGACCTGCGCTTCACCCACATGCGCATCTCGATGCCCGATAAAAATGCGCCCGCCCAGTTCTTCCAATCGCCGGGTCGTCTCGGAGCCGTGAAGGTCGGACCCCGTGACCTTGTATCCCAGCGTAAGCAGCACTTCGGCGATGCCGCTCATGCCGGATCCTCCGATCCCAACTAAATGAATGTGCTGAATCTTTCGAAACATCGTCGTTTGCAAGAGCCGGGAGGCTAAAAGTCATGGGAACTCGGGTTCCCATCCCTCCTGTCCACTCTAGCCCCTCGACCCTTGCGCGATTACAAGGACACATTCGCGAACGATCGCCTCCACCGCGTCCGTTCTGGCGAGGGTACGGCTTCGTTCGCCCATTGCGCGCAAACGCGGTGGATCGGAAAGCAGCCCGGCGATCGCCTTGGCAAGCGCCGGGCCCGTTAATTCCCGCTCACCCATGACAAGCGCAGCGCCTGCCTGGGCCAACACGTCGGCATTGTGCGCCTGATGCTGATAAATCGCATAGGGAAACGGGATGAGAATCGCCGGTTTTCCGCTTACGGTCAGCTCCGCGACCGTCATTGCTCCGGAGCGCGAAACCACGAGATCGGCTGCGCGGAATGCGGCCGGCATATCGAACAAGAACGGAACGACCGCGCCGTTGACTCCGGCCGTCTTGTACACGCCCGCGACCCGCTCGTAATCGGCCTCTCCCGTTTGATGAGTGATGGACAACGTCGATCGGAGGACCTCGTCTCCCATAAGAACGGCAAGCGCTTCGATCATGGCTTCGTTGATGGCATGTGCTCCCCGGCTACCCCCGAAGACCAGGAGCGACTTATCGCCTTTCGTGGACGTCTCCGTTCCCCTCGACTCGAGAAACGCTCGGCGCACCGGCACGCCGACAACCCGAACCTTGGAAGAGTCGAAGTATCGGGATGCCGCCTCGAACCCGAGAAATACACGGTGTGCCAGCGGTCCCAACATCGTATTGGCTTTACCCGGATAGGCATTCGGCTCCACGATAACCCGAGGGATTCGCAACAAAAAGGCGGCCAAAAGCACAGGTGGAGTGGTATAACCGCCGACCCCTATAACGAGATCCGCTCGGTGCCGTTTGAGAAGAGTAATGGATTCCCGCACACCGGTCGGTAATGAAAGAAACGCGCTCAGGCTCCGGCGCAACCCTACGCCCATCACCGGCAAGGCGGTGATCAGGTCCATATCAAAGCCTTCGTGCGGAAGCACTTTGACCTCAATGCCCCGCGACGTGCCGACAAACCGAACGGTCGCATCGGGTTCCAGCCGAAGAAATTCATGGGCCAGTGCGATGGCAGGATACAAATGCCCTCCCGTGCCGCCGGCGGCGATGATGACTCTCATCGCATTCCGCCTCCGATCCGATACCCACCGATCTTCCGCCCTCCTTGCCGGTCGCGGGAAATACTCAAAAGGATACCGATGCTCAATAAGGTCATCAGCAAGGAGGAGCCGCCGTAGCTGACCAGCGGAAGCGTCAGGCCCTTTGTTGGAAGTAAGCCCGTTGCCACCCCTGCATTGACGAGAACTTGCACTCCGATCAACAGGGTGATTCCAAGAGCCAGATACCGCCCAAATGGTTCCCGTGCGCGCCCGGCGATCTGAAACCCTTTGAACACCAACACGCTGAACAGGATGATGATCAAGGCAGTCCCGATAAGGCCCAGTTCCTCGCCGACCAGCGCCAAGACAAAATCCGTGTGCGCCTCCGGCAAAAAAAAGAGTTTTTGTTTGCCCTCTCCCAATCCTACGCCAAACACCTTTCCGCTGCCGAACGCTAAGAACGACTGATTGACCTGAAACGCGGCGCCGGTGGGATCCTTTCCAGGATCGAGAAAACTCATCAAGCGCTGGAGCCGATAGGGCGATTTCCAAATCGCCACGATCAATAGAATGAGCGCGATCGGAATGAGACCGCACAGATGCTTGAGACGGGCTCCTCCCAGAAAGAGCACTCCCAACGTGACGGTTCCCAAGACCAGGACCGTCCCCAAGTCGGGCTGCATCAAGATCAGTCCGCCGAATAGTCCCACCACGACGAGAGGAGGAAGAAATCCCGAGACCAATTCGGCCATTCGGCCTTCCTTTCTGGTCACGTACATCGCCAGATAGAGCACCGTCGCGAGTTTGGCCATCTCGGCCGGTTGCACCGACACTGCGCCGATATGAAACCAGCGTCGCGCGCCTTTGGCCGCCACTCCTAGTGAAGGCAGCAGCACGACGAGCAGCAGAATGGCCGTCACGCCCAGAATCGGGAGCGTCAGTTTCCGCCAGACAAGATAATCCAGACGCGACGCGATGTGGAGCAGCAAAAAGCCGAACCCCAACCACGCTGCTTGACGCTTGAGGAAATACAAGGAGTCGTGAAAACGATTCTGCGCCACCACTGCACTGGCACTGTAGACCATCACAAGGCCGATGAGAGTCAGCAGTGCAGCCGCCATGAGGATGGTCCCATCCGCGCTGGGTTGCTTCGGCAACGGATTCCCCGACAACGCCAATATCCTCGCTCTGGTCAACCGGCGCGGCATCCTGCTTCTCTTGAGCCGATTGCCAATGGGTGACCGCCGGCGCCGGGTCTACAGCGTCTGCCGACCGGGCTAGTCGCGATCCGCATTGTTCGTTCTCGTCCCCGCTACGGCAATTCATTGACCAGTGCTTTAAACTGCCGGCCGCGATCTTGATAATCCCTAAACATGTCAAAGCTGGCGCAGGCCGGCGACAATAGAACCGCGTCGCCGGGCTGCGCCTCACGCACCGCATAGGCCACGGCGTCGCGAAGGGAGGCGGCGTGGCTGGTGCGTTCAAATCCTCGCAAGGCTTGTTCAATGCGTGGAGCTGCTTGGCCGATAAGAATGAGCCGTTTGACTCGACGATGCACCAATTCGCTCAGCCGGGCAAAATCGCCTCCCTTGTCATGCCCTCCCGCGACCAAAACGATTGGGTCGTCCAAGCTTTCCAACGCCTTAATGGTGGCGTCGACATTGGTTCCTTTCGAATCGTTGATAAATCGAACCCCCCGCCGTTCCCGAACGAACTCAAGCGCATGCTCGATCCCGGGAAAACTTCGTATGACGCTGCGCATCGCCTCGGTTGAACATCCGCAGAGCAGTCCGATTGTCAGTGCCGCCATCACGTTGGCAAGATTGTGAGCACCCGGCAGGCGAATGTCGCTCCGCCGACACAGCTCTTCTTGCCGATGTCCTACTCTGGCGATCACACGGTCGGCATCGAGATAGGCGCCCTGATCAATACGTCCGGTACGGCTGAAGCCCAACACCGTGGCTTTCGTCAACGTCTTAAAGTTCGTAACCTGCTCATCATCCCAATTCAGCAAAGCGACGTCATGGCCGGTCTGGTTCTCGAAGATTCTCGCCTTTGCCGAGATGTACGGTTCCATGGAGGGATAGCGGTCCAAATGATCGGGCGTGATGTTCAAGACCGTTGCGATCCACGGGTGAAATCGCTCAATGGTCTCCAACTGAAAACTGGAGACTTCCGCGACGATGTACTCGTACGGCAACCTTCCGTATCCGTCTTGGTGCATCGCCAGCGCGGCCTCACTCAGCGGCGTGCCGAGATTGCCGCCGACAAAGGCGTGCTTCCCGCTTTCTTTCAAGAGAAGCCCCAGTAGCGTGACGGTCGTACTTTTCCCATTTGTGCCCGTCACGGCCAGAATCGGCGCGCGCAGAAACCAGGACGCCAATTCCAATTCCCCCACGACCGGGACTCCACGTCGGCGAACCGCCTCAAGCGCATCGAGATCCGTATGCACGCCCGGGCTGATGACGACGAGTTCCGCCTCATCCAGAGCCGACTCGTACCCCATCCCCACCTTCACGTTGACCGCCTGCCGATCCAATTGGTCCAGCGCGTCTCCCAGCCCCTCCGCTTCTTTCCCGTCGGCCGCGGTCACCTGCGCCCCGGCCACATGAAGCAGGCGCGCCGCCGCCACGCCGCTTCTGGCTAGTCCAACCACCGTCACCTTCTTGCCCTTGAGCTCTTCTGCAGACACTTCAGTCATCTCATCGTGGCGGATGCTCAAAAAAGGCTTTCCAACAAGGCCGCAGGAGAGTCAAAACCGGAGGTGTACCCTCTGGGGTACATTGAGAATTTTGACGATCCGAGAACAAAGTTGGAAGCCTTTTTCAGCACCCGCCTCTCATCGCAGTTTCAAGGTGCTCAAGCTCAGCAACGCCAACAAGATGGCGATGATCCACAAGCGCACCACGACTTTCGGTTCTTCCCATCCTTTCATTTCGAAATGATGATGGATCGGAGCCATAAGAAAAATCCGCTTCCCTCGCGATTTGAATGACGCCACTTGAAAGATCACCGAGATGGCTTCGATGACGAAGACGCCGCCGACAAGCAGCAATAACAGCTCGTGTTTGCTGATGACCGCGACGGTCCCTAAGGCCGCTCCGAGGGGCAACGATCCCACATCTCCCATGAACACGGACGCTGGATAGGTATTGAACCAGAGGAAACCAAGGCTGGAGCCGAAGATAGCCGCCGTAAAAACGGCGATTTCTCCGGCCCCTTCAATATAGGGAATCAACAGGTAGTCGGCGGTGATCCGATTCCCGACCACGTAGACCACGATGGTGTAAGCCAGCGAGGCGATCATAATCGGTCCGACGGCTAAGCCATCCAGACCATCGGTCAGATTGACGGCATTCGAGCTTCCGATGATGACGAGGACGGCAAAGGGAATGTAGAACCATCCCAAGTCCGGCGTGAAATGTTTAAAAAACGGCACGCTGAGCTGGGTGGAATAGCCCGGCATCAGATAGAAAAAGATGCCGATCGCTACTGCCACGCACCCTTGCGCGAGAAATTTTTGAAACGCCGACAAGCCCTTCGATCGCCCTTTGATGAATTTAAGATAATCGTCGGCAAATCCGATGATCCCGAATCCGGTGGTCGCGATAATCACCAGCCATACATATTGATTGGCAATGTCGGCCCACAGCATAGTGGAGAGGATCACAGCAAAGAGGATCAGCAGCCCGCCCATCGTTGGTGTACCGCTTTTTACCAGATGCCGGCTGGGTCCGTCGTCTCTGATATGCTGCCCTAATCGGATCTCTTGCAATTTGCGGATTAAAGCGGGAGCCAGAGCAAAAGCCAACAGAAAGGCGGTCACGGCCGCATAGATAACCCTGAAGCTCAGGTATCGAAACACATTCAAAAATGAAAAATCCGTATGCAGTGGGTACAGCAGCTGGTACAGCATGTTACGACTTTCGGCCTTTGGCGGACGAAATCAATCGTCCTCCGGATATCCGCGCGGATAACCGGTCTCGTAAGGCCTCGACAATGCATTCCATGCGCATGGCGCGAGATGCTTTGACGAGAATCACATCGTTCCTACGAACCATCGATGTCATAAGGTGAGCGGCTTCGTCGGCGTCGGAGATGTGGCGGATACGCTCATCCGGCATTCCAACGGCGCGGGCGCCTTCGGCAAGCTCTCGCCCCAATGCCCCGCAGGCAACCAAATACGAGATGTCTTTTGCAGCTACGTAGGCGCCAACTTCCCGATGCATGGCCGGTGATCCCGGACCCAGCTCCAACATGTCCCCCAGCACGGCAATCGTCCGCGCACCGACGCCCAGATCGTTCAAGAGATCGATCGCAGCCTTCATCGACGCGGGATTGGCGTTGTAACAATCATTGATGACCGTGACCCCCTTCCGGGATTCCACCTCAGAGCGCATCGTGGCCGGACGAAAGCGAGCCAACCCTCTGGCGATGCTTATCCCGCTCATCCCGCAAAGATGACCCACTGCGGCGGCCGCCAACGCGTTGGAGACATTGTGCGAGCCGTACGCCCCGATCGCGACCGGCACCGCCGTGGATCGACCCGGCAGAGTCAACCGAAACAGGGTGCCGCGTTGTCGATCCGAGATCACTTCAACGGCTCGCACTTGCGCTCGGGGAGACAATCCGAAAGACACAACCCGACAACGAGCCCGGGACGCAAGATAATCGAAAAACTCGTCGTCTGCGTTGAGGATAACGGTGTGGTTTGGGCCGATGGCGTCGAGTAGCTCCCCCTTGGCCTGCGCGGATGCTTCCATCGTGCCGAAAAACTCAAGGTGGTCGGGACCGATGTTGGTGATCACGCCGATTGTCGGGCGAACGATTTCGGCAAGCTTGGTCGTCTGGCCCTTCTGGTCAACTCCCATCTCAATGACCGCTGCCTTGTGCCGAGCCGCCAACCCGAGGAGCGTCTGCGGCACTCCGATGCGATTATTGTGATTGCCTTCGGTTTTCAACACGCACCATCGTTCCGCCAATACGCGCGCGACCATCTCTTTTGTCGTCGTTTTCCCATTACTTCCCGTCACTGCGACGACGGGAATGTTGAATCGACTCCGGTGATAGGTAGCCAACTGCTGATAGGCCAATAACGGGTCCTGGACCCCGATGAGGCAGATCCGGCTTCGTTCACGCCCACGCATTGCGCCCTTGCTTCGCTCTTGGAGGGCAGCTGGCAGACGATAGGCGGATTGCACCACGGCGCCGACCGCTCCCTGTCGCAAGGCCGGTCCCACAAATGCATGGCCATCGTAGCGCTCGCCCGCGAGAGCCACGAATAGATCACCGGGACCGACCGTTCGGGAATCCGTTGAGAGCCGCCGAATCTTCTCCTGGAGACATTCCCCAGCCAGTAACCGAGCACTTGTCACTTCCAACACTTCTTCAATAGTGAACAGCGGCATCTCTGTGTCGGTTGCCTTACCGGCAGAGGCACCCAGCTTGAAAGAATCGATCATCTTTCCAACTGCTCGATGGCTCGGTGAGCGACTTCACGGTCATCAAAATGGATGCGGGTGCTGCCGATGATCTGATAATCTTCGTGCCCCTTTCCCGCGATCAGCACCATATCGCCGCGCCGAGCTTCGCGGATCGCCGTCTCGATGGCCAAGCGACGATCAGCCATGATGTGATACGCGACACGCCCCGGCTCAAGTACCTCTTTGACTCCGACCTCCACTTCTCTGAGAATGGCCATAGGGTCCTCAGTGCGCGGGTTGTCCGATGTCAGGATCACCACGTCGCTTCGTAGTGCGGCTGCGCGTCCCATTCTGGGGCGTTTTCCACGGTCGCGATCACCTCCACATCCAAACACGGTGATGATGCGCCCCGTTTTCAATGTTTCCGCGGCAGCCAGCAAGCGAACCAATGCATCCTCCGTGTGGGCATAATCTACAATGACCGTGAAATCCTGTCCCGCTTCTACGCGCTCGAATCGCCCCGGAACGTTGTGCACGGCGCGTATCCCCTCGCAGATCGCCTCCAGTGAAAGTCCCTCATGAAGCCCGACACCGATGGCCGCGAGCATATTGGAGACGTTGTGCTCTCCGACCAGCCGACTTTCTACCAGACATGCTCCAAAGGGCGTGTGGACCGTGAAAGCCGTTCCGCTAAGCGATAGACGCACGTGCTCAGCGCGAATATCGGCCGGCTGCCGGAGTGAATAGGTCCAGATCGGTACCCGGCTGGCGGCCGCTACACGGACTCCATGTGGATCGTCGGCATTGACGATGGCTCGTTTTGGGTTCGATTTCGCACCGGCGGGGCCCATCTGCTTGAACAGACGCAGCTTGGCTTGAAAATAATCTTCCAGGTCCGAATGAAAATCTAAGTGGTCTTGTGTGAGGTTGGTAAACACCGCGACATCGAATTCGCAGCCGGCGGTCCGTTCCAATGCCAAGGCATGGGAGGACACTTCCATGACCACGGTATCCAATCCCGCATCGGACATACGGGCCAGCAGGTCTTGAAGTTCAACGGCGCCCGGCGTGGTATGAGACGCGTTCAATCGCTCCGATCCGATTTGGTAAGCTACGGTGCCGATAAGTCCCACTTTCCTTTTGGCCGCCTGGAGAATAGCTTGACATAGATAGGTGACCGTGGTTTTCCCATTGGTCCCCGTGACCCCGATCATTCGAAGGCGGGACGACGGATCTCCATGGAATTGCGCGGCAAGCATGCCTAACGCGGATTTGGAACTGTGCAACGATACCCCCGGCACCGGCGAGGCTGAAGAGGGCCACGGACCCTGCACCGCCAGCGCCGAAGCGCCGGCAGCAATTGCCTGGTCGATGAAGGCATGCCCATCGACACGTTCACCCTTGACGGCGACGAACAAGCTGCCCGGTTTGACGAGACGAGAGTCATCGGTCAATGCCGTCACCTCTACCTGAAGATTTCCATGCCGATCGATCACCATGCCTTGCCGGTCAACAGTTGCAATCAGCTCGGCTAGCGTCATGGCAACGAGACATTCGTCCGATCGGCCATGGCGAAAGCCAGCCGGGTCCGTTCTTGGGACGGCACCCCAAGATAGGGCAAAATCTGTTCAGCAATTCGTCTAAACACCGGAGCCGCCACAACGCCACCCCAGGCTTCTGTGCGTGGCTCATCGATCACTACAACAATCGCTATTCGTGGATCATCCGCAGGAGCATATCCTGCAAAGGACCCGACGAAGAGCGTTTGCGAATACCGTCCTGTCTGGGGGTTGATTTTTTGTGCCGTCCCCGTTTTGCCCGCGACGCGGTACCCGGGGACGGCCGCCTTGCTGCCGGTGCCCCTGGTAATGACGCCTTCAAGCATACCCGTAAGAATGCGGGCGGTCTGTGCTGAGATCGGGCGCCGCCGTGCCAGTGGCTCCGTCCTATCGACGATTACACCTTCGGCATCTCGTATTTCAGACACGACATACGGCCGCATCAGCCGCCCGCCATTCGCCACCGCCGAGATAGCCGTTACGAGCTGGAGAGACGTGATGCCGATCTCCTGCCCGATCGCCATAGACGCCAGCGACCGTCGCCCCCAACTCTTTGGCTCTTTAATCAGACCGGCCACCTCGCCGGGCAGGTCGATCTCGGTTCGTTCGCCGAACCCAAAGGCTTTCAAATAGCGGTACAACCGGAGATCCCCAAGTGCCATCGCCGTCTTGACGGCCCCAATGTTACTTGAATGTTCGATGATCTCGGCAAAGGTCATCCAAGCGGACCTGTCATGATCGTGAATCGTGGTACCGGCGATCTCCATACGCCCGTTCTCTCCGTATACCTGTGTCTCTGGACGCATGACCTTTTCCTCAAGCGCCGCCGCCGCTACAATGACCTTCGCAGTGGAGCCCGGCTCATACGTATCGGTGAGCGCGCGGTTGCGCCAACGGTCGGGCGGCACTCCGGTCACGGTATTGGGATCGAACTTCGGGCTGAGCGCCATGGCGAGAACCGCCCCGGTGCGCGGCTCCATGACAATCACCGTTCCTGCCTTGGCGCGAGCCGCAGTTACGGCATCTTCCAGCTCTTTTTCCGCGACATACTGGATAAATTCGTCGACGGTCAGCGTCAAACTATGGCCGGCGGCCGGCGTTTTTTCAGTCACTCCTTTTGG
>JACVSD010000085.1 GCA_014534095.1 Nitrospiraceae bacterium
CTTCATAATGAGTCACCTCCTCAGAGTTTAATTTCACGCCGTTCATTCGGCGTTGCCTCTTCATCCAGCAATCTTGGTGCCCGGCAAAGATTTTGAGGACTTCCCGGGAATTCAACGACTTGGATAAAAGCTTGGGGACCGTGAGCGAGCCGTATCGATCCTCCTGTGGCGAAATGGCGGACGCTTCACTAAACTGCCTCAAAATCTATGAGCGCTCTGAAACCGACCCTCCATGACCATATCCGTCCCGGCGTCCAGATTCTGTTCGTCGGCATTAACCCAGGCATTCGGTCCGCGCGGCTTGGACATCATTTTGCCGGTTACTCGAACCGGTTCTGGAAACTCCTGTATGACGCCAGATTGGTGTCTGAACCGCTCACGTATGAGGAAGATTGGCGTCTGCCGGAGTGGCGCCTTGGCATGACCAATATCATCAGTCGTGCGAGCGCCGGCATTGAGGTCCTGCGTCCGGAAGAGTATCGCCGGGGAATGGCTGAACTCGAAGCGAAGGTCCGACGGTATCAGCCGCGGTTCGTCGCCTTTCTGGGTGTTACAATCTTTCGGTTTCTGTTTCCCGACCAGGAAGCTCGCGTTCTTGCGTTAACCTCCGTGCGGGTGGCAGATGCCCAGGTGTTTCTTCTGCCGAATCCGAGCGGCCGTAACGCGCACTATTCCTATGCCCGCATGCTGAACGCCTTCAAGGCTCTCCGGCTGATCGTGTCACGTACAGTGCCGTCCGCATAGAATCAGTGTGGCTGATGGCGCCACCGAGTCGTGACACCGGCCAAGAAGCCGGCGCATGGCAATTGATGACAGGCTACGGGCATTGTCACTGGACGATGCGACCGACAACCTGTGGCTGCCGTCCGCCATCACTGATGAAGCCGCAGGAGTCGTTGCTACCACGATCGGTCTGCCAGGCCCACGGGGACCGCTGGGACATCGCTCCTGGAACCATTCTTCGGATTCATGGTATCTTCAGCGCCCGACAGTCGTGGGCATGATGCGGCGTGAGGACGTCGACCGTCTCCCGTGATTGCGGGCTGTGGCTGATCATCGACGAGGAGCAGAATATCCATGTTACTCGAAGGCAAAAAGGGTCTGATTATCGGCGTAGCGAATAAGCACAGCATCGCCTGGGCGATTGCGCAATCGGCTTCAAATCAAGGTGCTCATCTGCTGTTCAATTATCAGAATGAACGGCTACGAGAGAATGTTGAGGAACTGGTTGCGACGATGCCGGGTGCCAAGGCCTTTCCCTGTGACGTCGGCAATGACGAGGCTATTGGCACCTTGATCGCGCATGTTCAGAAGGAATTCGGACGCCTCGATTTCCTCGTTCATTCCGTCGCCTTTGCCCCTCGCGAAGAGCTGACCGGACGGTTCGTCAATACCACGCGCCAAGGGTTTGCCACCGCGCTCGACGTCAGTGCCTATTCGCTGGTGGCCTTGTCCAAAGCCGCTGTGCCGTTAATGACGGAGGGGGGATCTATTGTCACCCTCACCTACTTGGGTGCGGAACGTGTAGTGCAGCATTACAACGTCATGGGCGTGGCTAAGGCCGCCCTCGAAGCTTCAGTGCGCTATCTAGCCCACGACTTAGGACCGCAGGATATCCGCGTGAACGCCATCTCCGCCGGTCCCATCAAGACGTTGGCCGCCCGCGGCGTGTCGGGTATCAGTAAGATGGTGGATCACCATAAAGAGTTTGCGCCACTCCGTCGGGCTACGGAGCAGGGGGAGGTCGGAGATACTGCCTTGTTTTTAGTGAGCCCGCTGGGCAGGGGCATCACCGGAGAAGTCATCTACGTTGACGGCGGGTATCATATTTTGGGGTCGCTGGCCTCCGCCGACTGACAACCTGTCCTGCCGTGTTGACCACCTGCAGTTCGTTACGGGGTCGAGAGCGGATTCCGTTACTCGTCTCGCCTGCTTCTGAGTGCTTTAAGCTGGCCGCGCTTCGTCTTGCTCGCCAATCGTCGCTGCTTCGATCCCTTCGTTGGCTTCGTCGGTCGGCGTGCTTTCTTGAGAACAGCGACGCTTTGGATCAACGAGCGTAGACGGTCCAGTGCCTCCTCGCGGTTCCGTTCCTGGGTCCGGTGCTGCTGAGCCTTGATCGTGATCACGCCCTCGCGCGAAATGCGATGGTCACGAAGCGTGAGGAGCGCGGCTTTGTAGAACGGAGGCAAGGTCGAGGCACCGATATCAAATTGGAGATGCACCGCGGTCGCCACTTTGTTGACGTTCTGCCCGCCCGCGCCCTGCGCGCGCACCGCATGAATGTCGATTTCCGAGTCCGGGATGATCACGTGTGTGGAGATGTGTAGCATCGTTGCTAACTGTGTGCTGTGTCACATCGATTTAGGCAATGATTGATTCTGCTGTAATTGAGCGCGTGACATCATAAGCACCGGGAAACCCAATATGATCATCCTCTCTGCGTAACCGATTGTACTGGGCCCTTGAGTACTTTCCGGTATAACCCTGGATCACTGAAATATCATCTTCCGCTACAAGATTGATAGCAAGTTGCCATTGAATAAGAGTGGCCTTTCCAGTCATCGCATATCGCGAGGTGGCTCTAGGCCCAAGCGTTCTGCTATCGCACAAGGTCGCTACCCGTGATATGTGAGCGCACGAGACCTTCCTTGGCACGACCCTCAGCATGTGAGCCGCAAGGGACACCTCGCCTCCCCAGTCCCTCTTGCTTTGGACTCTATCTAAGTCCTCATCCCCATAGACGAGCGCCTTAACATGTAGACGCCACGTCGTGCTCGAATCTACGTCTAAAGCGGCCGTGCATCTTCAACCGTGCTTAAAGAACGAGTACGATTGATCGCGTTGTCTCCAAACCGGAAGAGTGGTGAGAATCTCGAAAGAAAGAAAGGGATCCCCGTATCTATTGTAACTCCGGCAGGCGATCAATGATGCGCAGTTTGACGTCGTCGCCCAGCTGAATCTGGACCATCTTCGTCGAAAGGCTCTCACGGATGTGATAGACGTCCTGGGCGCTGAACTGGAGTTGGCCGCCGCAGCGCTCCACGAGATGATAGAGGAGCAGGGTCGTCAGGTACTGGACTTCATCATCATTGGCATGTTGGCTGAAATTCAGGATCTGAGGCATCATGGTCGTCCTAGGCGCGTTGCGTTCGCTACTTATCGCCGAATCACCGCCTGCGAGACAATGCCCCAAAGGAAGGGGGTGCGGACGGCCAGCCGGACCGTGTCCGTTGATGGGGTTGCCTTACGGGCGCAGATCTCTAACGATCGCCAGCGTCTTGTCGATTTCTTCCGGCAGATTGAGTAGCCCCGGTGCCAAGCGGGCATACTGGGTGGCATATGGTGTCACGCTTCCGACGACGCCACGTTGCCGGAGCCGTTCCGCCACCTGCTGAGGCTTGAGACCTGTCACCTCGAAACAGACAATGCCTGCAGACAGCTCCTGAGACATCGGGGTGTGCAGCGTCACCTGAGGGATCCGGGCCAACCCCTGCTTGAGTTGCTGATTCAATTCATATATCCGCTTCGTGACCCGTGTTTTGCCGATAGTCTGATGAAATCGAAACGCTTCATCCAGGGCCCACCGATGCTCAAAGGAATGGAAGCCGCCGGGCGTCATATAGATCGACTGAGGCAGCTTTTGGGGCGGAGTCAGCCGCATCCAGATGTCGTAGGCCTCAGTGTGAAAGGTCGGAATAATTGCCTGGGCGAGTGGCCATGCCTCTGGACTTCCCCAGACGAGGCCGGTCCCCCGTGGCCCGAACATCCATTTATGTGTGCCTGCAATGAAGAAGTCGCAGCCCAAGTCGCGCACGGTGAAATCCTCTACGCCGAGGCCATGGACGCCGTCTACACAGAAGATCACCTGATCTCGTTCATCCCGTGCCCGGTTGATGCGCGCGATTTCCTGCGCCATGTGCCGAATCGGCAGCTTCAGCCCCGTGCTGGAATGGACCCAGGTGACGGCCACGATTCGGGTCGTAGGCCGGATCTGTTTCACGAGACCCTCGGTGAGCTGATCCCGCGAGGCAGCCTGCACCTGGTCATACAAGGCGACCTGCCGCACCTGTGCCCCGGTATGGGCTGCCCGAAGACGCAAGGACATGTCCGTGGAGTAATGATCGTGGGTCGTCGTGAGAATCTCCTGTCCGGCCTCCAGACGAAGCCCTCCGTACAGTAAGCCGAGGCCCATGGTAGTGCTGTCGGTCAAGGCAATATCCGTCGGCTGAGCTCCGAGATACTCGGCCGCAGCCTGTAGGACGAGAGCCTCCTGCTTTTGTTCGTGTTCCAGCCAATAACCAAGCGGATCCGCATCGAGGCCGACCCGGTGCCGTTCTATGGCTTCGCGGACAGGTTTGGGATGAGAAGCGAGGAAGAAGCCCGCTAGGTGAATCAGGTTCGGGGAGAGTGGAAACTGAGCGCGGACCGTTCGCCAGGGATCCGGTTCAGCGGGTGAGTCGATCGGTGCTCCAAGAGCCGGTATGGCGCCCTGGGAGAGCACTGTTGCGCCCAAGGCCAGCCCTGTTCTGACAAGAAATCCTCGGCGGTTCACCCCTGCCATCATGCTCTCCTGATCCGCAAATCTTGTACGAACTTCACTTTACTGCGCAGAGGAGCCTGCGGCAAGGAGGCTGTATACAGGTACGCATGTGCGTTGTAGCGCTGAGGATTCCCATTTCAAGCCATGAGAGCAAAGCAGAGGTCAGGAGTGAGTCGATATGGCGGGCAGCCGACCCCCTTAATAGCTGTCCATCGGCGGACAGCTACAGACTAAATGGCGATCGCCATACGCTTCATCGATACGGCTCACGCTCGGCCAGAACTTATGGGTGCGGACCCAGGGCGCGGGGAAAGCTGCCTGCTCCCGACTGTAGGGACGAGTCCACTCATTTGCTGTGACAGTCGACGCCGTATGCGGAGCATTTTTTAAGAGGTTATTCTTCTTCGGCTGACGCCCATCGGCGATGTCTTGAATTTCGGCACGAATGAGAATGAGGGCATCGCATAACCGATCAAGTTCGCTCTTCGCCTCGCTTTCGGTCGGTTCGATCATCAGCGTCCCCACAACAGGGAACGAAACGGTCGGCGCATGGAACCCATAGTCCATGAGTCGCTTGGCGACATCCATCGCTTCAACTCCGGCACTCTCTTTAAACGGTCGCAGGTCCAGGATGAATTCATGCGCGACCAATCCCGTGCTGCCCCGGTACAGGATCGGGTAGTGCTTTTCGAGGCGCTTCGCCATGTAGTTGGCATTGAGAATCGCAACTTCCGTCGCCTTCGTCAAGCCGTCGCGGCCCATTAGCGCGATATACACCCAGGAAATCGGAAGGATGCTCGCGCTCCCGAAGGGAGCGGCCGAGATCGGCCCGATCGCATCCCGCCCGCCCGGCTCTGTCACAGGGTGGCCCGGCAGGAACGGCGCCAGATGGCACCCTACCCCGATGGGCCCCATCCCCGGCCCACCACCACCGTGGGGAATACAAAAGGTCTTATGGAGGTTTAGATGGCAGACATCCGCGCCGATGTCGCCTGGACGGCAGAGTCCGACCTGAGCATTCATATTCGCTCCGTCCATATAGACTTGCCCGCCATGTGTGTGGACGATCTGGCAGATTCGCCGTACACCAGGCTCGAACACACCATGAGTGGATGGATAGGTAATCATGAGGGCCGCCAAGCGGTCCCGATGCTCGGCCGCCTTCGCTTCCAGGTCCGTGAGATCGATGTTGCCATCCCGATCGCAGGCCACGGGGACTACCGCCATGCCGGCCATGGCCGCGCTGGCCGGGTTGGTACCGTGAGCCGAAACGGGAATTAAGCAGACGTTCCGGTGCCCTTCCCCCTTGGCGCGATGATAGGCCCGGATGACCATGAGTCCGGCGTACTCCCCCTGGGAGCCAGCATTGGGCTGCAGCGACACGGCGAAAAAGCCCGTGATTTCCGCGAGCCACGCTTCGAGTTGTCGAAACAGGTCCCGATAGCCCCCGACCTGCTCCTGCGGTGCAAACGGATGGACGCGGGAGAACTCCGGCCAGGTGACGGGCAGCATCTCGGCGGTCCCGTTGAGTTTCATGGTGCAGGAACCGAGTGGAATCATCGAATGGACGAGCGATAGATCCTTCGATTGCAACCGATGAAGGTACCGCAGCATTTCGTGTTCGGAGTGATATCGGTTGAACACATCGTGTGTCAGATACAGACTCGTCCGGGCCAACGATGGGGGATAGCGCAGATCAAGCGTGCCGGCCACCTCGGCGACGGTGAAGGGCAATGGTTCCTTCCCGACAAAAATTTCCAACACCTGGCGCACTTCTTCTGCCGAACTCAGCTCGTCCAGTGACAACCCGATGGAGCCGTCCTCATGGCGGCGGAAGTTGAATCCACGATCGCGCCCGCGTAGATGGATGGGGTCTGCTTGCCCCGGTACGAGCGGTACACGCAGCGTATCGAAGAACGTCTGCGGCGTGACCTCAAATCCGAGCCGCCGCAATCCCTCGGCCAAGACCAGGGTCAATCCATGGACTCGCTCGGCGATTCGGCGGAGTCCTCCGGGCCCATGGTAGACTGCGTACATGCCGGCCATCACCGCCAATAACACTTGAGCGGTGCAGATATTGCTGGTGGCTCGTTCGCGCCTGATGTGTTGCTCCCGCGTTTGCAGCGCCAGGCGGTAGGCCGGTTTCCCCGTGACGTCTTTTGACACCCCTACAATCCGGCCGGGGATCTGCCGTTTGTACTCGTCTTTTGTCGCGAGAAACGCAGCATGGGGACCGCCGTACCCAAGTGGCACGCCGAACCGCTGGCTCGACCCTACCGCAATGTCGGCTCCAAATTCGCCCGGAGAGCGGAGCAGCGTCAGGGCCAGGAGATCCGTCGCCACCACCACGAGAACTCCCGCGGCATGCGCCTGCGCGACTAAGGCGCTATAGTCGCCGACATAGCCGTCCGTGGCCGGGTATTGGAGGAGCAGTCCACAGAGGTCCGCGTCCGTCAGGCGAATCGAAGAAGCGGTACCGGTGCGGACGGTAATGCCGAGCGGTTCAGCTCTGGTTCTGAGCACGGCGATGGTTTGCGGATGGCAATCGCTCGATACGACGAAGTGGGTTCGTTCGTGTCCGTTCGCGCGGCTGATGGCATGGCACATCGCCATGGCCTCCGCGGCCGCCGTTGCTTCGTCGAGCAGCGAGGCATTTGCCAGCGGCAAACCGGTTAGATCGGCCACCATGGTTTGAAAATTGACGAGTGCCTCGAGCCGGCCCTGGGCAATCTCCGCTTGGTATGGCGTGTACTGGGTGTAC
>JACVSD010000025.1 GCA_014534095.1 Nitrospiraceae bacterium
GCCCAAGCAGTACTGCGCATTTGTCGGAGGGCGTTCATTGTTCCAGCATACGCTCGACCGGGCCGCTCGGCTGTCCGATGCAGACCGTATTGTCGCCTTAGTGGCCCGCTCGCACCGTCGCGAAGCCTGGTCGGCCATGGAAGGGCGGGTCGGTGGCACCGTGCTGTTGCAGCCGCAGTATCGGGAGACCGCAGCCGCAGTGTTCTTGTCCCTGACGTATGTCAAAGCCAGGGATCCGCTCGCCACCGTGGTGATGTATCCCTCGGACCACTTTGTGTACCCGGAGCACCGCTTTCTCGACTCGGTCAAACGTGCGGCCTGGACGGCCGAATGGCTCCCGGACAGGGTGATCCTGCTAGGCGTGACTCCTGAGCGCCTGGAGTTGGACTATGGATGGATCACGCCCGGTGAAAAGCTGGACGAATCCTGTCAGTACCAGATCAGAGCGGTCCGCTCCTATGTG
The DNA here is from genome assembly GCA_014534095.1 of Nitrospiraceae bacterium. Next base: position 464 of record JACVSD010000025.1, read on the forward strand.
GAACAACCCAGCCTCGCGCAGGCCGATGCGGCCTTAGCTCAAGGGGCGCTCTGGAACACTTCCGTGCTGGCGGCAAAGATCGAGACACTCTGGCAAATCGGGTGGCAGTGTTTTCCCGATCTCATGGCACGTTTTGAACGGTTAGAAGCCGCCATCGGGTCCCCGCAGGAAGGCCGGATCCTGGATGACATCTATTTCGACATGCCGGCGCACAATCTGTTCGCGGAGTTGTTGCAGCGTGTGCCCGACCGCGCGGCGGTCATTGAAATGAACGGCGTGCTATGGAGCGATTGGGCCAGGCCTCAGGAGATCGCCAATTCATTGCGGCGGATCGGCCGTGAACCGGCTTTTCCCCGGGAGTGTCTCAGACGACCGTTTGTTCCCATTGCGCAGACCCTCTACGGAGCACGCTCCGCCGCGCGATAGAGGAAGCGAGGGACTATGTCACCTTATGTCTCGGACCCATCCCTGTCCCAATGCAACGCACCTCCACTAGCGCAGAAGGTAACGATACCGGAAATATCCGTTTTGCGGGTGCGCCCCGAGCCGGCCGAAGACCGGCGCAAGGAGTATGGAATTTTGGTGCTCTCCGTCTCATCAGGGAAGGTGCTCTACGTCAATGAGACGGCCTCCCGGTATTTGGAGACGGCGAACGACACTGCGGAAGCGTTCGCATCGGCAATCGAGCAGTTCGTCCAACAAATGAGGGTGGTCCACCAACCTGGACGTTGTAAGCGGCCGCCGATCGAGACGGCGCGACTCGTCAAGACGGAAGGAAGTCTCGTCCTTCTGAAGGCCTTTGGACTGCTGCATGGGTCAAACATTGGACGTGTTGTCATTACTCTGGAGGATTATGCTTCGCCTGTGACTCCGCTAGACGTCGTGACGACGCCTCCATCGCTGTAACGGTCGGGAGCGTCCCGTCCACCTTCGGTGCCCCGCTTGCACCTTGCATCCATTTTTATCGCACGCGGAACTATCTGGTAGCGTGCCAGTTTGCTTTGCCTCCACTCGTCCATCAGACCCGAGCCGGCACCGGTGTTCATGGGGGGAGCCCTGGCCGAAGGTGTTGCGCACAATTGCCAGCTGTCATGGCGCGGGATCGCCCGGCAGCAGCATATGTCGGTAGCTCGCCGAGAATCCCATTCTCAGAGAGAAGAGCAGTTTTGGGACACCGGGCTTCATGAAGGCGACGATGCCGGCATGCGGGGCCGCGCCTTAGTGCTCAGAACCGTTGCAGATGTTCAATGCCTGGTTGACGACGCAGTGAGAATATCAACGACTGCAATGCGGGAAATGCTAGATGGGGAAACCGGTCGCCTCAGTATGTGCCAGCGTCCAACGCGACGACCATCGGCGGCCCCCATGCCGGGAGTCAGGACTGTCATGTATTCGCCACCAGAGAACAACCGGCACCGCGAGCTGTTCAGGCACCTTTAGAACGCCGCTCTCGCGATTGTATAATGGTGTCGGGGTAGTGCACCATGAAAGTTCCAAGGCTTGCGCAGGCAGCAGGCGCAACGATAGGCTAGTCGGCGAACCAGAACGACTCCTGGCTGTGAGCATGGAGTCTCAACCGTCCCTGCGAAAGGAAGCGTACCACCATGACACATGAGGGCGATTCCGACATTCCCAAGTCGCGCAAAGAGACGCCCATCGGCGAGCATGGGAAGCTCGTGGAGTTGGAGCGGATTCCCACGATGGTGCCGCGCGAAGGGGACGGCTATCAGCCAGGGTTCACAGACGGCTCGGGTACTCAGGACGGCCATCTGCTCACCGAAGACGATCTCCGGCGCTTTAATACCCGTAAAGGGCTCATTCAGCTCCTCCAGAGCAAACATGTCGATGTAAGCAATATCCGTAAAACGCTCCAGTACGAAGAAGACCTACGGTCCCTGCAGGTTGAACTCGTTCGGTTTCAGCGGTGGGTGCAGAGCAGCGGCCAGCGGATTGCCATTCTGGTTGAAGGACGTGATGCGGCGGGCAAGGGAGGGACGATCCGCCGCTTTACGGAGCATCTTAATCCGCGCGCCATGCGGGTGGTTGCGCTCCCCAAGCCTAGCGATGAAGAACGAGGGCAGTGGTATTTCCAGCGCTATATCCGCCAGCTGCCCAACAAGGGCGAGATCGTGTTCTTTGACCGCAGTTGGTACAACCGGGCGGTCGTCGAGCCGGTGATGCAGTTCTGCAGTAAGAAGGATCATCAGCGTTTCATGCAGCAGGTCACCGAATTCGAGCACATGCTCTACGAGGATGGGGTGGTGATCATCAAATTCTGGTTCTCGATTTCCAAGTCAGAGCAGTTTAAGCGGTTCGAGGCACGGCGAACCAATCCTTTGAAGCATTGGAAGTTCAGCGCCGTCGATGAAAAGGCGCAAGAGTTATGGGATGACTATACCCGCTACAAAGAAGAGATGTTCAGCAAGACCCACACGACATTCAGCCCCTGGATCATCGTGAAGGCGAATGACAAGCAAGCGGCTCGGTTGGAAAGCCTCCGGTATGTGCTGAACCTCCTACCATACAAGGGTAAGGATGAATCCAAGATTCGTCTTGCTCCCGACCCGAATGTGGTCACGCGGTTCCACCGAAGGATGGTAGAGCTCGATTTCTGATCATCCGAGCGATGAATGAGACTGTGACGTATGCCCATGTCGCCGCCTCTCGTATCACCATGGTGAGCGCGGCGGTGGCGCCGTTCACCCTCCCACCTGCCTCCTTTCAAAGCATCTCCAGTGCGGGGACTCTGAACTCGGTCGATGCGGCACCCGTGCTGGTCGCTGCGAAAGAAGCGTTAAGGATTGCGCCACGACGGTGTATGGACAGAGACGGCGCCGTCACAGCGAAACTCAGGCGGCAATGCCGTTCAGATCTTACGTTGGCGTCTGCTGTCAGAAATCTTCACGGATCCTCCCAGGGTCGGTCTTTCTTATCCATTCTCTCAGTCATTCACTGAAGGACTCGCCGGTTTGAACCGTTCAATCGGCGTAACATTGTCACCGGCCAGTCTCCGTACTTCCTGGCTGGTAACCTGCCGCGACATCTGGTTACAGTATCAATAGTGCTGCGACGGTGATCGAATAGACCGCAGCTTGCTTCTACCGGGTCTTGACCGCCGGCAGAGAGGGAGTCACGTCACAGAGTCCGCGGACGTTCGAGGAGGAGTGGCCGCGTAAAGAGCAATCATGGATGCGAAGCTGCATATCGTTTGTCCCCATTGCCGGAGCGTTAACCGGGTTCCAGGCGATCGGTTGAGGGAGCGGCCCAATTGCGGCTCGTGCCATGCCGCGTTGTTTACGGGGCATCCCATTACACTGGCGGCCGGAGAATTTGACCTGCATGTGTCGCGCGCCGAGATACCGCTGGTCGTTGATTTTTGGGCATCGTGGTGTGGGCCCTGCAAGATGATGGCGCCGGGTTATGATGCGGCGGCCAAGATTCTTGAGCCACAGGTGCGTCTGGCCAAAGTGAACACCGAAGAGGAACAGTCGTTGGCGATGCGCTTTGGGATTACGAGCATTCCCACGCTGATCCTTTTTCGTGGAGGACGGGAAGTGGCGCGGCAGCCCGGCGCGTTGGGGCCTCAGGACATCGTGCGCTGGGTGCGCAGCCATGTGATGGACCCCCGCAATGGCCGCTAGGACCGGTTCGAACGCAGGCCTGAATGGGCTCACCGTTCATTCATTTCATTGGAGGTGAGAATCTTCTGCCCTGACCGAAGCATCGACATCCCTTCTACTGCGGGCTCAGGAGATAGGCAACCGTTCCAGGCGTAGAGGACGAGGAGGCGACCCCCACAATGTCTCCCTGGTCGTTGACATCGAATGCGTCCAAGAGTTCGACCCCTGCACTCCCAGCGACGAGCGTATTCAAATCCGTGAGAGTCGCACCGCAATACCGGAACGCATGCCAGCCGGTTGGCGAGGCGGCGGCGGCGACTCGGCCGACCACGTGGCCGCGGTTGTTGATGCCTGATGCCCGGGCGGCGGTAGACGGACCGATGTCGGTCATCGTGCCGGCAGTGTAGACGAAGGCGTGAAAATCCGTACTGCCGGACGGCTGGGACGATCCGGCAATCTGCCCGGCATCGTTGATCGCACTGGCAGCGCTCTCCGTGCCGCCTAACGTTCCCAAATCGATCATGGCTCCATTCTCATAGCGAAACGCGTGCGTGGCCGTATTGCCTCCGACTTGCGCTCCGCCGACGATCTGCCCGCTGCTATTGATGGCGGCGGCGTTGCTCGCCGACCCGCCCAGCGTGCCAAGATCCCGCATGGTGCCGCTCTCATACAGAAACGCATGGGAGGCCGCATCGCCGGTGATACGCGCGCTCCCTACGATCTGGCCGCTATGGTTGACGCCGGACGCGATGCTGCTCGATCCGCCCAGTGTGCCGAGATCTGCGGGGGTGGTGCCGGCACTGAAGCGGAAGGCATGATAGACGCCGGGCGTCCCGGTTTCCGCCGCACCCACCACGAGCCCCGAGTCATTAATGGCGAGCGCCATACTGTTGAATCCTCCTGACGTGTTCGGAACCGCGCTAAACGTCCCGTTCCTCCAGACGGCGGCGTCGCCTCCGATCTCACCCACAGCCTGGCCGAGATTGTTCACAGCGGCTGCGCTGGAGGAGGACAGGGCGGGCGCGGGCAGCAAGGTCACCGCGTAGCTCGCCGGACAGTCCACTATGGCGGCTTGGGTACCCGTACTGGTATCGCCCCCGCCGCATGCCGTCATCAGGAGCCCGCACAGCGTCGTCGGCAGCATCGGTGCATAACGATGTGGGTTCAGCATGTCACCCTCCCTTCAGGATAGGCGGCCCTCAAAAGGGAACAGAAGCTGACTGCAAACGAAGTACCGGACGACAGCGGATGAAACCATAGAAGACCTCAATGATTTTAACCTGTTTAGGGGGCCCGACCGACATGACCAGAAGGCAGGGTGAAGGTACCTGACGGCGAAATCCTACAGCGCGGCTGTTCTTCACCGATCGATGTCCCTGAGACGCTGGATAGGCCTCGGGCTGGTCTGCGGGCGCAAGATCTTGACCAGTGTGGCAGCGGAGCGTAGAGTGAGAGTCCTTCTGCGAGTGACCGCCTGTTGTGTAGGTGGTGCATGGTCCTCCGTGGAGCAGTGATCCAACGGCGCGACCCTGCCAGGTCTATCCTCTTTCCACCCAGTCGAAACCGAACCGACCGGCTGCCCGTCTGCACTGAACGGAGTACGCCTCTGCCCGAGCGTTCCCAATCCTCAACGTCTCGTGGCCCGCATCACGCGCCGCCCACTTCTCATCACATGTCCGACGGCGAGCGGCGCGATTACCCGCGCCGAACGGCCGCATTCAACAAAGGAGGTCCGTATGTCGTACCGATTCAATACTCTCGACATCATCGTCGGCGTGGGGATGACTGCCATTGTGTTTGGCGCCATTCTGTTGTTCCTTGCCAGCGCCGGCACCTTCCAACCAGGATCGCCACAGATTGCAGCCGCTGAGCCGTTTTCAGATCCGACGGGTATGACATGGCTCCAGCCCGCACTTGGTCAAGCTGTCGTAGACCAGGCGCTGCTCGAGCGCCGCACGGAGAGTAGCATGGCGCAAGCCGTCTCCGAGTGGAACCGGGCAACGATGGCATCCCATGAGTTGCAGTCGCGCTCCGGCGCACCCTTTGGGTTCGTCATGCAGGCGGCGACCGCGATTCCGGCTGCGCATAGCGCCCGCGTGCAGGGTGTGATGGGCCGGTCCGTGGTGAACTTTACGGGGCGCGGCGTGCGCAGCGGAATGTTGTCCGCCGGTCAAGGTCTGTCCGACTACAACGACACCATGATTCGAAAGACGGAAGCCATGGGACTGCGCCTTGACGACATGTTCGCCGCGACCTGGCAGGGAGTCCTTGGACAGGCCATTGTGGAGGCCTTCCAGCAAGAGAGCGAACGGGCGGCCGCCGTGCAGGAGCGACTCGGGGCCGCTGTGCTGCACGTCACACAATTGCAATTCGTGTCGCAAGCAGCACGGGCAGAGAATCAAGAACAATTGGCGAGCCTGGTCTCTGCCGCGATTCGGAGCAACGCGTTATCCGACCGGATACAACTACTGGCGGCCATTGAGTTCCCGCAGGAAGCTCCGGTGGTTGACAGCACACGACCGGCCACGTTGCCGGCCGTTCCGATGAGCTTTTTGATCGCCGCCCTGCTGGCCATGGGTACTATCTTCTTTACGTTCCTGATCGTGTCGGCAACTGAAAGAGCTGCCAAAGCGCAGGCGGCCATGAAACGCGATACCGCACGGTGGGTGTTTCGCATGGCCTCGTCATAGAACCACTCGGTGACGCAGAGGACCCGTGTGATTCGGCACGGGTAGGTGACATATGGCATGGGGATATTGGGGAGTTGTGACCGGCCTAGCACTGTTGTCGGGCCTGGTGCTGTACAGTGTTGCTTGGATCTATGCGAGTGCGCATGACGTTTCCCGGGTGAGCGGCGATCTGGATGGGCCGGATCTCTCCTCAGAGAGCGATACCGAGCAGAAGCGGGCCGCCTAAGACTTCTGGCACCGTTGCGTCGTGGGAGGGCAGGCGCACATCAGCGGCCGGGACGGAGTTGTATGCCAGGGCAGGGCTGCGAGGTCGTATGCTGCTCCAGCTGTGCTGACTGCACCGAGGTGCCTGTGATGATCCTCAGCGGATCACCAGGACCGATGTGGTGGCGCGATGGACAATGCCGTGGGAGATGCTCCCGAGGAGAAATCGGTCGAGTCCCGTCCGGCCATGGGACCCCGTGACGATCAGATCATAGCTCGCGCCCACGTCGCAGATCGTGGTCACTGGGTCCCCGACACGCACGTCGGTGGAGGTGTCAAAGGAAGGACTGGTCAATGCTTGAGCGGTCTCGTTGACGAGGGCTGTAGCGCGGCGTACATTTTCTTCTGTCAGCGTCTGGAGGCCGACTACCATATGCGGTTCCATCATCTGGTGCAGAGGCGGGGCCACGGCAAGCACCGTGACGTTCACCGGTGTCCGAAAGGGATGAGCGGTCAGCCAGCGGACCATGCGGGCGGCGTCGTCGCGGCCTTCGACGGTGATGAGCACGCGCGACACATGGCGGGCGTTGCCTTTCACGACGAGGGTCGTGATGCCCGCATGGAGGAGTATCTCGTGCGAGATGCTGCCGGCCAGCAGTTCAGTCACCCGTGAGGGATCACGCGTGCCCACAATGATGAGGTCGGCCTGGAGACTGTTCGCCTGGTTCACGATGAAGGTCGCGGCGTGCTCGACGTCGCACAGCGTCTTCACGGAAGCGATGTCGGCAGGCAGGAGTGCGCGCGCCCGCTCCACGACGCGCAGCCCGGCCTCCATCATGGCACGGCGATAATCATCATACCCTTGCACACTGAAGGCTTGGGCTACCATGGGAGATTGGAACAGGCCCAGGTCCACTCCGTGCGCGATCACGACTTCTTCTGGTCGATAGAGCACGGCGAGCTGTTCGACCGCCGCAAACGATTCCTCCGACCAATCGACCGCCGCGACGACTTTCATCTGTACGTCTCGCATCGAGCATGGCGCATGGTGATGTCGGTCACATCTCGGACTGGTGGTGGGCGGAAATTCGTGGGGGACTACTCCCCACGGTGTGCGGCCGCTCGTGATTCGCCTGCTCCCCCCGTCCCAGACAACGGAGGACCTCGTCGTCCGTGATTTGTTGAAAGTCGGTGTAGAATTCGCCGACGGCGCCGAACGGTTCCGGCGTCGCGAGGATGACACAGTGATCTACCAATGCCCGCACCTTGTGGGCTGTAGATGAGGGTGACACCGGAATGGCGGCGACCAGACGACCGGGGGATAGTTTCCTGATTGCCTCAATCGTTGCAAAGAAGGTGGACCCTGTTGCGATCCCATCGTCGATCAGGATCACCGTATGGTCTTGCATCATGGGCAGCGTACGTCCGTGGCGGTAGAGGATCTGCCGGCGGCTAATTTCATGGCGTTGCGCCTCGATCAAACCGTCCACATCTTCCCTGGCCTCGTTCAGAGAGCCCGCCGCTTCCGGATTGAGATAGACCGAACCGGTTTCGCTGACCGCGCCGATGGCGTATTCGGGTGATTCCGGCAACCCGACCTTGCGGGTAATGAACACGTCCAGGGCCAGATGCAGAGCCAAGGCCACTTCAAATCCCACGACGACGCCTCCTCTCGGGAGTGCGAGCACCAGCGCCCCGGCATGGCGTCGATAGACGTCCAACTCTTTGGCCAGCAAGACTCCGGCATGGCGGCGGTCGTCAAAGATCATGTGAGATTCCGTTCAGGCGGCCTTGAGGTCGATGGATGTCGGTCGCACCTTCTCTAGTTTGGGCACATGGATGGCCAAGATGCCGTCTTTGTATTCCGCTGCCACTCTTGTGGCATCGGTGTCGTCGGGAAGGGTGAAGCTCCGTATGAAGCTTCCATAGGCGCGTTCCACACGATGATACTTCTTGCCTTCTTCCTGTGTAGATTTCCGCTCTCCGGAAATACAGAGCACATTGTCCTGGATGGTGAGGTTGACGTCTTCCTTCTTGACCTCCGGCAACTCGGCTTTGACCAAATACTCACGCTGGTCTTCCGAGATGTCGACCAACGGAGTCCATTCGGCTATGGTGACCGCTTCCCGGTCGCCGTCGCGTGCCGGCCTCCGGAGGAAGGTCGATAATCGTTGTTCGATTTCCTCCGCATCTTTCCAGATAGTCCAGTGCCTTTTCAAAGGTCCCCAGCGCATGAAGGCGCTCATGATGGATCTCCTTTTCACTATGAGGATCATTCTGATGTCCTGGCGACATGTTCGTTTGCGCTGAGTTAGAAATGAGAGGAATCATCCGCAAGCTCCGATAAGCTCGAAACTCATTGAACTGGACAGGCCGCACGACCAATGACCGTGGACAGGACCCCGACTGCAGTCTCCGACGAGTCGGCGACGCACAGGACTACGACGTTGGGACTATAGTGCGACCTGGTATGTGACAGGCCGATGGGCGTCAGTTTTTGTACATGCCGTCGCCATTAGGCACACTGTGTTGACGTGCCAACAGGATCGGTTCTGAGGGGCGAGGAATGAAGTAGGACCTTCCCTAGTAGGATGGAACCGCCCGCCTGGAAAGGAGCTGCCGTGGAACCGGCTGCGTTTAACGTTTGCCCTTTTTGTCCTTCTCGTCTTCTCCGATGCTGCGGGTCTGCAGTCGCTTGACGAGTTCCTCATACGAAGCCGAGCGGATGATCTTGTCGAACTGGCTGCGGTAGTTTTTCACCAAACTGATCCCGTCCGCGATGATGTCATAGGCATACCAGCGGCCGTCCTTGTTGATGAGACGATAATCCATGGGAATCTCGACTTTGCTCGACACGAGTTTCGTCCGCACCTCGGCATAGGGACCTTCGAGGCGTTCATTGAGATATTGGACCTGCTCACCGGAATAGTCATCAATCCGTCCGGCGTAGCGATCAGAGAGAAATCCTTTGAAGAGATCCACGAATTCGGTACGTTGGTCAGGCGTTAAGCGGCTCCATTGAGCGCCTAACGTGCGTTTCGACATTTCGGCATAGTCGAACCGGGTGGAGATCACTTCTTCCAGCTGTCGGCGCCGGGGCACCACTTGCGACGGCCCTTTCAGTTTGGGATCGTCGAGGATGCGAAAGACGGTCGTCAGCGTCTCCCGAACGACCTCGGTGGGCGATTCAGAACCCGGCTGAGGGGCGCCGACTGCCGGCGTCACCCAGAGGCTCGCCATCACGAGGCACAGCACGACGACGGTATGCGCCAGGTTCACTTTGGATTTGAGCAAAGCAGGCATCAGCATCATCATTCATGTGCGACCAGCCGTCGGTTGAAGTCCACAAGGAGAATCCCCAGTGTCCCTATAACCATCAGCAAAACGGCCCAGTGTGGGAGGCAGCGGCGAACCGGTTACGCTCATCGCGTGTCCGCTCGTTCCGGCGGCCATACCATAGGTGGGTCCTGGAACTACGCGCGCCTGGGTACACTGCATTAGTGACCGCTCATGGGTAGAAATGAGACGGCGATGGAGACGGCAATCAGGACGATGATGATCCATTCCAAGACTTCCATGCGTCTGGTGGATGCGCGGTTGGACATCTTGCCGTAAATGCTCTCCAGCGTCTGCAGCTTCCGCAGGATGCTGGCATCCCACGCTTCCAGATGGAAGCGTTGCGAGGCCAGGCGATAGACGCGCGCCAGATATTGATCGCCGAGTAGCTTCAACGTGTTTGTCACCCGTTCAAACAACAGGGCGGCATCCACCTGCAGCTGGGCGATGTGGGTGGTGTCCGCCTCAAAAGACCCAGGCAAGGCCGGCATCCGGCCGGGCTTCCGGGTCAACACCTCGTAGCCTTCGTCAAGTGCGCGGTCCAATTGCTCGTCGAGTATGCGCATCTCCAGCAATTCCACATTGGCGAATTCCAAGACGGCCCGCACATCATCCATCTCCTTGCCGAACAGCACGGCGGCATGCCAGTCAATGAGAGCGGCATCTTCACGGCTGAAGGAAATGCGACACGACATGGCATCGGCGATCTCCTGATCGGAGAGCATCGTTCGTTCTCCGCGGAGAATGCGGGCGAGTTCCGCCTCGCCGCCGTACCAGGGTGCGGCGCCGAAGGTAGAGGTGTAAGAGTCGATGGCGATGATGACGTAGTCTTCGACTTCATCGGCGATCTTTGGCCGCTCGATCGCCGGCCGCAGTGCTTGTATCAGGTGCTCGACCCGGCTCCTGGATTTCGCCAGCAACGATTCGTTCTCATACAGCGATTGGCTGAGCTCGAGGAGCGCCTCGGCCGGTCCGCCCAAAGGAAACCGGTAGGTGATGGTGACGGCCCCGAAGTCGTACACCATCACTTCAACGGTCGGGCTGGACTGACAGGCGCCGATGGAAAAGGCGCCACCTTCTTGCATCAGCCGGAGCGGAGCCGGCCGGTATTCAAAGTACTGCGGCGCTCTACTTTTGTGCCGGAGGCGACCTCGCTCCGTCCCGGCGGTAATCCGCCGTTCGGCCTCGGCCAGGTCAATGGACCATCCGACATCGTAGGCGAAGAGCGCGTAGCAGGTCCCTTGATGAATGTGGAGGGGAGGCAACATCGATGGCATGGCAGTCGTCCTCACGGGGACCGCGTTATCTTAACACCGGCTCGGACGGAGGTCGGCCTGGGCGCCTATCACTCGTCTGCCAATTCGTGAATGACGTGTTCAAGGCCATCCACCACACGCGCCATACGGGGGATATCTACCATGTCCGGTCTGTCGGAGGCGGTGTGATACTGCGGATAGCGATTGGGTGCCGTATCGGTAATCATCACAGCGGGATAGCCCTCCTGCCAGAACGACCAATGATCCGACCAGGCGATCCCTGGAATTGATTCCCAGAGGGCGCCTCCTTCCGAGGGAAAAGCTGCATGCCGACGAAACGAGCTTAGCAAGTGCTTGACGACGGACGCATGGGCCCGGTTGCTCACGAAGGCGATGAAGTTGCCGGTAGAGGGATAAAAGAAACTGAACGGGAAGGGATAGCGCTGGCTGTTCGGTTCATCCGTGTAGTACCCGATCGTTTCAAGGCTCAGCATGAGCCGGATCTTGTCATCCCGTCGGCGGCTCCGTTGGGCATAGACCCGGCTTCCCATGTGAGGGCCTTGGAAGAACGGCGGCTCTTCGTTGGCGAAGAGGACGAAGCGAATCGTTCGTGAGGGCCGCGTCCGGGCGATGGCCTGGGCGAGAGCCAGGACCGCGGCCACACCGGTGGCATTATCATTGGCGCCCGGGCTGCCGTGCACGGAGTCGTAGTGCGCGCCGACCACCAAGATCTCATCGCGGCGCCCCGCGCCCGTGACTTCCGCTTCCACATTGTCGGTAGGCTTTCCCGAGACCTCATACCGTTGTCGTTGAACGGAAAGCCCCACTTTTTGCAAGACCGATTCGATATAGTCCGCCGCCGCCGCCAGTTGGGAGGGTCGGAAGAGATTGCGTTCTCCGATCACACCCGCGAGCTGCTCGACGTGTCGGCGAAGAACGTCCCCCAGCGCACTCTGCTTGGCCGTCAGGGGAGGGAGAGGGCCCTGAAAAGGATCGCTTGGCATGCGAATCATGCTGGATATTGTGGCATAGTGAGTGCCGGGAAACCCACAGGAGCCGGAGTGCCGCGGATCATTGCCCATGTGGACATGGATGCGTTCTTCGCCGCGATCGAGGCGCGCGACACACCCGCCTTGCGCGGCGTGCCACTCGTCGTGGGAGCGGACCCTCGAGGCGGCCATGGACGGGGCGTCGTTGCGACCTCGAACTACCAGGCTCGTGCGTATGGCATCCATTCCGCGACGCCCATTACGACGGCTTGGCGCCTGTCAGAAGCGGCCCGTCGGCAGGGCAAGCCCCCGGTGACCTTCGTCTCGGTCGATATGGACAAGTACCGGGCTGTGTCCGAGCGAGTCATGGGCATCATGCGGCGATTCATGCCGCATATCGAGCCGGCCAGCATCGACGAAGCCTACGGTGACTTGAGCACCGCCGGTTCTTATGGCAAGGCGGAAGCGCATAGTCGTGCGATGAAGGAGGCCATCCGGGCAGAGGAGCGATTGACGGCGTCAGTCGGCATCGGGCCGAACAAATTGGTCGCCAAGATCGCCTCCGGCATGCAGAAGCCGGACGGGCTCACCGTGGTGTCCGACGAAGCGGCCGAGACCTTCCTCGAACCGATGTCTGTCCGTGCCATTCCAGGCATCGGTCCGAAGACTGAAGCGGCGTTGGCCAAGAATGGCTTCACCACCATTCGGGATCTGAGGCGTTGTTCGCTCGATGACATGGAACAGTTGTTCGGGAAGCGCGGCGCCGACTTCTACGGCAATATCCGGGGTCTGGACGACTCTCCGATCGTGGACGACTGGCAAGTCAAGTCGATCGGCGAGCAGCAGACGTTCGACCAGGACACGGGTGATGCGGGCCTTCTGTGCGCGGCCCTTGGGGCATTGTGTCACGGCGTCAGTGAACGGCTCCACCGCGAGGGGTTTCACGCGTTCCGCACGGTGGTACTCACGGTGCGGTTCGGCGATTTCGAGACGAAGTCACGCGCACACACCCTCAGAGAGGCCTATGGTGACGACATGACGCTGAAGCGTGAGGCCTTGAAACTCATGATGCCCTTCCTAGACCACCGTGAGAATCCGCAGCATAAAAAAATCCGTCTGCTGGGCGTGCGCGTGGAGAAGCTGCAGTAGACCGATGTCTTGACCTAGAGGCTCGCCATAGATCGATGGGAGGTGATATGGCCCCGTCCCAGTAGCAAGTCCGGCCCGCATACCTGTCAGTCACGTTGCACTGAGGAAACCGATTTGTGCCGACCTCTGGTCTCGTCGAACTAATGTGCCCGCTCTACTTGATCAGCCCCCCAGGGTTGGATTGGATCGGTCACACCAAGGAACGGATTCAGATAAAGCGCTGGACGGCAGGCAGGACCTCAATGTTTCTGAGGCGGGCCCTTCGGTCGTGTGGTTCTCATACCATCAGCACGATCCGTTTCTGGGCTAACATGCAATTGACGTTGGCGCACATCGGCGGCGTGCGCTCGTCCTCACTTTGTTTCAAGGGTGAAGCGTGATTTCTTGCCCCAAAATATGACTGGACTGACTTGTTTCGACCGTCGGCCGAAAAGGCCTGCCCTTCTCCCGAGTAGCCGAGCGCCCTACATATAGCGGCGCAATAGACTACTATGCAAAGCCCAAATTGCCAATGGCGCCCGGCTGCAGAGCGCGTTCCGGACACGTCGTGAGAGGGTCGGGCCTCCGGTTCCTTTACTTGGGGTTGCGGCGGGAGCCGGATAGTAATAGCGCCATTGAGGATGCGGCTCAGCGCCCCATTTTTTCTTAAATCGCGCCAGCCCTTCGTTCTCCGGCCCGACATCCCCAAAATCGTACTCTGAGTATCCGCTTTCATGGGCATCGTGAATCGCACGCCAATGGATCGCGTCGTTCGGCCTGAGGTCGAGAGCGTCTTGCCGGCGGCCGTTATAGCCGTAAATCGTGCTTTTCCCGTACATGAACATAAAGCTCCCGGCGACGATCTCGCCACGCCCTGTTCCAGGGCGCACGGCGAGCAACAAGCGGGCCAGTCCTTTCGGTTGCATGGTGTCCAGGCAGGCCTTGAAGAATTCATAGGAGCGGGCCGGGATGGCACGCTGACGCGCATGCCATCGGTGTGTTTCAAGATAGAGCCAATACCAAGCGCGTAACTCACGCTCGGTTTGAGCTTCATGGATCTGTATGCCGGACTTGATCGATTTATTGACGGCGCGGTGAATCGCACTGTGATTGCGAGGACTGCCAAAGCGCAACGTCTGCCCCTTAGCGGGTAAGGTCAAAACATAGCTGGGAAATTGAGCGATGGCTTGCCCTCCATGTCTCGGGGCATCCACGGCCTCGCACGCCATCCGTACTTCGAGCAACGTGTCCGGATCGCCTTGGACCCGGGCGATCGCAGCGCCCATGAGCGTATCATAAGCGGCATGATCCAATACTAGCGGCCCCCCCACTGGCGTACGTGGCAGAGAAGACAGCCGCCTCGCCGGCCCACCGCCAAGGCGGAAAGGAAACGGCTTGGTATACAGCAACGGCAGGATGCCGCGGAGCTGTCCCCCGGCGTCTTCGCATGCCAAGTTCACCGCCGGCTGTCCGTACTCTCGGCGCACGCATTCTAAATAGGCCGGATGGTGGTAGACGCGCCTGTCCGGATGAGCCGCCAGGAAGGTCTCCCATCGGGGGTCGGTTAACGGATCTATCTCGATCACGCGCACGAGCTGAGTGACCTCCCACAGCTTGAGGGGACCTCAACAATCGATGGCTAGTTACAATGAGTAAGGTGTCGAACGCAGAACTTCGTCACGGCACGAGCGGCGTATTGCGTGCCCGCAATGGAGTTCATCATCGGTCCAAAGGTGCCCTGTCCAGCCAACCCGACGAAATGCAATCCCTTGACCGACGACTCGAATCCCGGCCCGAGGACGGGATAGCCCGTATTATGGTGAATCGCTGCGACCAGTTCGGGCGCGAAGAATGGATAACGCCGTACATCCACGGCGTACCCTGTGGCCAACAACGCATGATCGACACGGCGGACGGTCCCATCGTTGAGCGTGATGGTCAATCCCCCACCCTCGGGTACTGCGGAGACCACTGATCGCCCTAAGGTCATGGGCACACGTCTGACCCGTGAAGGCCACCAGCTTGAACCCCGGTCGATGATGCGATGATCGATCCACCGGTTGATCCAGTGCCGCCATGAGCTGGGTAAACGCCGGACGAGTCCTGGCCGCGCCGTGATCCAGCTGAATGGCGGCGGCCCCACGCCGTGTTTGGGGAGAAGCAACCCCCGCGCTCGTCCTAAGTGGGGCAACACTGAGCGGTATAGAGACTTGGCCCAGCCGACAGGCTCCTCTCCCGAGGCTTCTGCAATCCACGACAGCGTGGGTTGTCGCACGATCATTTCGACGGCGGCACCCGCTTCTTGTAGCAGTGCGGCCGAGCCGAATCCGCTTTGTCCACCTCCGATGATGGCCACGCGACGTCCGGCAAACCGTGTCAAATCAGGTTCTTCAAACGTATGCGACGCAAGGTCGCGAGGCACCGCATCGAATTCAGGGGGGCGACGTGCAAAGAAACAGTATCCCGTCGCCACCACAATCCGACTGACATGCAGGGAATCTCCATCGTTCAAGCGCACCCAAAACCCTGCACCGTTCGGTTCGATCCTGGTCACACGGCGCTCGTCTAGGTCAGGCACCGCCTGTTGTTGATACCACTGGCCATATTGGATGAACTCCGCGAGCGGCAGGGGGTCCGCTCGCTCCAGTTGCCGGCCGGCCCAAAACCGGTCGAGGCTGAGGCGATGTTCTGGGTCGGCAATGTGGTTCGTTGCCCATGCGGTCCGCAGGAGCATGCCGCGAGGCATATGCCGCTGCCATGCTTCCATGGCGCGACCAAACGTCCGGGTCTCAATCCCCGCCGCCCGCAGGTGTGCCGTGATGGCCAGCCCATAAGGACCAGCTCCGATCACCGCGACGCTCGACAGTCCTCTTGCCATACGATCTCCAGCTACTTAACACGCTCAGACGTGCATGAGCACCCGCCCCCTCATGACGCTGTTCGGACGCCCTCTGCGGTTTTCCTCACCGCGTGGACGTTGATCGGGTGATCTCTTCGTGAAGGCTAGGCCGGAGCCGAGAGTTCCATTTCCGGCACAGATCACGGATCCCGTCGATGCCTATAGTCCGGTTACCTATACTGCCCGCTTAACCTACGGTTCGACTAGGTAAACCCCCCGTATTCCACGCTTGATGCTTTGGCCTACACATTGACGAGGACGATATGTCCGTCCTTCGGTGCCTGCAACACGGAATCTAATGTGATAGGTCTGACAAGATAATCGGAAGGGCCGGTTAGTTCTTATCTCGATTGCTGCCTGCGCACGGATTACATGCTGGCATGCCGACGAGAGTTCACGATGGCGATGTTCGCCATGGGAACCTTCGTCATATTCTAGATGCCTGATGACCACTGGATCCGTATGTCTAACTTCTTCCCAACGGATTGAGCCATGTTGGTGGATTTGTCTCTTTGGTGGGGTCTACTACACACGGACAGTGCATATGAGGGAGCGGCTTTCATGGCGTTCGCTTGAGCAGTGCATTGGAAGATTCGCGACAAGTTGACACTCTGCATGAGGAGAAAGGGTCTACCATTCTAGCTGCTTGCTTGAATATTTGGTCTGTGAGCTGATGGAGCCACACCTCCTGGTCAGCCTGAGCCGTTACGCCGACCTCTGTTGGTCTAGGTCCGCTGCCTTAGTCGACGGTAAAGTTGATGACCATGCCTTTGGCGGCGTGGGAATCGTGAGCCGCGGGATTGGGAAAAAGACAGATCAGCGCATAGCGGCCCGGGGCAAGCGTCGCGCTAAACATCCCTCGCCCGCCCGGTTCGAGACCCGCCATGCCACCCAGCAGCTTACCAGGTAAGGATAGCCCCGTCGTGGTCGGGACGAACGCCGTCAGCATGTCACCGGCTGTCGCGTCGGGATTGAGGCGAACCAAGCTGACCTGGTGGACTTGAGTCCCGCGGTTCACCACATAGAACGTCTGCGGCCCGCTACGCATTCGCTGGACCACCACGAATTCATACTCGAACATGGCCATATGCACGTGGCCCATAAATTCCGGCTGCGTGGTGTGGTTACCGACGACGTGCAGGATTTTGGACATGCCGTGCATCACATGCGGCTGTGCCTTGGTTGGGATGGCGCAGGTCAGGACGTAGGTCCCCGGTTCCAAATAAATCGTGGCGTCCGCGGTCTCGCCGGGGCTGACTCCATTGGGGCCGCCTCGGTGTTTGGCCCAAGAAGGGACCTCGCCGTGCGAGGCTTGAAGATAGGAAGCCAAGTCCTCCGGTGTCCGGTCGTGGGGTAGTTGGAGGAGTTGCAGTTGATGGGGGACGGCTCCCCGATTCTGTAACCGAAATGTGGTCAGACCTGCGGACAGCACATCGGGTCCTTCGAAGCCGTGATCCCACGACGAGAAGGAAGCGACTGGCGGAGGAGCGCCCGCCTCGGTATTGGAAGCCAACGAGGCAGTGAAGGTGACGAAAAGGCCAAGAAGGAAGACAACACCTGGACCGATCATCGTGCCACCTCTTTGCCACAGGTGAACAGGTGATGACGGGAGAAGCGCTATGAAGTGTAGGTCGAAGTATTACGCTCGGCGGAAGATCTTTTCAACCGCTCCTGCTGCGGGGTTCCCCTAGTTCACGTTACCTCGAACCCTGAAGGATCCGTTGTGCACCCGCTAGGAGGAGAACCGCTCACGATCATGTGGGCCGGCCAGGTCTTGTTCGGGACCGAGCGGCACGATGCGGGTTGGGTTGATGTCGTCATGCGTCACGTAATAATGCCGCTTGATGTGATCGAAGTTCACCGTCTCGGCGATCCCGGAGGTTTGATAGAGGTCTTTCACGTAGCCAAACAGATTGGGATAGTCGCAGATGCGCCGGATGTTGCACTTGAAATGTCCATGGTAGACGGCGTCAAAGCGCACGAGCGTGACGAAGAATCGCCAGTCCGTTTCGACGAACTCGGCTCCGAACAGATATCGCTGGCGGGCGAGGCGGGCATCCAATTGATCCAGCGCCGCAAAAAGCCGCCGACAGGCGCGATCATACGCCGGTTGCGATGTGGCAAATCCAGCCCGGTACACGCCATCATTCACGTTTTCATAGATGA
>JACVSD010000042.1 GCA_014534095.1 Nitrospiraceae bacterium
GTGCGGACCCCGCGTCCGGCTTGCATCCCGGCGTGGCGGCGCCCAACCAAATCATGAGCCCCGCCAGTAGCGGTACGCCAACACCCTTGTGACATACATCTTTGATTTTCATCATGTCCTCAACTAAGGGATTCTAGCAGGTTCCTCTCACATGGAGGACACCCTTTTTCTCACGGTGCGTCATGCCGCCCTCCGGTGATTTCATCCACGATAAATTTGGTGCAGCAGCCGACCGCCTGCAGATCGGCTCCTTCCCGCCACATCGTCGCCAGGAGTGCCTTGCCGTCCGAATCCATATAGGTGACCCCGGTCAGATCGATGACGGCCTCTCGATGAGGGACGGCCTGCCAGGCTTTTCGGGCTTCATCAACCCAGGCTCCGGCCAATCGTCCCTCAAACAGAACCCGCACCGGTGTACTATCGCGCTCTACGGTGATCTTTAACATGTTCCTCGCTCGTTCCAGCCTCGCATGTTACTGGGGCAACGCTGCCATGGGCATGAGCGCGCCGGATCGTTGAGCTTCCTCGTACCCCTGCCAGGCCGCCACACCGCCATGGAGCACCCACACGCGTTCAAAACCCAACCGGCGCAACAAGAGGGCCCCGTGCGCGCTGCTGACATCACGAGGGCACGCGCAGTACAGCACGAGGTCGCGGTCTCGTGAAAGATTGGGGGCGCGACGGACCAGTTCATCGACCGGCATCCGTTGAGCTCCCGGCAGTCCCGCGTCTTCCAAGGACTCGGCATGAGCCCGGACATCAATGAGCACGGGCGGTCGATCGCTCGCGAGCCGCTTCGCCAATTCCCCGGCGCTGATGCGGGGCACTCGTTGAAGCTGCCGGCGCCGGACCATCGCCTTCACTCCTACATACGCCGCCACCGCTCCACCGGCCGCCACAATCATAACCGGCCCGACATGGTCCCCATACATCAGGGCCTGCTCGATGCGATCGCTGAAGAGATAGCCCAACACCACTGATGATGCCGCCCACAGGACCGCGCCCAGGCCGTCATACAAGAGGAAGAGAGGAACTCCCAAGCCCACGATGCCGGCCAACGGCGGAGCGATGGTGCTGAATCCTGGAATGAACTTCGCCAGCACAAGCGCCTGCGGGCCATGCTGCATGAAAAATTCCTCAGTGCGCCGAACGCATGAATCCGGTTCCAGCGAGATGCGGCACAACCATCCGAGAACCGTGCGCCCCCGCCGCCGCCCCAACTCGTACCAGATCCAATCGGCCAGAACTGCGGCCAGCACCGTGCTACCGATGGCGGTCGATACGCTCATGTGGCCGGTGCCAGCCAGCGCCCCCGCCGCGATCAATAACGGAACGGCGGGAAAGGGCAATCCGATCTGTTCGATGAACACCACGACGAAGAGCACGAGTGCGCCATGCTGCATGAGGAACAATAACGCGTTGTCCATGTTGTCCTACTCTCTCTTTCCTGAACGGTGCCTACGTTCTGGGTCGGCGCACCATCGGTCAGAATCGCGTGGACACTGTCGCATGATGATCCACCGGCTGACGCGGTCCGACGACATACCGGACCGGCCGTCCCTCGGGCGTTCCATTGCGAGACAACATCCGAACCTCCTCGATAAGCTCGCCGCAATCGGCGCAGGTCCAGGCTGTAATGGCCAGCAAGCCACTATCGTCTGTGACTGTCCGCCTTCTGCCTTGCAACAGGGCCGCCGGGCGATGCCGGCACAGCCGGCCGGCGAATGTCGCTCCAGAATTCTGCTTCAATTCCTTGCTTCGGGTATGCATGATTGTCTCCTTCCTTCGGCCGACCGCTATTTCGCCGTTCTGCCTTCGTCTGATCGCGAAATAAGAACAGCATGAATCATTCCGGTCTTAAGTGGGCTGCTTAGCCTTATGTGGCCGAGGTTTAGAGTCCTCTGTAGGATCAAGTCGCTTTCGTGACGAGCCTGAAGGTGACGGCATTTCGGCATTCGCCGATATGCGGGCGCCTGTTGCCAGCTCTTGGCATCGCGTCCCTGTACACTAGAGGCCGTGCGCTGTCCGCGCGTGTCGTGCTCTCGGCTGTGTCGTTTGTCCGACGAGGGCTGAAGCCACCGCTGACTGAAAAGTGGGTTACCGAGGACGGGACAGACCCAACTTCTGCATCTTGGATTGCAGGGTCGTGCGTTTCATGCCGAGCTTGGCAGCAGCTCCGGTATCGCCGCCGATCACCCAGTGACACTCTTGCAGAGCCTTCAGGATGTGCTCACGCTCCGCATCCTGGAGTGTCGACAGGGTGCCATTGCCGGAATGAGCCGGGCGTTTCAGTTCGGCCAGCGGCACGAACAGATCGGTGCCGGTCGAAAGAATGACGGCGCGTTCGATGAAGTTCTCCAGCTCCCGGATGTTGCCCGGCCACGGATAACCTTGCAGAGCCTTCATCGCCTCGGCAGGAATCGTATCAATGCGTTTCTTCATCCGTACAGCAAACTTTTGGGCAAAATGCCGGACGAGCAAGGGAATGTCCTCCGCCCGTTCGCGCAGCGGCGGAACGGTCACCGGGAACACCTTTAGACGGTAATACAGATCGCTGCGAAACTTCTGCTCTTCGACCATCTGAGCCAAATCCCGGTTCGTCGCCGCGACGACGCGCACGGTCACCCGGATCGTGCGAGTGCTGCCCAGCCGTTCGAATTCCTGCTCCTGGAGCACACGGAGTAACTTGACCTGCAGTTCTAACGGTATTTCGCCCACCTCATCGAGGAACAGCGTGCCGCGATCGGCCAGCTCGAATCGTCCGATCTTCGTGGCGATGGCGCCGGTGAACGCGCCCCTCTCGTGCCCGAAGAGCTCGCTTTCCAGGAGGCCGGTGGGGATGGCGGCGCAATTCAGCTTCACAAATGTTCGCTCGCGCCGGTCACTCAGGTTGTGGAGGGCGCGGGCAATGAGCTCTTTCCCGCTGCCGGTTTCACCCAAAATCAGGACCGTCGAGTCGGTCGCGGCGACGGTCTCGACCTGCTTGAGCACCCGCTTGAGGCTTCGGCTGTCTCCGATGATTTCCTCGAAGTTGTACGCTGTCTGCATCTCCTCTTCCAGGTACAACTTTTCCTTGGCGAGCTTGTCTTTGAGCGACGCAATCTCCTGGTAGGCCAAGGAATTCGCCACGGCGAGCGCCATTTGCTTGGCGACTTCACATAACAGTTTGGCGTCGGCCGTCGTGAAGGCGTCGTCTCGAAGACTCCCCACGTTCAACGCTCCTAGCGTGCGATCCCGTAGCAACAGGGGAACACAACAGGCCGACCGTACCCCCTCGGTCACGAGACGTCTCGAAACCGTGCTCTCCGATCGTTCCAGGTCTTCCCGGGTCAAGACCACCGGTTCGCGTTCGGCAATCGCGGCGGTGGCCGGGCACCCGCAGAGCTGGCAGGTCGTGCCCTCCTCCAGGGAGCCCGTGGATCCAGGAAAGTCCAACGCATACAATCGCAACTGATTGAGCTGAGGATCCATGAGCGTCAGACTGATGACATCGGCCTTCAACACCCGCCGGATGCTGACCGTCATGGACTGGAACAGGTCTCGCAATTCCAGGTGCGCGGCGACCGCGTTGTTCATCTCCAAGAGGAGCCGCAGGCGATCCCGTTCTCGAGCCAATTGCTGCTGCGCCTGCTGAGCCGCTTCGTAATTGAGCGCGTTCTCCACCGCCACGGCGATCTGAGTCGCCACCTGTTTCAAAAAGTCGGCGTCGGCCTCACTGAAGGCGCCGGGCTTGAGGCTGCCGAATCCGATGGCACCCAGACGGCGCATGGCCGTGGTCAATGGCAACAGGCACACCGACTCGACGCCAATGCCTCGGAGTGCGGTCATACCCATCGAAAAGCGGGTTTCTTGGGCCAGTGAGGGAATGATCAGGGGGCGCTGATGGGTCCAGACCCAGCCGGTTGAGGACTCATCGATGGGCAGTTCAAGACCATCCAAGCGGGTCGTGTGGTGACGGGCAGCCGCCGTCTCCAAGACATGGACTCTCATGACCTGTTTTTCGGCGTCGTGCAGCACCAAGCCAATGAAGTCGAACGGGGCCACGACGGGAAGATGTTGGGCGAGATCCCGGAACAGGGAAATCAAATCACGATGAGCCGCCACAGCCTCGGTCACTTTTAACAGCGCACAGTACCGTGCCGGATTTGATTCGAGTATCTGGGACGGCTCCACATCCATGGGGCGACAGTATGCCTGAGATGCTCCTTCGACTGCCACCTCGCCGGACCCGTTAAGCGTCCACTTATTCGTATGGGCCCTTAGGCTGCGTCCTTTTGCCAGTCCCTTGTGGGAAAGTGGGTGAACCATGCTGACTCACTCTCGACCGCGGAAGAAGGAGAGAGTCCCGAGGTGCTTGAGCCGCTCATTACCCTCGCATTGTTGGCCCACCCTGAGGACATGCGGAGTCCGTAGGCGGCCGACCCGTGGGCCTCGATAAGCGGCGGCACGCTCAGCAAGGCGCGGGCGATCAGGCCGTCCAACGACCCCGTGCCCGCCAGATGATCATTAAGACACAATGGTCTCGATCACCAGCAGGGTAGATATTCACATCCCTCCCCTGACTGCTCACCAGACCAGTTCATGAAAAAGCCGTGGGGCGTATGCACAAAGATCACAGCCCCGAGCATCATGGCGATGAAGCTCGACCCTGAGGTCACTTCAGAAAGCGCTTCGGCATGATTCGACGGAGTACCGTGGTAAAGCCCATTCCACCTGTTGGATCTAGGCGCATAGGCCAGCGAGTAGTGAGGATTACAACCGCATAGACGCGTCAAGCAGAACCGATCCCTGCTCAGACCGAGCGGATGACGAAGCGAACATGTCGAGATCGTCACTGACGAAGGACTTCGCCACTGCTATACCGAGCAGTCGTGTGAACCGGACGGCAGACCGCACCACACATTCGAGAAGAGAAGGCCAAGTGCTCCACGGCTTATATACAACGTGCCGCCTGGACGGCGGCTGGATAGGATTGCACCCGGAAAAAAGGTCGGTTGGCGTTGAGACCAGAGGGGCAGGGCCTGCGGCAAGACTACGCCGCTCCCTTTCGCCAACGAGTCGCGGCGTACTTTAGTCACGCGGCCGGCATCGGTGCGATTGGCAGAACGTCCGAACTCCTTCTGATCACCAGCCGTTATAGCTTGAGCGGTTTGACCGGCGAGACGACCGCCGAGGGATCGTTCTTCCAGCGCGCTTCGTCCACATCCGTATACACCTCGACCTCATTGCCATCTGGGTCGCGCAGATACAGACTGTGGGACACCGTGTGATCACTCATGCCGTCAATTGAAATGCCCGCCTCCTCAATCTCGCGCTTGGCGGCTCGCAGCTCCTCTATACTGTTTCCGACCTTGATGCCGATGTGATACAGCCCGCGCCGACGCCCCTGGGGAGGCCCCGGCGCCTCACCAACCTGGATGAGGAGGAGTTCATGATGGGTGCGTCCCGAGGTGAGCGCAGCAGCGGCTCCGTTGAATATGCGGCCGACTTCCCTAAAACCAAGCAGGTCGCGATAAAACGCAAGCGACGCCTGTAGATCTTTCACGTAGAAAACGACGTGACCGAGGTAGTGGGCTTTCATAACTGTGCCACCTCCGTCTATCCAATCGGTATCAGCGCCCCGTTGAGTTGTCGAGCCTCCGGAGAAACTAGAAAGAGCAGCAGGCGCGCGATGGATTCGGGATGCACCCACTTGGCGGTGTCGGCATCGGGCATCGCTGTGCGGTTGGCGGGCGTATCAATCGTCGTCGGAAGGAGACCATTCACCGTAATGCCTGTGCCGGCTGTTTCCACCGCGAGTGTTTTGATCAGCGACACCAGACCAGCCTTGGCGACAATATAGGCCGCGGCCCCCGGAAACGGGTCGACGGCCGCACGGGCGGCAACGTGGATGATGCGGCCTGCTCCTCGTTCCATCATGTGGGGAAGAACGGCTTTCGACAGCACAAACGCTGAGGTGAGATTCATCGCCAGCATACGCTGCCAGAGTGCCGTATCCGTTTCCACAACCCGGCCTGTGGCAAAGCCCCCGACCAGGTTGACGAGCGCATAGACAGGACCCGCTCGTTCCTGCACATCTTGGACGGCTCGCTGGATATCCGCTTCGTCGGTCACATCAGCCCCTAGACCAATTCCACCGCGCACCTCTGAAGGACGACGATCCACGACGACCACGCGGCTTCCGCTCTGGACAAATGCCGGCACCACGGCCTGTCCGAGAGCACCATGGCCTCCGGCGATCAAAACAACGTGCGTGTCGGGCGGCATGGCTGCATCCTTCCTGCTGGTAGTGGGCTCATCTGTCCTCATGTTTCGGACTGGTCCGTTTCTTCTTCGCAGACGTGAAGGTGATGCCTGCCTTTTGGACTTCCTGATAGGGCAGGAGCCAGACCAACGATTCGTCCGAGAGATCCCCAACCTGAATGCGATTCCCCCAAGGATCTCGGAAGTCGCAACGAAAGTCCGGGTGCAGCTTCAGTTTATATTTCTTCGTCAACTTCTGGCGAACTTCCCGGATCTGAGCTGCATCACGGACCATCAGGCCAAAATGCTTCATGCGATCCGGCTGCAGCTCCTGCACTTCAAAAATCGCCAGGAACTGGTGTTCGCCGAGCCGACACCAGGCGGCTCCCTCTCCGCCGCGCAGCAGCGTCAGGCCGAACACGTCAGAATAAAACTTCGCCGCCTTCCTTGCATCAGTCACCTCGATCACGACGTGGTTGCATCCGTAGACTTGCACAGCCATCGTCATCCTCCTCCTGCCGCCTGTCCTGTCGCTGCATGCCCTCGGACCCGGCTGATAGCCGAGGTGAAGACTTCCACCGGCTGAGCCCCGGAGAAGCCAAACCTGTTGTTGAAAAGAAAATAGGGCACGCCTCGAATGCCCATCCTATGACCAGTCGCTTCCTCGGTTCTGACCTCCGCCTCTCCTTGCTCAGTGGCCAGAACCTGATCGACCATGTGAGGATCCAACCCCGCTCGGGCCGCCAGACGCACCAAGACGGGACGAGCGCCGACATCCTCACTCTCGACGAAGTAACCACGAAATAGTGATTCCATCATCGCGTCTTGGTGCCCCTGCTGGCCGGCAAACCAAAGCAGACGATGGGCCGCCAACGTATTGGGCGTTCGCGCGATCCTTTCCAAAGCGAAGGGAATGCCTTCGGCCGCTCCGGCCGCGAGCATCTGCTCCTCCATCGCGCGAAACGCATCCAGGCTCCCGAACTTCGCGTTCAGATAGGATCGACGCTCCATGCCCGCCGGCGGCATAGTGGGATTCAGCTGAAACGGCCGCCAGATCACGCGCGCCGGCACCTCGCTCGTGCGAGCCAACGCGCGTTCCAGCCGCCGTTTGCCGATGTAGCACCAGGGACAGACCACATCGGAATAGACTTCGATCCGTAGTTCGTGAGCACCCATCATATATGACCCATTCGACCTGCCTGGTAATCCTGCACGGCTTGCATCAGCTCTTCACGCGTATTCATGACAAAGGGCCCGTAGCGGGCAATCGGCTCCTCGATGGGCTCTCCGCTCATGATGAGGACGCGGCTTGGGAGCTGCACATCCAGGTCAAGGTCCGAACCTGCTCTGTCCAACACCACCAGTTCCGCTTCCTCCGCCGCCCGCGAACCATTCACGGCAATCCGCCCGCTTAACACGAACACCGCAGCATTATGGCCTTCAGGCAGCGTAATCGACGCGTGATGGCCGGGCAAGGACAGGTTCACATCATAGAGGTGCAGCGGCGTCGATGTCCGAGCCGGCCCTGTCGATCCATGAAAGGACCCCGCAATCACGCGCAGATGGCCGCCCCCCTGCGCGAGTTCGATGTTGGGAATATCTTCAGCGAGCAATGTCTGATAGCGGGGAGGGGACATCTTAAGGGCCTTGGGCAGATTGACCCACAGTTGGATCGCATGCAGAGTGCCCCCTTTCCGCGCAAACTCTGGTTCGTGCATTTCCTCATGCACGACACCCGCCGCGGCTGTCATCCACTGCACATCTCCAGGCCCAATGACACCCGCATTACCGGCCGAGTCGCGATGGGCGACCCGCCCTTCGTAGACAATCGTCACGGTTTCAAACCCCCGATGCGGGTGTTCCCCGACACCGCGTGGGTGTGACGTGGGCGGGAAGTCATGCGGCCCCGCATAATCGAGCATCAGGAATGGGCTCACGTCACGGTCCAAATCGTTGCTAGGAAACAGGTTGCGGACGGGGAACCCGTCTCCGACCATATGGGCGGATCCAGGCTGATACCAGCCGGTGACCTTTTTGCGATCGTTCATGACACCTCTCCGTTCTGCCAGCATCCCACTGGCTTTATCACGGTGTGCGACAAGAATCGTGGACTGCCATGCTACCAGATAGTTCGAGTTCAAACTAAGTCAAGTGGGACGGCTTGGGAGCATGGACGACGGTCGGAGAGAAGGAAGCCTGGAATGAATATATGACAGGCAGGGTCAGCGCCGGTCTTTGATAGCCCGCTCCACCTCTCGCCCGGCTTCCCGGTTTTTGATGGATTCGCGACGATCGTACAGTTTCTTGCCCTTCGCCAAGCCTAGCTCAACCTTCGCCTGTCCGCGCTTGGAGAAATACAGACGCAAAGGAATCAGTGTGAGACCTTTTTGCTGCGTCTTGCCGAGGAGTTTATCAATCTCTTTCCTATGCAAAAGTAGTTTCCGGACCCTGGTCGGGTCATGGTTCATGATGTTGCCATGGGTATAGGGGCTGATGTGACAATGGTGCAGGAACACTTCGCCATCGCGGACAGAGGCGTAGCTGTCCTGAAGATTGGCTCGTCCGTCGCGTAACGACTTCACCTCCGTGCCCTGCAACACGATGCCCGCTTCAAACTTCTCCTCGATGAAATACTCATGATACGCCTTGCGGTTTGTCACCACGGCCGTCTCGTTGTGTTCTTTCACTTCACGGCTCCATCGGGCCGTCTTGACCCGTCCATGCTCCGAGGCTAAGATGCGGCCGATGCATGGCCCGCACCGGCTCGATTCGTGTGGCGCGATCCTCTCCGGTCTGGCCAAGCGCCTGGGCCTAGAATCGAGACTCGTCGAACTTCGACTTCAGCACCACTGGCCGCACATCATCGGTGAGCCGACGGGGTCCCACACCTGGCCAGACCAGATCCGCTTCAAAAAACTCTATCTGGTCGTGCGCAACTCAGTGTGGCTGCAACAACTCACCTTTCTCAAGCCCGCCATGCTGGCAAAATTGCATGAGGAAACGGGACCTGACTTCATCACCGACATCGTGTTCCGCGTGGGCGAAATCCCAGCGTCTTCGGCAAGCGAGCGGGTGCCGTCCGCCGCTGTATCCCCACTCGTTCCTGCGACTGTGCTCACCGAAGTGTTGTCGCATACCGCCCAGATACAGGACCAGGCTCTCAGAGAGCGGTTCACAGAGGTGATATCGAGGTATCCGGCTCAGGCTCCTGTGCCGCCGGAAGAGGGTCCGTAATACGGCCGTTAAACAACAGTCGGACGCGATCCGACGCGTTTCCATTTTTCAGCAGGGGACCGAGCCCGCCTTCTTCGTCGCCGTCCTGCAGACGATAGTATCCCCGCATGGCTTGTTCATAATCTTTGCGTATGGCCGGATCGCCGGCGACATATCCGGCCAAGACATTGGGCTCGGTCCACCCGTAGTCATCAAAGACGTAAATCACGATACGGCGATAGCGCCCGGCCGGGTCATCAGGCGTCGTCGGCTGGATCTTCATGGACGCAAAATCCTGCGTCCGGTGTCCCACCTTCTGAAAGCGCCTGAGCAATGTCTCGAGTTGCTGATCGGTCGTCCCGCCGGGCACATGCGTGGCGACAAAATGGTCGACTTGCGAGCCGACGCTGTAGGGGGGGATCGACCGGTCCGGCCGGCTCAAGTACATGCCACCCCAAATCAAACCGAACGAACCGAAGAAGACCGTCAACGCCAGCTTGACGACGATGTCGAGCGGCTGTTTGGGCCGCGCCGCCGCGGCGTGATGCTTCGAATCATCCATGGGAGGACGGTTGAGACACTACGCAGTGGAGCGTACAGCTAGACACCACCGCCGTCGGTAGGGACCGCATCTTCTCGTTCGACCGCTTCGGCCAAGCGAGCCACACCGATGACCCGGTCTTCATCGCCTTCGAGATCCAGCAGCCGCACGCCCTGTGTGTTGCGACTGACTTCCCGGATGTCGTCGACTTTACAGCGGAGCACCTTGCCCTGAGCCGCCATCAGCATGATCTCATCGCCATCACGGACCTGGAGGAAGCCGACCGCCAAACCGTTCCGTTCGCTGGTCTTAATGCTGATGATCCCACGGCCGCCCCGGCCTTGAATGCGGTATTCCCCGACCGGGGTGCGCTTCCCGTATCCGCCTTCCGTCACGGTCAGAATCGCCGTGGTGCTGTCCGGCGTAATGGTTTCCATGCCGATCACTTCATTACCTTCCTCAAGCGTGATCCCCTTGACCCCGTAGGCCGTCCGGCCCATCGGTCGGACTTCCTCTTCCTTAAAGCGAATCGTGAGACCCTGTCGGGTCCCCAGCAGTATTTCGCGCTGCCCGTCCGTGAGGTGCACGCTGATCAGCTTATCGCCGTCTTCCAGGCCCAGCGCGATGATGCCCCCCTGACGAGGGTTGCTGTAAGCGGATAACTCGGTTTTCTTGATCACGCCTTTTTTCGTCGCCATGATGATGTACCGGTCTTCGCGATACTCTTTCACCGGCAGCGTCGCCGTGATTTTTTCACTGCCCGACAACGCGAGCAGATTCACCAGCGCCTTCCCTTTCGCCGCCCGACCGGCTTCCGGAAGCTCATGGACTTTCAACCAATAAACCTTACCTGCGTCGGAAAAGAACAAGAGGGTGTCATGGGTGGAAGCGGTAAACAGCGTCTCGACGAAATCTTCTTCCTTGATGCCCATTCCGATCCGGCCCTTGCCGCCGCGCCGCTGGGCGCGATAGAGCGACACCGCGTTCCGCTTGATATACCCGCTATGGGTAATCGTGACGATGACTTCCTCTTCCGCGATCAGGTCCTCGAGGCTGATCTCGGCTTCCTCCTTGACGATCTTCGTGCGCCGCTCGTCCTTGTAGGCTTCCCGGATCTCGGTCAATTCATCCTTGATAATGGTCCGCACCAGCGCTTCGCTCGCTAGGACTGACTTGAGATACTCGATTTGGCGAAGCACTTCACGGTATTCCTCGATTAGTTTGGTCCGCTCGAGCTGCGTGAGCCGCTGGAGCCGCATGTCCAGAATGGCCGTGGCCTGAATCTGGCTAAGCCCGAATTGCTGCATCAGGCCGGCCCGGGCCTCATCCGGGGACTGCGACCGCCGGATCAACGCGATCACCGCGTCCAGGTTATCCAGCGCGATCTTCAACCCTTCCAGGATATGCGCGCGCTCTTCCGCCTTCCGCAGTTCGTACGCGGTACGTCGCACGACGACTTCGCGCCGGTGCTCGAGGAAATGATGCAGAATCTGCTTCAGCGTGAGCACTTCCGGACGGTTATTGACGAGCGCCAGCATGATGACGCCAAATGTGGTCTCCAGCTGAGTGTGCTTATAGAGGTTGTTCAGAACCACCAGCGGGATCTCGTTGCGCTTTAACTCGATCACCACCCGTACGCCTTCGCGATCCGATGATTCGTCCCGCAAATCGGAAATGCCTTTGAGCCGGTCTTCCTGAATGAGATCGGCGATTTTCTCGATCAGCTTGGCCTTGTTGACCTGGTAGGGCATTTCGGTGACGATGAGGCGCTCGCGCTCGGTCCGTTCATCGGTTTCGACGACCACCTTGGCGCGCACCTTCAGAAGACCGCGACCGGTTTCGTAGGCGTCTTTGATGCCGCTCATGCCATAGATGAATCCCGCCGTCGGAAAATCCGGACCGGGGATCTTCTTCATCAATTGCGCAATCGTCACGTCCGGATTCTCAAGCAGGAGCAGCAACCCGTCGATGACTTCGCCGATGTTGTGCGTGGGAATATTGGTCGCATAGCCGACGGCAATGCCGCCGGCGCCGTTGATGAGCAGATTGGGCACTCGCGTGGGAAGGACCAGCGGCTCCTGCCGCGATTCGTCATAGTTCGGCCCGAAGTCGACGGTTTCCTTGTCGATGTCGGCCAGCAGCTCTTCGGCGAGCTTCGTCATGCGCGCTTCGGTGTACCGCATGGCTGCGGCCGAATCGCCATCCATCGACCCGTAGTTGCCTTGCCCGTCGACGAGGGGATACCGCATATTGAAATCTTGCGCCATGCGGACGAGGGTGTCGTAGATCGCCGAATCGCCATGGGGATGGTAGTTGCCCATGATTTCGCCGACGATCTTGGCTGACTTGCGATAGGACCGGTTGGAGGCCAGGCCCATTTCGTTCATGCCGTAGAGGATACGGCGATGCACGGGCTTCAAGCCGTCGCGAGCATCCGGCAGAGCACGGCCCACGATGACGCTCATGGCGTAATCCAGGTACGACGACTTCATCTCGTCTTCGATCGCGATCTGACCTAAGCGTTCATCAGGCGGCATCTCTTCTCCCGTTACGCGTGATCCGTCATGCGTCACACGCCATATATATTTCTCTTACCGCGCCATCCCATCACGCATCACGCCCTATCGTGTTTACACGTCTAGATTCTTCACTTCCAGAGCATGGGTCTGAATGAAATTCCGCCGGGGCTCCACTTCGTCACCCATGAGGATGGTAAAGATTTCGTCCACACCGGTCAGATCCTCGAGCGTCACCCGCAACAAGGTCCGCGCTTCCGGATTCATCGTGGTCTCCCACAGCTGCGAAGGATTCATTTCTCCCAATCCTTTGTAGCGCTGGATGGCCAAGCCCTGCTTGCCCATGTCCAGGATGATCTTCACCAGGTCGTCGGTCGAATGATGGTGCGTCTCTTCCCCCTTGGCCTTGAGCTTGTACGGCGCCCGGCCCAAGCCGATCGCCGAAGGGGTCAATTTCTGTAGCTCGCGGAAATCGGCCGAACCCACCAGTTCGTGCGTGACTTCCAATCCATGGGTGATGCCGTTGGCATGCAGCCGGCAGATGACCTTGTTGGATTGATGCTCTTCGTCCTCCACGATGTCGAGTGTCGGAGTCAGCTTCGGGTACACCCCGAGTAGCGTACGTTTCACATTGGCGAGGACTTCGGTGAGCGCCGTGCGATCCTTCAGGCGTTCCCGATCGAGACCCGGTTCATCGACAAAGGCCCGCAACAACGCGGCCTCCGGCGCCTTCTTATTGAGGCGCGCCAACAGCGTCTCGAACGCGATCATCTTTTTCAGGATCGGGGTCAAGCGGCGGCCGGTGGCGTATCCCTGCGTGCCTTCCAAATACAGCTCCACGTCTTCCACCGCGAGATCGGCCAGGTGCTCGTTCAGCAGGCCTTCGTCTTTAAGGTAGCGCTCGGCTTTGCCTTTCTTCACCTTGAAAAGCGGCGGCTGTGCAATGTAGACGTAGCCGCGCTCGATCAACTCCGGCATCTGGCGGAAAAAGAACGTGAGGAGAAGGGTCCGGATGTGGCTCCCGTCCACGTCGGCGTCCGTCATGAGGATGATCTTGTGGTACCGGGCTTTGGCGATGTCGAAGGTATCTTTTTCCGCCTTGTCGCCCTCCTCGCGCTTGCGTCCGATCCCGGTGCCCAGCGCCATAATGAGCGTTCGGATCTCGTCACTGGTCAGCATTTTATCGAAGCGGGCTTTTTCAACGTTGAGGATCTTGCCCTTCAGAGGCAGAATGGCCTGGAACTTCCGGTCGCGGCCTTGCTTGGCAGACCCGCCGGCTGAATCGCCTTCGACGATGTACAACTCGCTGAGCGCCGGATCTTTTTCGGAACAATCCGCGAGCTTGCCGGGCAATGAGCCTCCGTCGAGGGCGCTCTTGCGGCGGATCAGTTCTTTCGCCTTGCGGGCGGCCTCTCGCGCACGTGCGGCA
>JACVSD010000084.1 GCA_014534095.1 Nitrospiraceae bacterium
AGTCGAGGGCGTCGAGCAGGAATCCGAACTTCGCATGTGCTTGCTCTTTAGGGATGCCCAAGAGATCGAGGATCTTCAGCTGAATCTCACTGCGATGGTTGCGAATGCTGCCGCCGCCGATCTCGTTTCCATTCAAGACCATATCGTACGCCTTGGCGCGCACTTTGAGCGGCTCGGAATCCAGCAAGGGAAGATCGTCGTCCACGGGCCCGGCAAAGGGATTATGCATGAAGATATAGCGCTTCTCTTCCGGGGAATAATCCAGCAACGGGAAGTCGGTGACCCATAACGGCTTCCAAGCCGTCTTATCGATGAGGTTCAGTTCTTCTCCAAGCGCGAGGCGAATGCGACCCAACACCTCATGCACGATGGCCGGTGTATCGGCGCCGAACAAGACCAGGTCCCCGGGCTTGGCGTCCGGTAATGCCGCGGCAAAGGCTTTGCCGTCCAGGAATTTGGCGATGACCGACTCCAACTGGCCGTCCGGCGTAATCTTGAGCCAGGCCAGTCCTTTGGCGCCAAAGCTCTTCGCATTTTCGCCCAAAGTATCAATGCGGCTTCTGGCCGTCGTCGCCCCGCCTTTAACGATCAGCGCTTTGACGATCCCCCGTTTGCTCGCCGCCTCTTTGAAGACCTTGAAGTCGCTGGCGGCTGCAAATGAGGTCACGTCATACAGGGGCATGTCAAACCGCAGGTCCGGCTTGTCGGATCC
Source organism: Nitrospiraceae bacterium (assembly GCA_014534095.1). Next base: position 713 of record JACVSD010000084.1, read on the forward strand.
ATAACGGCCCATGGCCTCCGCATATGTCATGCGGGGAAACGGGCTGGGCAATTGCACGCCACCGGCCTCACGGAAGATCGTCACGATCATCTGTTCCATGAGGCTCATCACAGCCGCTTGATCCACAAACGACATCTCGAGATCGATTTGAGTGAATTCCGGCTGGCGATCATTCCGCAAATCTTCGTCTCGGAAGCAGCGCGCGATCTGATAATAGCGATCAACGCCACTGATCATCAGGATCTGCTTAAACAATTGCGGTGACTGCGGCAGGGCAAAGAACTGTCCGGGGTTCACGCGGCTCGGCACCAGGTAGTCACGTGCGCCCTCCGGGGTGCTTTTCGTCAGCACCGGGGTCTCGATTTCCAGAAAACCGGCCGCGTTCAAAAATCCCCGTGCGGCCTGCATGATGGCATGGCGCAGACCTATCAACCGCTGCATCCGCGGCCGCCGCAGATCAAGATACCGGTATCTCAGTCGGATGGCTTCCGTGATGTCCGCATCGTCCTCGATGACAAACGGCGGGGTCTTGGCCTCGTTCAGGATGTCGACCGCATCGACAAACACCTCGATCTCGCCTGTTGGCAAATTGGGATTCGTGGATTCATCCGGGCGCGCCATGACCTGCCCGGTGATGGACACCACGCACTCGGTCCGCAAGGCACGCGCCATCTGATGGACCAAGGCATTGCGCTCAGCATTGAAGACGACTTGCGTGAGCCCGGTGCGGTCCCGCAAATCGATGAACATCACGGTCCCGTGGTCACGACGCCTCTGCACCCAGCCATTCAACACCACCGTTTGGCCGACATGGCTCCTGTTCAACTCACCGCACCGATGGGTCCGCATCTTCATACGACGCCTGCTTTCTTCGAGGACTTCTTCTTCGGCCCGGCCGGCTTCGCCCACCCTTCCCTACGCTTCGGGCGCTGACGCCGCGCGTTCGGTGCTTGCCCGGTTTTGACCTGTTCAATCCGTTCTTCGACCAATTCCCGCAGCGCATTGGCTTCCCGGTCGGTAAGAAACCTGAATTCTCCGGACTCGAGATTGCCCAGGGATAGGGGACCCATGCGGATCCGCATGAGCTTAATGACGACATGCCCTACCGCTTCCAACATGCGTTTGACCTGGTGCTTGCGGCCTTCGCGAATCGTAATCTCCAACCACGAGTTGGCCTGAGCTTTTTTGACCTTTCTGACGATGGCGGGACTGGTCATGCCATCGTCCAGCTTGATCCCCGCTTGCAATTGGCTGATCTCATCATCCGACAGCACCCCTTTCACCTTAATGAGATAGGTCTTCGGCACGTGATATCGGGGGTGCAACAAGGCCTGCGCCAAGTCGCCATTGTTCGTGAGCAGCATCAGCCCTTCACTGTCAAAATCAAGGCGGCCCACGGGAAACACCCGGACCGAGACTCCATGAAGGAAATCTTTGACCGTAGGCCGGCCGCCCGGATCATTCAACGTCGACATCACGTTCTTCGGTTTATTGAGGAGCAGGTAGACAAAGGGTTGCGCGCCCGTCAAGTGCCGCCCATCCACTTTGACATGATCGCGCTCCGGATCAACCTTGGTACCCAGTTCGGTGATGACCTTGCCATTCACCGTCACGCGACCGGCGGCGATCAATTCCTCGGCCTTGCGCCGGGACGAGAGCCCGGTCCCCGCGATCATCTTTTGCAGTCTCATTTCCATAAATCAGCGATCATGAACGATGATGGCTGATGGGAATAGTCGGATCACAATCCGGCTTATCACCCACCACAGTCTCACCACGCCTCCTTATTCCCATTCAATCGTGCTCGGCGGTTTTGAACTGATGTCGTACACGACCCGGTTTACGCCCTTCACTTCGTTGATGATCCGGTTGGACATCCGCCCCAGCACATCATTGGGAATTCTGGCCCAGTCGGCCGTCATCCCGTCGAGACTGGTGACCGCTCGAATGGCAACCACATTGTCATATGTGCGCTGATCCCCCATGACCCCGACGGTGCGGATAGGCAACAACACCGCAAACGCCTGCCACATGTCCCGATACAGCCCCGCCCCTCGAATCTCCTGATCCACGATCGTCTCGGCCGCACGGAGGATTGCCAGCCGCTCTTTCGTCACGGAACCTAACACGCGGATCGCCAGTCCGGGACCGGGAAACGGCTGCCGCCAGATGATCTCATCCGGCAGGCCCAGCTCTTTGCCGAGCACCCGCACTTCATCCTTGAAGAGTTCCCGAAGCGGCTCAATCAGCTTCAGCTTCATCCGCGCCGGGAGGCCGCCCACGTTATGATGCGTCTTAATGGTGGCCGAGGGTCCTTTGAAACTCACGCTTTCGATTACATCCGGGTACAGCGTGCCCTGCGCCAGGTATTTCACTCCCTTGAGCTTCTTGGATTCGTCGTCAAAGCTCTTGATGAAGAGTCGTCCGATGATTTTCCGTTTCCGTTCTGGGTCGGTGACATTCTTCAGACCGGCCAGAAATTGGTTGGTGCGGTCCAATATCCGGAGGTTTAAGTGCAGCTGTGACGCAAAGGTCTTTTCGACTTGCTCACGTTCGCCGGACCGCAAAACGCCGTTGTCGACGAAAATGCAGGTCAGCTGATCTCCAATCGCCCGATGCGCGAGGGCTGCAGCGACGGAGGAATCCACCCCGCCGCTCAACGCACAGATAACCTTGTCCTTGCCGACCTGGTCGCGAATCTGCTGGACTGCGGTCTCCACATACGACTGCATCGTCCACGTCGGCTTGCAGCCGCAGATCTCATAGACAAAGTTACGGAGGATGGCGGTCCCGTCCGGCGTATGCGCCACTTCCGGATGAAACTGCAAACAGTAAATTTGGCGCCTCCCGTCGGACTTCATGGCGGCGACCGGTGAATTGGCCGTGTGCGCAATGGCCCGAAAGCCTGGAGGCATCCGCTCGATGCGATCCCCGTGCGACATCCAGACCACCGTAGAGCCGCTCTCCCCGAGGCCTTTGAACAGATCCGTTCGATCATCGATGACAAGGTCCGCACGGCCATATTCGCGGTGCGGTGCTTTGACCACGGCGCCGCCGCTCAGATGGGTCACCAGCTGCATGCCGTAGCAAATGCCGAGAATGGGAATGCCCTGATCGAACAATTCTTTTGGAATGCTGGGCGCCTTCTTGTCATAGACGCTAGACGGGCCGCCCGAGAGGACGATACCTTGCGGACGATACGCGAGCACCGTGGCAAGCGGCACGGTACAGGGCAGGATCTGGGAATAAACCTGCGCCTCGCGAATGCGACGCGCAATTAACTGAGTATATTGGGAGCCGAAATCGAGGACTAGAATTCTATTGTGCCAGAGTTCCATGGATGATACGTACGCAGCCCAGACAGGAGATTCGGCAGGTGATGAAGAATCGGCGGCCGAGGTGTCCCGATCGGCGGTCAGTTTGTCTCCCAGTCCAACCGATAGTTCGGCGCTTCTTTCGTGATGATGACATCGTGCACATGACTTTCCCGTAGCCCCGCCACCGTCTGGCGGATGAAGGTGGCATTCTGCTGGAGATCGGGAATGGTCTTGCACCCGCAATAACCCATGCCCGACCTGACGCCGCCCGCTAACTGATAGACCACGGCAGACAGCTGCCCCTTATACGGCACCCGTCCTTCAATCCCTTCCGGAACCAGCTTCTGAGCGGGCCGGCCGCCTTGTCCATAGCGATCGCCGCCCCCCCGCTCCATCGCGCCGATTGATCCCATTCCCCGGTACACCTTGTAGGTTCTGGCCTGGTACAGCACCGTTTCGCCCGGCGACTCTTCCGTCCCTGCCAAGAGGCCGCCCAGCATCACGGATGACGCGCCAGCGGCGAGTGCCTTGGTCACATCGCCGGAGAACTTGATCCCCCCGTCCGCGATGATCGGCACGCCGCTGCCCTTCAGGGCCTTCGCGCAATCCGCGATGGCCGTCAATTGCGGCATACCGGCGCCGGATACGATGCGCGTCGTGCAAATTGACCCGGGCCCCACCCCTACCTTGACGGCGTCGACACCGATCTTCAGCAACTCCTTGGCGGCCTCTGCCGTCGCAATATTGCCTGCGACCAGTTCAAGGTCCGGATGCTGTTTCTTGATCCGCTTCACCGTATCGAGAACCGCCTGGGAATGACCATGAGCGGTATCAACGACGATAAGGTCGACGCCGGCGTTCTTGAGGAGCACTACCCGTTCGTCGGTGTCTTTCCCCACCCCCACCGCCGCCCCCACTCGAAGACGGCCATGCTCGTCCTTGCAGGCGTTGGGGTACTTAATCCGCTTCTCAATGTCTTTGATCGTGATGAGCCCCTTTAGCTCGAAATGCCTATTGACTACCGGCAGTTTCTCAATCCGATGCTCGTGCAATATTTCTTGCGCCTTTTCAAGGCTGGTTCCTTCAGGCGCCGTAATCAGTTTCTCCCGCTTCATGACCTGCGAGACTTTCAGGTCCATGCGGGTTTCAAAGCGCAAATCGCGATTGGTCAGGATCCCTACGAGTTTACCGTTCTTAGTGACAGGGATGCCGGAGATGCGATATTTGGCCATCAACTGGTGGGCGTCGCGAAGCGTCTGTTCCGGCGCGATCGTCACCGGGTCCAGAATCATCCCGCTCTCCGACTTCTTGACCCGGTCAATCTCCGTGGCCTGGTCTACCGGCGAGAGCACACGATGGATAATGCCGATCCCGCCTTCACGCGCCATCGCGACGGCCAGCCGAGATTCGGTGACCGTATCCATCGCCGCGCTGACAAAGGGAACATTGATGCGGATATGCCGCGACACGAAGGTGCCGGTCTCGACTTCATTCGGCAGCACCTGAGACTTGGACGGCACGAGCACCACATCGTCGTACGTCAGTCCGAGGCGGGGTTCCTTATCGAGCATCGTCTCCTAACTCACTCGGGGATGGGCTGCTAGCGCTGCTGCGCTTGATCCAATTCGGCCAGTGCCTCGGCATCTTCCTGTAATCGTTCGCTGCCTTCGTCCGCCGGCATGAACTGCTGCACCCGGGTGTTGCCGCTGTCGACGACAAAGACGCTGCCCTTCGCATCGACCGCGATCCCGTAAGGGAAATTGAACTGGCCGTCGCCGTTTCCGAATCCGCCCCACTGAGTGATGAAGTTCCCTTCGCGATCGAACTTTTCAATACGGTGGTTGCCGGTATCGGTCACATACACGTCGCCGGCTCCGTCGACGGCAATGCCCCACGGCGACCGCAACTGTCCGGCTTCCTGCGCGAGAGGACTACTGGCATGACCGGCTTCGGCGCTGCCTCCCCACTTGGTCAACAATTGCGGCAGCACGTTCGTGCTCGTATCAAACTTTTGGATCCGGTGATTGCCCATGTCCACGACATACACCGACCCGTCGCTTTGATCGACGGCGATGCCTCGAGGGAAATAAAACTGACCGTCGCCGTTCCCAAAACTGCCCCAGGCCATGATGAACTCGCCGGTCATGTCGAATTTCTGCACGCGGAAATTCGCGCTATCGACGACATACACAAAACCCCGGACCCGGTCCACCGCAATGCCCCACGGTGCGTTGAACTGGCCTTCGCCGTTACCGCGCGATCCGAACTTCATCAGATAGCCGCCCAGTTTGCCGTCGAATTTCTGCACACGATGATTATTGGTATCGACTACCCACACGTCGCCTTTCCCGTCGCAGGCAATCCCCGTCGGATTATGGAAATTGGCGTTGGCGGATCCGAAATTTCCCCACAAGATGATGAAGTTGCCCGCATTATCGAATTTCTGCACGCGGTTGTTGCCGTTATCGACCGCAAACAGCGAGCCCTGCTGATCGACACAGAGACCGTACATCGGCGCCATGAATTCGCCGCCGTGCAAAAGCGACGCACCTCGGCCCGGCTTGCCCCATTTCGACACGCAGAGATAGCCGGACGTATTGACGAGGATCGTCGCGCTCGCGGGGGTCGAAACGTTGTTGCCCACGTCTTTGAACCAGACGTAAATCGTCTTCTGGCCGTCGGCCGGCGAGAGGATGAACGGGATGGTGGCGCCGAACTTGACGGCGGGCGTGACATCGACCCAGCCCGGGGTGCCGGCCATCGGGGTGAGCGGACTCTCGGACACGAAATACGATCCGACGCCGGTGTCCAGGTCCGTGGCAGAAATGGTCACGACGACTTCGGGCGAGTTCGTCATGAACGCGCCATGGTTGATGACGGCGTAGGGATTTTGCGGAGCCGTGATATCGATCAGCACCGGCATCGCCGTGACTTCTTCGGACAGCCCGCTCTCCGTGCCGTCCTCATACGACGCGGTGACGGCGTAGAAATACGGCGTATCGTTCGTCAAACCGGTATGCGTATAAGGATTGGTCACCCCTTCGATCTTGGTCGCGCCTTGGAGCGTGAGGCCGGGCGCAGTGCTGAAATAGAGGTTGTACGACACGGCGCCGGGCACCTCCATCCAACTCAAAAAGACTTCAGTATCCCCAGGCTTCACTGCGACCGACCGCGGGGGCTGAACCGTCCCGGGTTCGGCGGCTTTGGCCGCCTCTTCCTTACCGCGATTCATTTCCTCATCCGTCGGGACATACTTGAGGACGCGGCTGTTGCCGCTGTCGACGACAAAGACGCAGCCTTCCCTGTCG
>JACVSD010000148.1 GCA_014534095.1 Nitrospiraceae bacterium
CGAACCTGCTCGGACGATCAAGCAGTTTTGGACATTGTGTTATCGATTGGTCCGGTATGAGGGCGATGATGGATCCCGACGGCCGATCAGGCTTCCATCACCAACGCTTCTATCAGCCTTGGCTACAGCGAGATGCTCTTCCTCGTCTATGCGGGCATCAGACTCTTCGTCCAAGTCCTCGCCGTCCAATGCCTCCGCTCCGCCTCGAAAGATCTTCCGCCTCAATTTCTTAAGGGCCAACGGTAGGCCTTTCTTCGTGGGGGAGAGGGCTGGTTCACAGGCATCGTAGGGACCCTTAAGTTTCCAATTGGGCCTACCGATATCCACTGTGAACGGTTAATGGAGGATGATGACCATGCAACCACGTTGTCGCACTCGCGTCCCCGTCGGCTATCCTGCACAGATTCAGACTGATACCGGGGAGGCAGCAGGCATGTTGCTCGACCTCTCACCGACGGGCTGCATGGTGCGGAGCGACATTGAACTCAACGAAGGGGCCTATCTCTCGCTTCAGATCGCGGTGACTCAGCAACCGACGCCGCTTGCGGTCGAGGTGTCGGTCGTCCGCTGGATCAAAGACGGGTATTTTGGCGTGGAGTTCCTTCGGTATAGCCAGGGTGATCGTGAACGAGTCACCGACCTTGTGGAGGCGCGGCCTTCAGTGCAGGAGACTGTCTATTCCGAACAGAGCCCGCTGGCACTGAGCGCGGTCGGTTCGTAATCATTCGATCTCTCGTTCGCCCGTTCTCCTCCTCATCTCATCTTCTTTCAAAGGACCTTCCGGCACAGTTTTCAGTAAGCGAGGTCGAAGGTCAGAAGAACTTTGAGTTCGCGTGAGCGCTGAGTTGTCCGGCGGTGGGTCTCTGCCCTTTCTTGACGGCTTGGCATGCCGCGCGCGTACGGTCCGCACGTATGAAGAAAGCACAGTGGTTTTATGGCACCGCCTTCGTTTCAGGCATCCTGATCTGGGTTCTCGTCTCCATCCTCTCCGGCAGACGCGAAGCTTGGGACTCGGATCTGTATTTCACCCTCGGCATTCCGGTCCTTTGTCTCGTGGCCGGTGTCCTAGGTTTTGCCGAACCGCAACGGCCGTGGAGATGGGGCCTTGTTCCGGTCTCCGGCCAATGTACGTGGATGCTTCTCACGCAGGGCGTGGGGAACCTGTTCCCCTTGGGACTACTCGTCTTCGGCCCGTTCGCGATTCCGCCCGTCATAACGGCGAGGCTTGGGGCGGCGATTGCCAGGCGGATGGGATAGAGCCCATCGGATACCGGGTATCTGGTGTCGGAAGAATCGGCTGTTCACAGCCATCCGTCCTGAGTACAATGAGCCCCGCAATCCACGTGGGATGAAGGAGGCGCCGCGATGAGGAAGCGAGTGGTGGTGTGCATCATGGCTGTGATGCTGGGGCCGGTTGGTTCGGCTGGTGCGGAGGGGATGTTCGACGGCATGCTCGACCGCGCGAAGGCCAGCGCCGAGCGGAAGGCGCGCGATCGCGTCAATCAACGGGTGGATCAGACGATCGATAAGGCCATCAATAAGACGGAAGACACGGTGAGCTGCGTGGCCACCGACCAGGAATGCCTGAATCGCGCCAAGCAGGGTGGCAAGCCGGTCACGGTGGTGAACAGTCCGGCGGTCTCGGATTCGGTGAAGTGCGTAGCGACCGATATCGCTTGTCTCAAGCAGGCGAAGGCGCAGGGCAAGAAGGTTGAACTGGTGGATGAAGCGCAGCTCGACACCTTTCGTTGTGCGGTCACCGACGCCGATTGTCTCTCTCGTGCGAAGTCATTGGGGAAGAAAGTCGAAATCATCGATTGACCGGTGGATCTCGGCGGTGCGCTTTCCCTACCCCGTCCGGGACTCCGACAGGGCTTGAGCGCCACTCGCAGCCATCGACGGGTTCCCATGAATTCCGCGTTGAGCGGAATCACGGCCCACCGCATTGCGTCACGGGACGCGTCTCGATGACTCGCCCGACGGATCAGCACCGATGCCTCACCATCGCCAACCGCTCAAGATCGGCCACCGGGGCGCCGCCGGCCATGCGCCTGAAAACAGCATCCTTGCATTGAAGAAGGGCGTCGAACTCGGCGCGGACTTCGTGGAGTTCGATGTTCGACGGACGAGCGACGGCACGCTCGTGCTTTTTCATGACCGGACGCTCGGCCGCATGACGGCGGATGCCCGCGCTGTGTGCGATGTTCCTTGGAGCCGCCTGCGGAATCTCGAAATCAGCCCCGGACAGACGATTCCCACGTTGCGCGACGCGTTGACCGCGATCAGTGGCGGGACGGGTGTAATGATAGAGCTCAAGGAGCCTCACATGGCCGCGGAGGTGTGCCAGGCGGTCGACGAGGTCGCCTTCAGCGGGCCGGTGATTTATGCGTCTTTCTGGCATCACGATTTGCTCGCGATTCGCCGTCAGCGGCCATCGACCCAGACCTTGGCGCTGATTGAAGCCGTTCCCGTGAATCTGACGGCGTTTGCCGAGGAGGCCTGCGTCACGCACGTCGGGCTGGCGCTTGACTGTGTGCACGAAGCGTATGTCTCGGCGCTTCACCGGAAGGAGATGGCCGTCTTCGTCTATACCGTCGACGAGCCGGCGGATATCCAACGGCTGGCCGCCATCGGCGTGGACGGGATCATCTCAAACTTTCCCGATCGTCTGTAAGCCGCGATCCGTTCTGATTGACAAGGTCCAAGCGTGCAAGGCTACGATACCATCCAGTGGTAAGACCGGGTGAACGAGGTAATTCCCCCACACATGGGAGTGTGAAGCGCATGAGTACACACCCGAAACGACTCCCAATAACCGGCAGTTTGGGCGCCATCTTCGGCGCCGTGCTGTGCCTCGCGGGCTGCGCGGAACTGGCGTATCAACATATGAACGATCCCGCCCGCGATGCCTGGCAGCAGCCGAAGGCGGTGATAGAGAAGCTGACGCTATTGCCCGGCTCGCGGGTGGCAGACGTCGGTGCGGGGGGCGGATACTTCACATGGCACTTGGCGAAGGCGGTCGGACCAGAAGGGATCGTGTACGCGGTGGAAATTGACGAGACGGCCTTGCGCATCATCACGGACGACATGACGTCTCGCGGAATCGACAATGTGGTACCGGTTCACGCTGATCCAAGTGACCCGAAGCTGCCTGAACCCGTCGATCTGGTATTCACCTGTGACACCTACCACC
>JACVSD010000120.1 GCA_014534095.1 Nitrospiraceae bacterium
AGCTGTTGGGGCTCACCGGCCATGACTCCACTGTCCGGCACCGCGATACGTAGCGACGATTCCTGCGTCCAGGCGACGGGCAACGGCTCTGCCTGCGCCTCCTGCATAATATCGATGTCCGCGGGCGGCGTGCCCCCGGGCATTTTGGCAGCCAGGCGACCGATCATGTCAGGGTCGGTCGAGAGCGCCTTCACCTTGTCGAACAGTTCCTCATGGAGGCTTTCCATCCCCGGCTCGGGATGCTCGAGCAAGATTTCCACGGCCTGCGCGTACCGCTGTGCGGCCGTGGCCGCATCGCCCTTCTCAGCCAATAGCTCTCCATAGAGTTCGAGTAGCGGCACGGAATGAGGTTCGGCGGCCAGGAACTCCGTGATCAGGGCTTCGGCCAACGGATAGTCCTGCGCGCGCAGCGCCGCCCCCGCCAGGAAGCGATACTCCCCGAGTGCGACCTGAACGTCTCCCCGTTGCAGATGCAATCGGGCGAGCAACTGACAGACTTGCGGATTCCCGGGCTCACGGGTGAGCAACTGGTTCAGGATGGCTTCGGCCCCGGCGTATTGTTTTTCCTCGATCCGTCTGGTCGCTTCGGCCAACAGATCAAGCGGCTCGGAAGTCTTGTGAGCGACCGGTATGGAAGGCGCCTTCATCGGACCGCCGCCCCCTTTCTGCACACTCTCCACGAACTGCGCCGCTTCACTGTTTTTCGGGTCTATGCGCAAGACGGCCAGATACGCATCCTTGGCTTCATCAAATCGGCCCTGCGCTGAACGTTCACGGCCCAGCTGCAGATAGACCTTCGTCGCCTCATCCTGGAGATTTTCCTGAACGCAGAGTTCGGCTACCCGTTGTTGCGCATCCAAATTCGACGGATCCTGGCTCACAATTCTCTTGTAGATCTCGAGGGCTTCCTTGGTCTTGCCCTCCTTCAAATAGTGCTTGCCAAGGGTTAAGTAGTCCTGAACGGCACTGCTCAGCAGTCCCCGCTCGGCATTAAGATCACCTAGATGGCGATAGACCTCATAGCGGGTAGGATCGATCTTGAGGACTTTTTTGAATGCGGCGATGGCTTTGAGCGTGGCGCCTTCGGCGCGGAAGGACGCCGCGGCGTGCATGAACGACGTGATGGCATCGGTCCCCGCATTCCTCTTCAGATGGAGGTCGCCGATGGAGTTTTGGATACTGCCGTCGTTGGGCGACTCGGCCGCCAGTTTCTTCCATTCGCCGATGGCGGCGTCGTATTGTCCGCGGGAGGCCAGCAACTGCGCTTGTTGAAGAACTTTGCTCCGGTCGGCGGCCAAAGGAAGACCCTTTCACAACAAGAATAGGGAAACGCTAACAGTCCCAATAGGTTTTGTCCATAAAATGCCTGATTTGCTATGGTGGAACAGAAAGGGCCTACCTCCCGGAACGGAAGGCAGGCCCACCAGTGTGGATGGCGGTCAGGAGGCTTATGAGTTAGCGGGAACGGCGGCTTTCAGGACATTGGCGGCTTGCGGGCCCTTGGCTCCTTGCACAATGTCGAACTCGACACTCTCGCCTTCCTTCAACGTCTTAAACCCTTCGCCCTGCAACGCGGAATAGTGCACGAAGACGTCTTCGCCGCTATCGAGCCGGATGAAGCCGAACCCCTTTCGATCGTTGAACCACTTGACGGTACCCTTTGTCTTCACGAAACCCTCCTTTCCACAACGACCACGCGCAGTTACGTAGCCGGCCCAAAAAGCCGTATATCGGACGCTAAAAAATAAGGAAATGGCACGAACTTGCGGGCGTGACCAACGGGCACCTGCAGGACGCTTGAATCGCTCACGGGGCTCTTCTGGAAAAAATGAAAATCGCGCTGCGGTGTAACATAGCGGTACCATTCTGTCAAGTAGGGCTTTTGGTTTACTGAGTCTCCCGCGACGTTTACATCGGGGAAGGAACTCCCATATAGTGTCGCGCACACTGCCAACAAGAACCCCCTGTGATCTTACGAACGCTGCTTGACCGCTACATTTTCACGGAGTTGCTCGCTCCCTTCGGCCTGAGTCTCGGCGCGCTGTGTTTCGTCATGCTGACTCGCGAGCTCTTGCGCCTCGTGGAACTCCTGGTCTCCAAAGGCGTCGGCTTCTGGTCGGTCTTGAAGGTCTTCTCGATTCTTTTGCCCTCCTTCCTGGTCCTGACGCTGCCTATCGCCGGCATCATCGCCTCGATTACGGCTTTTGGCCGGCTATCGTTTGATAAGGAACTCGTCGCCATGCGGGCTGCCGGACTCAGCCTCTTCCGGTTGTCCCAGCCGGTCTTGCTCTTCGCTGTCTCCGTCTTCACGTTGACTCTCGTCCTGTCCCAATGGGGTCAGCCTTGGAGTTCCTTGAATCTGAAGAAAGTGGCGCTCAATCTCTTGCGTGATCAGCTGGTGCTGGCCCTTGAGCGAGGCACCTTCAACGAACCGATCCCGAAGATGATGATCTATGTCCAAGACACCGGCGAAGGCCGCCCGACGAAGGGCATCTTCGTCTCCGACGAACGGACCGCCGAAGAACCGCGTGTGATCGTCGCCGAAGAGTATCGAGTCTTGATGGACCCTGCCCATGACCAGGTCGCCCTGCGTCTGCTCAACGGGGTGATCCACAGCCGGCCCAACCAGATCGATCAATACGAGCAGATTTCGTTCACCAGCTACGATTTAAAACTGAACTTGAGCCAAAGCGGCTATGCGACAACCGAGGAGCGTCCGACGTACGACACCATCATGGCGCAACTCGCTCACTCGCAGGGCAAGGATCCGGCTGCTCTGCGGCGATTGATGGAATACTACAAAGATCTCGCCTTTCCCACGGCCGCACTCGTGTTTTGCCTGCTCGGTGTTCCGGTCGGCATTGTGTCCAAACGCTCCGGCCGAATGGGCGGCTTCGCAGTCGGCGTGCTGATCGTGGTGCTGTATTATGTCTTGAACGTCGCCTGTGAGTTTCTCGTGACCACCTTGGTCATTCCTCCTTTTGCCGGCGCCTGGCTGCCGAACGGCATCTTTGCCGGACTCACGATCGTGTCGTTTCTCAAAATGAGCCGACAGTAAACCGCATGACGATTCTTTTTCGCTACATATTCCGAGAATACGCCAAGATCTTTGCGATGTGTTTCGCCGGTTTGCTCACCATCTATCTCGTCATTGATTTTTTCGAAAAAATCCGCCGGTTCCTGCGCTATGACGTCAACCTGCTGCCGATGCTGACCTATTTTGCGCTCAAAGTTCCCGCCATTTCCTATCAAATCGCGCCACTCGCCATACTGATGGCGACGCTGCTCACGCTCGGCCTGTTATCCCGTAGCCATGAAATTACCGCTATGCGAAGCTGCGGGATCAGCCTGACCTGGATCAGTTCTCCCTTTCTCGTTTTTGCCATCGCCGTAGCGTTGGTGCTGCTGCTGTTCAGTTCCACCGTTATTCCGGTTGCGTCCGAACAGGCCGAGCAAATCCGTCTGGTGCAGATCGAAAAAAAGTCCGGGCCGCTGACCGTGAAGGCGCCCCAGCCGTGGGCCCGCATCAGTTCCGACGCGCTCATGCAGGTGAACGAGGTGGATCTCCGAGGCGGGATCATCCGGGGCGTGCGTCTGTTTCATTTCGATTCCGGATTTCGGTTGGACCGCACGACTGAAGCCGCGGAAGCCCGCTACACCGCGCTGGGCTGGGTGCTCTACCACGGCCATCAACGGCATTTTCTATCGAACAACACCGTGAGCGTGAGGCCCTTTAGCGAACTACTGGTGGACCTTCCGCTGATTCCCGACGATTTTGCGACCTCGCTCTCCGGCGATTCTGAAACGATGACCTTTCGCGCCATCCGAAACTACGTCGGCCGGTTCAGCCATGCCGGAATTTCCTTTACTCGGCTGCTCACCGATTACTATGGCCGTCTGGCATTTCCGTTTGTCACCGTGATCATGGTGCTGGTCGGCATCGCGCTCAGCCTGCGCCGAAGCGGCGTGCGGGGAGGCAGCATGGCCGTCGGGATCGGCCAAGCGTTCCTGGTAGGATTTTGCTATTGGACCACCCATTCCATCGCCATTGCGTTGGGACGAGGCGGGCTCCTCGCCCCGATGCTGGCCGGGTGGATGGCTAATGTCCTGTTTGCCAGCTTCGGCCTGTATCTATTGCTGAAAGTCCGCTACTAACGGAGGCCGGATGCGGAGTTGACTGGGTTCCGACCTTCCGGTAAGTAAAGGCCTGCCTGCCATCATGGAAAGGAGTCCTTTGTGCCGACGCGTGTCGTGATAACCGGTTTGGGGGTGGTCTCTCCGATCGGCATCGGGGTCAGTGAATTTTGGAAAGCCGCACTCGCGGGGCGCTCGGGCATCTCAGCCATTCCCTCGTTCGCACCGTTTCCGATGGACGGCTACAGATCGAAGGTGGCCGGACAAGTGTTGGGCTTTTCGCCGGAGCAATACCTGCCGTCTCAGCAAGCCGATCGGGTAGATCGCTACGCCCAGTTTGCCCTCGTTGCCTGCAAGGAAGCGCTGGCGGATGCCGATCTGGCCATGAGTAAGACCGCGCCCCATCGCGTCGGCGTGATCGTCGGGGCGGGCATGGGCGGAATGGTCATGGGTGAACGGGAAATCACGCAACTCTATCAACAACACAAGCCGCACAGGGTCCATCCGAACTTCATTCCCACGATCACATTGAATTCCGCTTCGGGCATCGTGGCCATGGCGTACGGCGCGAAGGGTCCGAACCTCACTATTTCGACTGCCTGTTCGTCCAGCGCGCATGCGCTCGGCCAGGCGCTTCAATGCATCCGGACCGGTCAAGCGGACGCCGTGATCACTGTGGGAGCGGATGCCAGCATTACGCCTCTCGTCTTTGCCGGGTTTTGCTCGCTCCGCGCGCTCTCCA
>JACVSD010000023.1 GCA_014534095.1 Nitrospiraceae bacterium
GTCCACGGCATCTACCCGCAAGAATGCTTGGTATTGTCTTGAGCGGCACTCTACGAAAATGATGTGATGGAAAAAATACGCCGAGAGTGAGTGGCCTCACCCTCGGCGAATGAACCGCGGCGGGATTACTTCTTCTTCTTCTTTGCTGCTGCCTTCTTCGTTGCCAAGAGTCTCACCCCCTTCCTCGCTATAGGTGAACTACCGGTTGCTAGACTGCCTGAATCAACATGTCGTTCAAGGCCTCGAAGGTATTGGGCCCGACCTTTTTAAATCGCTTGTCCCGCTTGAGCGAGGTCGCGATGGACGTCAGCGGTGTTTTCCCCTTGATCTGCAACCCCCCCTCGATAAGGCGTTGCACCAACTCTTTGGCGTGCATCGGACGGTTCGATTCTCGGAGGATCTCGAAGGCCGCCTCGGGTACGCTCTTGCCGACGTACTTGCTCCGGCCCAGCAGGATCTCGCGGGACTGATCAGTTACGTCCATGACGGGAAGAGGGCGCATACCCTTGGGGTCATCGGTGATCAATTGGTTGGATAAACTCGCAAGCTTGGCTTTGTCTGCTTCCACCCGATAGAGCGTTTCGGCGAGTTCGAGATATTTCCTGATTGTCGCGATTTCATCATCCAGCCGCCGGCGTTTCTTCTCCAGCTCTTGATAGCGCGATTTGTAGGCACTAATCCGTTGCTCCAGTCCTACGAGGATATCAGTCAGCTCTTCCACTTGATCCTCGTCCAAAGCATGCTTGCTTTATAGCATTGCTTTGCTGATGCTGTCAAGCTCTCAAGGCACCTATAGTAATTGACAATTGTCGCTATGCTTGCAAACAAGCATGCACCATACAGTCCTCTCAAAGCACGCTGTCTAAATAGCCGCAAGCAGCTGTTGAGCCAGCATTTGTAGGCATGATAACTTTCGAGTGGTGCACACAGCGGACGTCATTCCCACCCTTCATCCGTTCCTTGAGGCGGCCATCGCTGCAAGCAAGAGGGCTGGTGATATCCTCCAGCAGTACGCGAGATCTGGGTTCCGCGTGAGGCACAAGGATGTGACCAATTTGGTCACGGATGCAGACCATGCCGCAGAGCAAAGCATTATTGATCATCTGGGCAAGGAATTTCCCTCTCACCGTTTCCTCGCAGAGGAGCGTGGAGGATCTGCGGCCAGCAGTTCGCCATTCCTATGGGTGATCGATCCCCTGGACGGCACGACAAATTTCGCGCATGGGTTTCCCTTTTACTCTGTGTCCATTGGACTGGAATACCAACAACACTGCGTCCTTGGCGTAGTCTTCGATCCATGCCGGGACGAACTGTTCACGGCGACGCAAGGCGGCGGGGCCCATCTCAATGGGAGTCCTCTCCATGTCTCGCGCATCCCGTCACTGAATGAGAGCCTTCTGGTCACTGGATTTGCTTATAACATTCGAGAAACGACACGTAACAATCTCGACTATTTTTCGAGGTTTGCGCTCAAGGCCCAAGGCATGAGGCGTACCGGATCGGCGGCGTTGGATCTGTCATATGTAGCGGCAGGACGGTTCGACGGGTTCTGGGAAGTGCAACTCAGCCCCTGGGACATGGCGGCCGGCTCAGTGATCCTCCGTGAAGCCGGCGGGGTGGTGACCACTTTCTCCGGCGCGGCCCTCTCTATCTACAAAGAAGAACTGGTGGCGAGCAACGGACACATTCATGATGCTATGCTGGCAGTGCTCAACGAATAGGTCGTATTCCGCTTGGGCGATGTACAAATCGCGCCGGGATCGAGTACCCTGACATTTTTTCTGGAGACAACTTATGGCACGCGCACTACCTCCGGCAGGGCAGAACAGCCCTTCGGACCCTAATACAGCGGAGGCCTCCACATGGGACGTCGAGTTACTCCGCGTTCTAGTGACTCGTAAAGCGACGCAGGTAGACGCCCAGTGGGCGATTCATCCACAATTAAAATCTGATTTGCGACCGGACGAATGGAAGGAAGTGACCGACCTCATGGCAAAGGTCACCAACATTGTCGGAACCCGTTTTTCAGAAGTCTTGTCGAGCGTCGAGCCGGATCCTCCCGGTCATGCGTAATCCTGCACTCGAACACGCGAATCAATCCGATTAAGAGGCTTTGATGGACAGCTATTACCATTCGCATGATCTCGGCAAATTTTCGGACATGGGAAAAGGCAACAAGGATCTCTGGGAGAAGTTTATGAGCTATTACAGCGCCGTCTTTGCCGAGGGCGCGCTCACGGAGCGAGAGAAGACCCTCATTGCCTTGGCCGTTTCCCACACTGTGCAATGTCCGTACTGCATTGACGCCTACACGCAGGCGTCACTTGAGAAGGGATCCAGCATTGAGGAAATGACGGAAGCGGTCCACGTGGCCTGTGCGATCCGAGGAGGCGCCTCCCTGGTGCACGGCATCCAAATGCGCAATGTGACTGACAAACTGTCGATGTAGCGAGGAGTAGCCGCTACAGGTAGGGATTCTCAGGAATGGCAAGCGTGAAGTACCTGCCCCGCTCTTCATACAGAATGCGGCGGCTCGTCAAGGTAGACAGTGCGGTCGTGATCTCATCTTCGGAAAGCCCCGCTAGGCCTAGCCGAATCTGCTCCGCACTTTTGGCGGCCTCATTGCAGAGTTCGATCACCCGCGCGGCAGCGCCATCGTACCGCTGGCGAGAAGGCGCGACGGGATTCCGTCCGTCATAGACGGTCACATAGTTAATCGCTTTGGAGTAGTAGAGAAACGGGCGTTCACCCGACGCGTGCATATGCTGCCAGCCCTCGATCGCGGCCACCAGTTCCTGGTAGATGTGCGGATCCACCGGCCAATCGTCGAGTTCATACTCAAAGTCATAGGCAATCTTCGCCAGGTCGACCTGACGCGGGTCATACACATACTGGTACGCCATACCGGGCCCGGTGAGGCGGACGCCATACTGGTACGGCTTAGTGTGGTATGGACTGAATCGCTCCAGCCAGAATTTGCCGGTCGCTTCCGGCGGTTGCAGATGCAGGAGGGAAGGAATCAGGTCAATCTGACGCCGGTAGTCCTCGTTTGTTTCTCCGGGGAATCCCAGCAGGATATTCCAGGACACGGCGACTCGATAGTAGAAACTCCACTTCAGGCACAAGATGTTCTGCAAAGGAGTCACACCTTTGTCCATCGCCCGCAGCTGACTAAGACTCAGGCTCTCCAAGCCCGGTTGCATGCACTTCACCCCGCCTGCGGCTAAGGTGCGGATCTGAGATTTTTGCAGATTACTCTTGGTTTCAATGAAGACATCGAGGTCGCAATGGCTGGCGGCCAGTTTGCCGAACAGGTGGTCCACATATTTCATATCGATGATGTTATCCACGAGCCGGAATCGTGCGGTATCATACCGGTCGGACAGATACGCCATTTCAGCCGACACTTGCTCCGGTGACTTGGCGCGAAACTTCATGCTCTGCGCATTCAATCCACAGAACGTGCAGTGGTGCTTTTCTCCCCACCAACACCCGCGGGACCCCTCATAGAGCAGAATCCGATCCAAGCCCTGCGCCGCATCGCCCAGTTCCGCGAGCAAATGGTAATAGTCGTCATAGTCAGGGGGGCCGGTGGTCGAAAAGTCGGTGAACAACCCTGTGTTCGGCGTAAAATTGATCTGATCGCCTTGGCGGTAAGTGACACCCTTCAGATCACCCGATGCCTCACCGTTCATGATCTGACGCACGAGTGCAGGAAACGTCTCTTCGCCTTCTCCTACCACGACATGATCGATGAACGAAAACGCACGAAAGTACTCGAGGCCCATGTCCCCGTCATAGTTGGCACCGCCGAATATGATCCTGACCTGTGGATACAGATCCTTGATGAGTTTTGCCATCGTGAGACTCGCCACGTTTTGATCGAACGTGGACGTAAAGCCCACAATCTTGTACTGGCCCCAATCAATGGCCGTCAGCGCCCCAGTAAGGAACTGGGGGGCAATACGGTTGGCGAGGTCTTCGAAGTAGCTCGTGGGACGCCCGCTCTGCTGGGCGATCTGCTCGAACACCGGCTTAAAGACGCGCGGGTATTCGAGGCGCTTGGGGTTGTCACGGAACAGTAAATAGGAAAACAACCATTCGCCGAACAACGCCCGCTTCTCGCAAATCATTTCGTAAAGAGGGACGCCGATTGTGTGGGCGAACCGCACATTGAGATGATGACAATCCACCGGGACGCCTTGCGCCTTTAGCAGAGCTGAGAGCGTACCGAGCTGAATTGATGGATATTTGGAGTAACTGAACGGCATGTTGACCAGCGCGACTTCGGCCTGGTCATTCATCGCTCGCCTCATGCCAAGGTCCCCATAGGATTGGATTAGCCCGCCATCGACCGGAACGGTTCAAACTCGCGATCCGCCTTGGCCGCCAGATAGAAATCGCTTTCAGTCAGGCCGTTAATCTTATGGCTCCAGATTTCCACTTTACATTTACCCCAAGCCAGATGGAGATCGGGGTGATGGCCTTCCGCTTCCGCAATTGCGCCGATCCGGTTGACAAAGTCCAGCGCCTGGACAAAGTTCTTAAACGTGTAGAGCCGCTCCAAATGCCCACCTGCATTCAGCGACCATCCACGGCCCAGTTCCTTGAGTAACGCCTCGATTCGAGCTGGGGGAAGCGGAGGCACGCCGCCACGACAGGGTACGCAGGTCTGATCAGCCAGGCTCATGAGGTGCCTCCGTCACATCGAAAGTGAAGGAATATCTTAAAGCGGCCGGGCGGCGAGAAACAAGGCTGCGTCATGTCAGTCGCCCTCGTCCGGGGCTCCGCCCGAGCGCGCCAGATCGTCTACCTTGATCTTGTCTGGATTGAACTTCGCTGCCGCCTGCGCCATCTTATCCAGTGCGGCTTCGAAGGACAAAGGCGGGGCGTCCTTGGAACGAAATCGGATCGGGTTGACGCGGGCCACCACAAACGCTTTCAGGTATGGGCTGGTCAGGCCCTTCGCTTTGAGCGCTTCCACTTGACTGACGATCGTATCGTCCAGGGCCAGAATAGTCTTCGCACGGCCCTGTCTGACCTCCAGCGCACGCTGTAGGGGCACGGGTAAAAATTCATCCACCCGCTTGAGCACCGGATGATAGGCGCCGCCACTGAACCGTGGCCGTTCCTCGTAGCAGAGCCCTAACGTCACCAAGGCCGCTTCTTCGAACTCCAGCGCATAGGCTTCTTCAGTCGCCTCGCCGACCGATGCCAATTCCTTGTACATTCGGATGACCTCTAAAGCCCGCTCACGAAGATTGTGTGCTTTTTCAGTATTAAGGGCCAATATCTGGTAAGCCGCCGACGTTTCCGGCACGACGATTCCAATGATGGCTTGAGCACCCAGCGTGCGCATGGCAGAGAGCCGGTGGTGCCCGTTCGGCGTCCAATACGTCGCAGGCTGGTCGGCTTTCGCCAGCCGCACTGCGATGATGGGATCGAGAAACCGGCCGATCTTCCCGATCACCGCCTCCAATCTGCGAACGTGGGTTTCAGAAAGATTGCGTTGGAAGGGTGTCGGCTCCACCAGGTCGATAGGCAGTGCCGCCATGATTAACCACTGACCGCCGTAGGGCTCTCGATACAGGGTGAGCACCTTGCCGCCGTCCTGCTCGATTGCCACATGGAGTGCCGCGGCTTCATGCGGCGGCGTGGCCGCTACGAGCTCGGTCGCCGAGAGGCCGGTGGAGGCACCACCCGGTTTTCTGCGACGTCGAGCAGTGCCGGTCTTACGAGGGTTCTTTGTTTTGGCCTGCCCCATGGTACATGGTATGCGACCCCGTCCGGAAAGAAAAGGCACGGGGCTCGCAAATCCGGCGGCAAGACTCTACACTGCCATCACAACGCTTCCGCCCCATGAACCCATCCCTGATACCACACCGCCGATCATGAAGTCGCACGCCACGATCGGTTGGTTCACCGCCGCCTGCGTCCTCGTAAGCAACATTATAGGCGGCGGCATTTTCACGACCACAGGCCTCCTCGCCCGAGACCTCGGAGATCCGCTGACCATCCTGATGCTCTGGTGCATCGGCGGCCTCTTTGCCCTCGGGGGTGCCATGATCTACGGTGAACTGGGGTCGATCCTACCCCACGCCGGCGGTGACTATGTCTATCTGCGTGAAGCCTATGGACCGCTGATCTCGTTTCTCAGCGGATGGACGTCTTTCACCATCGGGTTCGGGGCCGCGGTTGCCGCGTCAGCCATTACGTTTTCGTCCTATGCCCTGCGGGTCATTCCGCTCGACGAGCTAGGAGGGTGGACCGCCAAGGGCTTGTCATTAACCCTGCTTTGGACCGTGACGCTGTTGCATTCTCGAGGACTGGCGACGGGAGGCCGCCTTCAACGTCTACTGACGACCACGAAGGTGATTGCGGTCGCCGGGTTCATCCTGGCCGGACTCTTCGCATCAGGAAGCCACTTTCCCACCCTTAGGCCGTCCGGAACGGGACCCCCGGCTCTGGGGGCCACCGCAATCGGCCTCATCATTGTGATCTACTGTTATCTGGGCTGGAACGTCGCAAGCTACATCGCCGCTGAAATTCAAGACCCGCGGCACACCCTCCACAGAGTCATGATTGGTGGAACGGCCTTTGTCAGCGGCCTCTATCTCCTGCTGAATGTCGTCTATCTGTCCGCCCTGTCGATTACGGAACTCGCACAGGAACCGATCGTACCGGTAGCCGAAAAGGCGGCTGCAGCACTGTGGGGACCTGCCAGCGGCAGCATGGTGGCCGCACTCCTCAGTCTCTCCATTGCCGGAGCGGTCAGCGCGATGGTGTGGGCCGGCCCGCGCGTCTATTGGGCTATGGCCCGTGACGGGGCGATCAGTCCGTGGCTCGCGCACCTCCATCCTCGCACCGGCGTCCCCGTGCGGGCCATCCTGTTTCAAAGCACCTGGGCCTCCGTCCTCATTCTCACGGGAACGTTCGAACAACTGCTGGTGTACAGCGGACTGGTTCTGGCGCTGTTCACCGCGCTCAGTCTATCGACCATATTCTGTCTGCGAGGAAGAACTGCCGTTGCCGGTGACATCTACCGATCTCCATGTTATCCGTGGCTGCCTGCCGTCCTGGTCATAGGCACCTTCTCGTTAGTCTGCTATAGCCTTATAGAGCGACCGACCGAGTCGCTCAACGGAATGGCGACCGTGCTCTTAGGAATCCCGCTCTATTACTATTGGCGGCGTACTGTCACAGGAAACCGCTCATGACAGGGCATGCCGGCGGAGAGTCAGCAGAAAGAGGAGCACTCAGCAATCACAACCTGGAGAAACAGCACGGGCGACCCTGCATGAAGGTGGGAGGTCGCCCGTGGTTGGCGCTTGGGACGCCTGTTTCGGACTATCAATGTCTGCGGCCCGAAGACCCACACGAAACAAGTGCCGGCAGGTTTCCAATCGGGGGAGACGTCGTCATCCCGGTAGCCTCACGCTCGTGTGCAAGCAACGCGCTTCCGATATAGACGCGGCTGATCAGCCATGATGCTGCAATGCCCAAGGGCATGACCGCGACAGGAATACCGGCTTGCACGGCCGACGAGAAACCCGCTCTTGCGTCGGTGGGCCCAACGGGCCAGGTGGAGTCATATCGCTCATCGCTACCCTCCTCTCTCCTGGTGAGTCATCCCGGAGACCTGGATAGCAGCCGCGGTCTGCTCGGTCTCCCGTGGAGTGCGAATAGGGCCGCTGTTTTTCCTCTCTACGCCCTTTCAAAGTCCCTGTCAATGGGACGTAGGCATCGGGTGATGGCGGTCCAAGGGTTCTGTTACCGCATGAGTTTCTTTCGGATGAACGCCAGATGTTCCGGATCGGATCGCACCCGTATCTTGAGCCCCTCGGCCGTATATTCTTGAGATAGGACTCGCATCCGAGCGCGGATCTCACCAATGATTCCTTGAGCGGAGAACGGAACAGAGAACTCTTCGTCGATCATGTCGGCCTCAAAGTGAGCCATGATTGTGTCCCGCAGGACTTTCAGATCGTCCGGGCTCCTTGTGGACAGACAGACGGCATCAGGGAACTCGGCCTTCAGGGAGACGATGGCGTCCGGCGGGAGGCGGTCTTGCTTGTTCAAGACGACGAGGCTGGGAATATCCGTCGCTCCCACTTCGGCCAGCACGTTCCGCGTCACTGCGAGGTGGGACCGGAACGAGGGATCTGAGGCATCCACGACATAGAGCAGCAGCGACGCTGCAGCGGCTTCATCGAGCGTGGACTTAAACGACGCCACTAGGTCGTGTGGCAGTTTCTTGATGAACCCGACGGTGTCGCTCATGAGCACCTTTGGACGGGTTTCAGGGAACAACGGCCGAATCGTCGTATCGAGGGTGGCGAACAGCTTGTCGGCAACAAGCACCTCGCTGCCGGTCATGGCTCGCATCAGCGATGATTTCCCAGCATTCGTGTACCCCACCAGCGCCACCGTTAATTCGCTTTCACGCCGCATGCGGCGCGTCTGGTGTTCGTCTCCGATGGAGGCCAACTCTTCGCGTAATACTTTGATGCGATCGCGCACCCGGCGCTTGTCGAGTTCGAGACTCGTCTCTCCGGCGCCTTTCCCGCCGATCCCGCCGCCTTGGCGTTGTTTGTTGCCCCCGGTCCCTCGCAGGCGTGGCGCCATGTAATTAAGCCGCGCGATTTCGACTTGGAGCCGCGCTGCTCGTGTCCGGGCATGCCGGCTAAAGATTTCAATGATCACACCGGTCCGATCCAGAACGCTGACTCCCACGGCACTTTCCAAGTTTCTCAACTGAGAGGGCGACAACTCACAATCCACGATCACGATCTGCGCCTGTTCACGAGGGGGCCCTATGCTCGGGCTCACCTCGTCGGAGTCCTCCGCGGAGTCGTCCATCTCCTCGGCGGTATCCGCCTCGCGCTTTTCCATCACTTTGGTCGGTGCGTGTTCAACCGACGCGGCGACTTTTCCGGAACCACCTGTCCAACCGGCCAGTTCAACCAGCTTACCCTGCCCCAATACCGTCGCGAACTTATCGGAACTCCGCCGCTGCGTGACCTGACCGACCACGCGGTATCCGAGCGTTTTGACGAGACGGGTGAGTTCTTGAAGGGAGCTTTCGACCTCCTCACTCGTGATGTGCGGAGTTTGGATCGCCACTAGCACCGCAGTGGACTGAGAGGAATTGGACTTCGACATCGCGTTCGGTTCCGATCTGGTCGGTCTTCGCTCCATCACGAGGAAGACCGCATGAAAAAACCCAGAGACCTTTGGCGAATCTCTGGGTTCTCACCGCGGTATTGGTGGAGGCGAGGGGAGTTGAACCCCTGTCCGAAGATCGTCAACGCACCGGATCTACATGTGTAGCCGACAGTTTAGGTTTCGCAACCATCCACGCCCGTCGGCTGGCTTAGAATGGCCGCTAGCCCAGTATTGTCTCGTCCTCGGCCGCTGAGCACCGGCTTTGGACCAGCCCGCTGCATCGCGCTCTCCCACCCCCGCGGGCATCAGATGGAAGAACGTCGCAGTTAGTTAAGCTGCGAGTGCCAGTTCTTGGTTGGCAATTGCATTTTCCCGGAGTTTTACGAGTCCCCGAGCACTCGACATGCACCGATGGTCTCAGTATCCCCGTCGAGACCGGTCGCCCCCATACGGATCTATGAGGACACCACCACAGATGCTCATGATACCGCATCGGTCAAGAGGAAGCCACCGTGCCAGACGTATGCGGTGACCGCTACGCACTCTTGAACCGGGTTACTTTGGCAAACATAATCGCGGCAAACGGCAGCGCGAGTCCCAGGAGCATTTGCGTAATGAGGAGGGGCCCCAACTGACTGTAATCGGCCGGGGTCAGGATAACGCCGGCAGCCTGGTCCCGAACTTCCCTCGTGACCACGAAGATGTCGTTCAGGTACTTGGTGCCGAGCTGGCTGAACGAGAGTGCCAGGTTGGTGAAGGACGCCATGACCGCAAAGAAGGTGGCTTTCAGGTGAGCCGGCGCCGAATTGGCGATCCAGACCAGCATGGGGATCATGGAGATTTGACCAAGCGGTGATTCCAGCGCGGTGTCGACTAGCGCGATGAACCGGGCATCGACGATGCCCCCTGTCATGCGTGCCGTCCATTCATGCAAGCCATAGAACATACTCACGATCGGCAGGCTCAGAATCGTCCCGATGACGGTCAAGAATCCCACAACATACGCAATGGATCGTTCGGCCATGAAGCGCCTGAACACGAACATCCCGACCAGCGTCAGCGTGCTTCCGATGAGCGAGAGGACTGACAGAAATTGTTGATCAAACCGCAGATGATCGATCATCCACCAGGTCGTCCCCGGTCCGGTCCCTGGGATCGCACGGAATAAGAACACTACGATGGCCGTGCCAACCAAGGTATAGCGCTTGTCCGCCTCGAGCTCCGTCACCAGACGGGCCATGAGAAACAAAACAATCGCCATGGAGCCGACGAAGACGATTTCTTCCCGGTACGCAAACCCGCCGAGTCCTACCGTTAGCGTGAACAGCACGAAAGCCAGACTGCCCCCAAGAATACCCCAATTGGGCTGCGTCGCTTCTCGTTCCGCGTCCCGTACGTCGACCATCCGCTGAGCCTGTTCGCGAGTATAGCCCTGTCGAAGGAGGCGCCCTCTATCTCGTCGCTTGAGGCCCCAGGCCAGCACGACGCCTATGACGGAGACGAACGGGATGACTAGCGCCAGCAGATACACTTGTTGGTACAGACCGGCGACTTCGGCCGGTGGCAATCCCTCGACTCCCGCGAACACATACACATTGACCACCGCGACCAAAATGCCGCCGGCGACGATCGCAACGCGGCCCAGCGTCTGCATCGTGGTGTGCATAATTTTTCTGGAGACATCGTCGAACGGCTGACCTTGCTCGTTGAACCTTGGCACCGCTTCGACCGTCATCGCATCGGCCACGGCATCTTGAATCACGAATCCGACTGGCGCGAGGAGCGTGCTCAGCACGAACCACACCTCGGCCGAAAGCACGGATGTCATGGCCTCTCGGTGACCGATCAAAGCCGCCATGATGCCGAGGCTTAGCGCGAGTAGGGCGGCGCCCAACCCCACCAGCCAGTGCTTCCAGCGCCACAGCAAATCGACCGTATGGCCAATCGGCATTTTGAGCGCCCATGGAATGCCGGCCCAGAATCCGAGCGCAGCCAGGAAGGAGGCGGACAGGCCCAGGTAATCTTTGACGAAAAAAGTGCCGACGATACCAGTGAGGCCCGATATGCCGTAGGCCAGATACACCATCAACGGCGGCAGGTACGAGAGCCGCATGTCCCGGCCCAGCGAGAGAATGTTGTGATCGATCCAACGGTAGACGGAGCTAGCCATATCTATGCCTCGGCGGCCTGAGAAGCCGAGATAATGGCGTCCGCTTCGATTTCCACGAGCATGTCCGCATCGATGAGCCGTTTCACTTCGACCATCGTGGTCGCAGGACGGATGCCGCAGAAAATCTCCCCGTGGGCGCGGCCGACATCCTGCCAGTGGTCCATATTCGCCATGTAGATGCCCGTCCTGACGACATCGCTCAGCGAGGCACCCGCATCCTTCAACGCCGCCTCGATGGTCTTCAAGGTCTGAATCGTTTGAGCGTAGGGATCCCCCTTGCCGATGAGCCCGGAGGGCGTCATGGCCGTCGTGCCGGAGACCTGCACGGAATGACCGACGCGCACGGCCCGTGAATAGCCGATCTTCGCTTCCCAGGGCCCTCCCGTAGACACATTCTGTCTTCCCATTCGCACACTCCTCCTACATGACCATGCCGCCGACGGCGTGATTAGTTTGCCCCCCGTAGGCCATCACGACATCGGCACGTGGCCGGGCCGGCCGAGTCGTTTAAATGGCTACTCTCAATTCCAAGCCGCCGGTACGATTCGCTGAGCACCCACCGATGTCCGGAATGCCCGGCGCGACCTATTGACGGTAATGCCTCATCCGGCGAGTTCCACGGCAAGCCCATTCATATACTGTTCAGCGCCGCCTTACCGCCCAAGTATGCCGTCGCTGCTGAAGGCGTCCAGCGTGCCTTCAGTCGAGACTCGGTAAGCAGCAGTTTCTACCGAAACTGCCGGCGCTATTGATCAGAATGTCGAGCCGGCCGAACTGCTTACGTGTCATGTCGGCTTGCATCGCCATGGTTTGGCCGCCCTCGGGTTTGAATGCCCGCCACCACGTGCCCGGCTTTCGCGGCGCTCTCGGCATGGTGAACCACCACAATTGCGCCATCCCTGGCATATCGTTCGGCGATTGGCGCGGCCGATAGCGCTTGACGACCCTGTTACGATCGCCACTTTTTCCCCTGAGGAACGTCATAGGGTGTGCCGCTGACTCGGGGCGATGCACCAGGCTCAGCATATGGCCGCTGGTCGACGACGTTCAATCAGCGACCGTAATTGTGCCCGCATGTCTTCGTCGGACAGGCAAACCCGGTCGCCATGCCCGGCCAGGACCCATTGGAACCGATACGCGAGGAGCTTCTTGATCGACTGCAGCTGCTGCTCATGGTCGGAAACGAGTCGTGAAGGCGACCCTAACCGCTGTGCACCAGGCTCCCACCACAGGTGATCGCCAGTGAACAGAAACCGGTCTCGGTAAAGCAGCGCCTGACTGCCTGCCGTATGTCCGGGAACGGGAATGGCCGTGAACTGGGGGCGCAATTCGAGGCTGTCCTCTCCCTCCAGAATCCATTCGGCGCCTGGCACGGCTGCGGCATCGGCGCGGTGGATGATCCGGATCGCGCCGAAGTGTCTCGCGTAGAGATCGGCATCCGCCACATCGTCTTCATGGGTCAGAAAGATGAAGGCGATGCCTCCCATGTGGCCAAAGGCCTCTACCAGGTGCTTGACGTACCGTGGCGAATCGACGAGCCAATTGCCGCCTGGATGCCGGACAAAAAAGCTGTTGGCGCCGAACGATTTTTCAGAATTGAAGCCGCAATAAGACACCTCTTCGTCGAGCTGCAGAGGGAAACCTACCTTGGCCTGCTGGACGACTCTCTTATCGATGTGCTCAGCGCCAATCGAACCCACCGGACAGGCGAGCAACGCCTGGTACGCCTGCAACACCTGCTCATCCGTCCGCGGCTGTTGCGCGACCGCGGAGTATTCGCCGGCTTCTTCGAACGTCTCCGGCGCGAGTTGCCGACAGGTATCGCAATTGATACAGGTGGCGTCCACATAGAAGTTTCCCGGCACGTTGGAGTCAAGTCGCTTGCTTTGGTTGGCCATGATACCCTTTCACCACGCCATGCCTTAGAGCTACCAGGGCAGATGATGCAAAGGAGTCTTCATCGTACCACGACGTTTGGGAGCGGCATGGGATCCAGGACGGGGTCGAGCCGATTCATCTCAGCCGGACGCCGAACCCCGTTGAAGGGAAGTTCAAGAGCAGCGACTAGTGATCCTGTGACCCGCTCACTGTTTGATGCTGACTGGTTCCGCCGTCGGTTGCGGTGTCGCCGGAGTGGACCAGCCTCCCCCCAGCGCCTTGTACAGCTGCACCACGGAGACGAGATGGAGACGGCGGGTCCCGGTGAGCGCCAGTTCGGCCTCGAACAAATTGCGCCGTGCGACCAAGACATCCAGGTAATTGGCGAGGCCGCCTTTGTACCGTAGTTCGGCAAGACGGAGGGCGGACTGCAACGCGGCCACTTGCTGCTGCTGCGCGTCACTCTGCGTGCGGGCCGTTCGCACGGCAATCAGTGCGTCCTCGACTTCCCGAAACGCGGTCAATACCGTTTGCTCGTACTGGGCCGCTGCCTGCTTGGCTTGGGCTTCCACCGCCTCCTGCTGGAAGCCGAGGACCTGACCGTTCAGGAGCGGACCGATAATCCCTGCCCCTGCCACGCCAAAGGCGGAAGGATCGGTAAACAGATTGGATAGCTGGGGATGGGCGACACCGAGAAGGCCCGTCAACGTAATCCTAGGAAACCGCTCGGCCTTGGCCGCGCCGATCCGCGCCACGGCTGCATGCAGCGCCTGTTCGGCCTGAAGGAGGTCCGGCCGTCGCTGCAAGAGCTCGGACGGCAGCCCCGCCGGAACCTCCGGCGGGACCAGCTGCTCGGTCAGTGGTTTGCCGCGAGGAATGGTCCAGGGTTTCCGGCCGAGCAGTACGCTCATCTGGTTCTCCGCCTGCACCATTTGCCGTTCCAGCTCGGCGGCACGCGCGGCGGCATTCGCCCGCTCAGCGTCAAATTGATCGGTATCCAATCGGGACGTCATGCCTTGTTTGAGGCGCGCCTGAGCGATGCGGACCGACTCTTCCCAGGATTGCAACGTGCGTCTGGCGATATCCAACTGCGCATCGAACTGCAGCAGGTTGAAATAGGCCTCGGCGACGCCGCTGACCAACTGCAGCACGACAGCCCGGCGATTTTCCTCCCTCGCCAGCAGATCCGCGCGGGCCGCTTCATTGGACCGTCGAATGCGTCCCCACACATCGAGCTCCCAGGACAGATTGCCTTGCAAATAGTAGTTGAAGGGGCTGGCAAAACCCGGAAACAAGAAAATGGTCTTGCGTCCGAACGTGGGGGCACTGCCCGAGAGCTGCACCCCTGGCAACCATTCCGACTTTGCAATGAGGGCCCGTGCCTGGAACTCTTCGACCGTGGCAACGGCACGGCGCAGGTCTCGATTGTCGGCCAACGCGGTGTGAATCATCTGTTGCAGCTGCTCGTCTCGCAGGAGTTGCCACCAAGCGAGGTTGGCCAGCGAAGGCGTATCGGACGACGTCTCCGCCATGCGGAACCGGTCTTCTGTGTCGGTTTCCGGACGCTGGAAGTCCGGACCCATCGCGCATGAAACCAACAAGAGACTCGCCGTCAGTGCGATCATCGCCCTTCCGAGGGCTCCAGCGCGCCTCACCGCTCACCGTCCAGCGGAGGCCCGGCATAGGCCGGGTGAACCGGTTCGGGTGGCATCGGAGCGGACGGGGTCTGTCCCTCGACCGGAGACCAGCGCTCACTGACCTTTCGCACGGTCACGAAAAAGAGGGGCACGAAAAAGATCGCCAGAAAGGTGGCGGCCAACATGCCGCCCAACACGCCAGTTCCGATCGATTGGCGACTGGCGGCACCGGCTCCAGTGGCGATCGCCAGCGGCAAGACGCCGCCGATAAAAGCCATGGACGTCATGATAATGGCGCGGAAGCGCAGGCGGGCGGCCTCCATTGCGGCTCTCGCGAGCGGCATGCCGGAAGCTCGCCGATGATTGGCGAACTCCACAATCAAGATGGCATTTTTCGCGGCGAGGCCGATCAGCGTCACCAGACCAATTTGAAAATAGACATCGTTCGTCATACCGCGGAGCCAAACAGCGGACATGGCCCCGAACACGCCGAACGGCACGGCCAGGATGACAGCCAACGGCACCGTCCAGCTCTCGAACTGCGCAGCCAGCACCAGAAAGACCATCAAGAGACCAAACCCGAACGCCAGGCCGGATTGCCCTCCGACTTTGGCTTCCTGATAGGAGATGCCGCTCCATTCCATCGTGTACCCGCGAGGCACCAGCACCTCCTGCGCCGCTCGCTCCAAAGCGGCCAGCGCCTGCCCGGAACTGTGCCCTGGAGCCGCCGCTCCGAGGACCCAGGCGGTGTTGAAGCCGTTGAAATGGGTCACGGGATCCGGACCGCTCGTGAATTCCGTGTCGACGACCGTGCCGAGCGGGATCATCGTCCCACCAAGGCCGGTTCCCCCGAGTCCCGGTGTGGCGGTTTTGCTCGTCAGCGCCGTAGCAGCAGGGCTCAGCGATCGAACATACACGTTGCCGATATCGGCAGGACTTGACCGGTACTCTGCTTCAGCTTCGGTCTGTACGCGGTAAACCCGACCGAACTTGAGAAAGTCATTGATGTACAAATTCCCGAAGTATGCCTGCATCGTGTCGAAGATCTCAGATATGGGCACGCCTAACGCCTTCGCCCGCTCGCGGTTGACCCGCGCGTAGAGCCGCGGCGCGGTCACGCGAAAGTTCGAGCCAATGCCGCCGATGGCAGGGTTCTCCTTGGCTTTCGCCACAAACTCCTGCGTGATCGCCGCGAACTGCCGGAAATCGCCTCCACTCGGGTCTTGGACTTGAAGCGAGAACCCGCCGGTCGCGCCGATACCCCGGATGGGCGGCGCATTGAAGGCGAGGATTAAGGCCTCCGGAATCTTGGCGAACTCGCCATAGGCTCCACCGACCAGCGCCTGCACATGCTCGGCAGGCGAGCGCTCGTCCCAATGACGTAATGGGACGAACATCGTGGCTGAATTGGGCCCGCGCGTATTGAAGACGAAGTTCATGCCGGACATCGCATCCGTCGAGTGGATGGCCGGAAGCGACAGGAAATACTGCTCCACCTTGCTCAATACCGCATCCGTCCGCTGCTTCGACGAACCGTCCGGGAGCTGCACGACGGTGATGAAATAGCCCTGATCTTCATCCGGCAGGAAGCTCGGCGGAATGACCCGGAACAGACCGAAGGCCACCAACACAATAACACCGAAGACGCCGAGCGACAGGACCCAACGCTGGATAACCAGGCTTACCGCTCCGGTATAGCGGTCGCGGGTCCAGTTAAAGAATCGATTGAAGCGCGCAAAGAACCCCGTCTGGTGATGCTCGCCGCCCGGTTTGAGAACCAGGGCGCACAGAGCGGGACTCAGCGTGAGGGCCACGACCCCGGAGAGGGTCACCGCCATGGCAATGGTAATGGCAAACTGCTTGTACAGCTCGCCGGTGATGCCGCCGAGAAAGGCGACCGGCACGAACACAGCGCCCAGCACCAGGACGATGGCGATCACGGGCCGCGTCACTTCGGCCATCGCCCGCTTGGCAGCCTCCTTGGCCGAGACCATATCTTCTCGCATGTGGCGCTCGACATTCTCGACCACGACGATGGCATCGTCCACGACGATGCCGATCGCCAAGACCATGCCGAACAACGTCAGCGTATTTATCGAAAAGCCCAAGGCCTCCATGCCGGCAAAGGTCCCAATGAGCGACACGGGGACCGCCACCGCCGGAATCAAGGTGGCGCGCCAACTCTGCAAGAAGAGATATACGACCAGAATAACGAGAACCATCGCCTCGGCCAGCGTCTTCAGCACTTCCTTGATTGAAACCTCAATAAACTTCGTGGTGTCGTACGGGACGTCGAAGAGCATGCCCGCCGGAAACGACTTGGCGAGTTCATCCATTTTCCCGCGTACCCGCTTCACCGTGTCGAGCGCATTGGCGCCGGGGGCCAGGAACGTGATCAGGAACACATTCGGTTTCCCGTTCCAGCGCCCCTCCATCACATAGGATTGGGCCCCTAACTCAACCCGTGCCACGTCTTTAAGACGGATCATCGATCCATCGGGCAGGGCCCGGACGATGAGCTGTTCGAATTCTTTGACCTCGGTCAGGCGCCCCTGCGCGATGATGGGGATCGTCAGTTCCGTGCCTTTCGGGGCCGGCTCGCGTCCGACCTGCCCGGCCGGAAAATCGCGATTCTGCTCCCGCACCACATTGGCGATATCGCTCGGCGTCAATCCCAACTGCGCCATCCGGACCGGATCGAGGATCAGGCGCATGGAATAATTTTGCTGGCCGAAAACCAGCGCCTGGCCGACACCTGGAATCCGCTTGAGGCTATCAATGACACGCAGGAGCGCGTAATTCGAGATGAAGACCGTGTCGTGCGTCGGATCGGTAGAACTCAAGGCGATCACAGCCAGCAAGTCCGGGGAGAACTTGAGGACGGTCAATCCCTGCCGAACGACTTCCGGCGGCAGAAACGGCTCCGCGAGCTTGACCCGGTTCTGCGTCTGAACCTGGGCAATATCGACGTCGGTACCGATTTCAAACGTGAGCCGGATACTGACATGGCCGTCGTTTGTGCTGGTGGAGTCGTAATACAGGAGGTTGTCAATGCCGGGCAGTTGAATCTCAATCGTCCGTGCCACAGAGTCGGCGACCACCTCGGCGCTGGCTCCGGGGTAGTCGGCCTCGATTTGGACGACGGGCGGGCTAATGTCCGGAAATTGGGCAATGGGCAGGGTCGTCAGCGCAACGAGGCCGATGACCACGATCACGATAGAAAGAACCGATGCAAAGATCGGCCGGTCAATAAAGAATCGTGAACTCACTTGGTCTCTCTCCCGGCAGGCCCGCTACCGGCTTCAGCCCCCGCGGGAGTGCCGGGCGGCGTCTCTCCGTTCCGCGCCGGCATAGGTTGGATGGGGGCGCCCGGAGCCAATTTATGGAAACCCTCGACAATGATTCGTTCCCCCGGGTTGACCCCTGACTCGATAATCCATGCAGTTTCCTGCCAGCTACTGGCTTTCACCGGACGGATTTCGACTTTGTCGCCTGCACCAGCGAGGAACACGACGGGTCCCTGCGGACCTTGCTGAACCGCCCGCTGCGGCACCAGGACGACATTGTCTTTGACGGTGCCTTTGAAACGCACGGTGACAAACTGGCCCGGGAGCAGCACGCGATCGGGATTGGGCACCACAAATCGGGCCTGCCGAGAACCGGTTTCGGTCCGAAGGCCGACGTCGGCAAAATCGAGGACTCCGTCATGCGGATACGTTCTACCGTCGGCAAAGATGATCGTTCCTCTAAGTTCCTTGAGGCCCGGATGCTGGAGCCCCATCGCGACCGCGTCTTCGCGCCGCTTCAGAAGAAAGCTTTCCGGCACGTTGACCACCACGTACATGGGATCGACGCGGTGGATGATGGTCAGCAAATCGGTTTGAGCCGAGACCAATCGGCCCTCATAATACCGGCTTCGCTCGATCAATCCGTCAATCGGCGCCAGGATCACTGTGTTATCGAAGTCGAATTTCGCTTTCATGAGGTCCGCTTTCGCGCCTTCGAGGGCTGCCTTCGCAGCGAGATCCTCTGCATTGGCATCATCCACGTCCTTCTGGCTGACGGCTTGTTCAGCCAAGAGCGGCTTCACACGCGCCAGGTTTTGCTTGGCCTGGACCAGCCGCGCTTCCGCCTGGGAAATGCGGGCTTTGGCACTCTCGTAGGCGGCCCGAAACGGAACCGGATCGATTTGGTAGAGCTTATTGCCTCTCTTGACGTCCCGGCCTTCGGAGAACAGCACCGCTTTGAGAATGCCGGTGACCTGCGAGCGGATCTCCACGGGCCGCGACGCCTCCGCCTGCCCGATAAACGCTGGCTCATCGGGGACGGTCTGACTCGTCGCCGTGACATATTCGACTCGCGGCACCGGCGGTGACGGTGGTGCGGACCCCGCGTCCGGCTTGCATCCCGGGGTGGCAGCGCCCACCCAAATCATGAGCCCCGCCAGTAGCGGTA
>JACVSD010000068.1 GCA_014534095.1 Nitrospiraceae bacterium
AGGCCTTCACCGAGTTGAGGCAATTTGCCCGCGCCAAAAATGATCAACACGATGATCAAGATCAGCATGAGTTCCATCCAACCGAATGAACCAAACATCAGGGCCTCGTGTTCGCTGAAATGTGACGAAGGATGTCAACGCGGGAACGCGCGACAAGTAATCGATATATGTTCGGAAGGAATTTACTGGGTACGGATCTTTGACGGACGCTCTGGGCCAACACGACCTCTCCGTTGTCCTACCAAAGGGGGGAGGGTCCCCCATTCCGCGGGGAAAGGTATAGAACTTCATAGAACATGTCAAGTGCAAATTTACCGGAACCCCTTGTCCTGTGCGGATTTGCATCGCGACGACAACCAGACGACTGAGAAGACCAAGTGAGGACCCGAATATGACTCTCCGCCGACCTAGGGTCGAAGCACTGTGGTTAACACGAGCGGCCGAGCGGCGGATGTCAGAAAGAAAGGTGATAGTACTCAATGGGACTGGGAGGAGCGGTCAAGGCGATGCTGACCGTTTCAGGATCATAGCCGACATCTTCCAAGTCTTTGGATGCCCGCGTCAGTTCTTCTTCCGTGATATAGGCCACCGTATCGGGAATGCCGTCCCGCTTCATGGAGAGCAGCATGCCGTTCAATGTCTCGCGCTCCTCCGGCGGCATCTCTTTCCCAAGCGGGAACTCGAGTTTGCGCGAATACGGGCTTTCGTACGTCTCGTTCAGCGCCCTGATCGTCTTGAGCACCAATCGGTCCTGTTCCCACGCTTTGAGCTTGGGACCCGCCGAGGGATGCGTCGCCAAAAGATCCATGAGCGTGATGACGTTGGTATTCAAGACGCGTCCAACGAATTCACGTTGCGGCTCCAACGACACTTGCCGCACGCCCAGATGCTTGGCCACCGCTTCCACCAAGGCAAAATTGATCATGAAGCTATACTGCCCGCCGAATTGCCCATAGCAGGGCTTCTCCGGATCGTTCAGCACTTTCATATCGGCGGTCCCGGCCTCGAACGAGCTGAACCCGACGGCATTAGCGGCCAGCACGCGCTTCGCCTCTTTGACCGTGGCGAACGCCCCCAGATTGATCGGCACGAGCACGTGCTCGTCGATCGGCTTCAGAAACTCGGTGATCGTCTTCCGGTAGGGGACGTCTTTCCATTCGACTTTCCGATATTCCTTCTCCCATACGAGATCATCCAGAAACGGCGGGAACGTTTTCAGCACGTCCAAATCCTTCGCATCAAACGCCTGCACGAAGGTGGACCAATCCTGGATCTTGGCATGGAGCGTTTCAGTCAGATTAGGCCGTAAATATTCTTCTTCGACGTCGCCGGCATTCTTGGCCATCAGCTTCGTAGGAAGATCGTTCCACAATTCGCTGCAGATGATGCGATCAACCGTGCCGTCCGCGACCTCTGCCAGATGTTCCACGGACGAGCAGAGCGCCTCGATCCGTTCGCGATGCGGCGCCACATCGGGATGCGCCAACGCCGCATCCAACACGGATTGCTGCGGATCGACCAACACATATCGTACCCGAGGGTAAACGGCGCCTTGCTGATCGAGGCGCTTCAGGTGGCTCATGAAACAGGCGGCGAGATTGCCGTTCCCGGGTTCCCAGTCCATGATCGTGAGCGGCGATGCGCCATGGGGGTTGGGCGATGAACCGGTCGAATGCTGGGAAGAGGCCTTGTCCCGCTTCGTGACGCGCTCGAAATAATGGGCGGCCAACGCATGCGCGAGCCGATAATCGGCTGAGGCAAAGGTTTGGTAATAGGACCGTACCTGATCCCCGCGCAGCCCATAGAACAGGTGATTGATGTGGGCTTGCCACTGATCGAGCGGTTTATAGTCCCCGATAAGTTGCGGAAGGGCATCGGCGTCTTGCAGCATACGTATCTCGTGGGTTGACGGATGTTGGACGATGCGAGAGTCGTGGGATCTTAGCAGACGCGTCGAAACAGCCGCAATGCCTGCCCCTCATGCAGCTGTTAGCAATCAGCCGTCCGCTTTGTGAGAAGGCCGAGTCACGTGAGAAAGCGGCCGAGTGTTGAGCTGCTGGGCAAGCGCTGCAGTCAGCCTCGGTCCTTGACTCTCCGCTCGTGAGAGGTGTACCAGTTTTCTTATGCGAAACGCGTTTTCGCTTGGCATCGCGCTTCTCCTCGGAGCCTCTGTCTGCCAGGCTGAGGATCTGCCGCTCACCAAAAACCTGCCTATTCCTGATTTCCAGAATAAAACCGAGGACGTGAGGCCGTACGACTTCGACGCCCCGCCACAGGGTATGTTCCTCTCCATCACGACGGCGGAAGGATTTGAAGAGGAGTTGGGCTTTCGCCGGACGCATGAAATCGTACCCGTCAAGCCGACGGAGCGCTTTCCGGTGACCGTTCCGGCGGTCTTCATCGTGTTTCATTTGCACCAACACTATCAGGCGTTCAAGGTCTTTGGTCTCTGCTACCCTGAGCAGGTCCCCGGTGTCCCGGCCACTACGCTCGTGAGTGAGGACGCGATGCATATGGCGCTCGAAGACGAGACCGGATACCTGAGGCTCTTCCCGCCCGGCGACGGCTGGAAGCCGGGCCGCTACAGAGTCGAGATTCATGCCGGTGAACAAGTCAGCGAGATGAGCCTGGTCGGCACCATGCGCTTTACCATCGGAACCGATGGCGCGTCATGATCCAACAGGATTCATCTCCATCTTCCTGAAATCAATACTGCGCCAAGCACGGCTCAGATCCAGCGCCCGCAGCAATTCCATCACGGGGCTTTCGTTTGACCCTCTATCGACCATCCGCTAGAATGCCCCGCGTGATCG
This sequence comes from Nitrospiraceae bacterium, assembly GCA_014534095.1. The sequence goes on from JACVSD010000068.1 coordinate 2,814, forward strand.
CCGTCAATGTTCATTCATGCCGGAGTCAACACCCATCATGACCCTGCCGTCCGCTCCATGGGCTTCTGTCATCATCCCCATAAAAGATGAACGCGAGAACCTGTCACCTCTGCTCGCCAGCCTGGTCAAGGTGATCGATCAGTATGAACTCTCGCGATCCCGCCCCTATGAAATGATCCTCGTTGATGATGGTAGTACCGATGGCAGCAGCGAGGAATTGGATAGCCTGGCCGCTCGATACCCTCAAGTACGAGTGTTCCACTTTGACCGTAATTACGGCAAGACGTGCGCGCTGGATGCCGGGTTCAAAAAATCAGCCGGCGACATCATCATTCAGATCGACGGCGACCTTCAGCAGGACAGCGAAGACATTCTGAAACTTCTTCCCTATACCGCCAGCTACGATGTCGTCTGCGGCTGGAGACAGGAGCGGCAGGACGGCTTGGTCAAGAAACTTTCGTCCCGCATTGCCAACCGGGTCCGAAATCGCTTCACGAACGACGGCGTGCACGATACCGGCTGCCCGCTCAAGCTTTTTCGACGGCCGGTGCTCGAGCGCATCCCGCTGTTCGAAGGCCTGCATCGTTTCTTCCCCGCCTTGGCACTTATGCATGGGTTCACCGTCACGGAAGTGCCGGTCCGGCACTACCCGCGCATCCATGGCGTGTCGAAGTACGGCATGGGGAACCGCCTCTTCAAATCGCTCTACGATCTCATCGCCGTGCGCTGGATGCAGAATAGAGTGTTGCGGTACAAATTCCGTGAGCGGTGATCCAGTGATGGGTGATGAGTGATGGAACGGACTGTTACAACTCACAAGGACCTCGACGTTTGGGAAAAGGCCATGGATCTAGCGGTTCGGGCATACGCCCTTACAAGCCAATTCCCCAAGGAAGAGCTCTATGGTTTGACATCCCAGATTCGGCGTTGTGCCATCTCTATCCCGAGTAATATTGCAGAGGGAGCAGCCAGGCAGTCTCGTAGAGAATATGTACAGTTTCTCCACATCGCGTCAGGTTCCGTCGCCGAATTGGAAACACAGCTTATTTTAGCTGCACGATTAGGATTTCCATCTGATGCCAACGCCCTTGCCCACCTCGAGGAAGTCAGAAAACTACTCCTGGGCCTGCTCCGCTCTCTAAAAAAGAAACTCATCGCCCATCCCTCATCACTCATCACCGCATCATCATGAGCCCCGAAGTTATCTGGATCGGTATCGGGTTCTTGGGACAGGGTCTTTTTTTCGGTCGCTGGGTCGTCCAATGGATCGCCTCCGAGCGGAAGGCCGAAAGCCGCGTGCCGACAGCCTTCTGGTATATGAGTCTCATTGGGGGACTCATCACGCTTGCCTACGCCATCTATCGTCAGGACCCCGTCTTCATTTCAGGCCAGGGCATCGGCACGTTCGTGTACATCCGTAACCTCATACTCATCAACCGGGCTGACCAGAGCAAGAATCCGGTTCGGCCGTCGTCACAACAGGCATGATCGGCTCTCACTCCGGTCCGCCGTCCAACGCCGCTTCTCCCAGACCCGAGGCTCCGCACGTGACTACTGAGGAGTCGCCCACCCGACCTGCGCTCATCCTGCTGGTGCTCCTCATGTTGTCGGGGCTCTTGTTCTTCCTTGGACTGGGCAGTATGGGACTGACCGACCGCGACGAAGGCCGAAACGCCGAAGCGGGTCGTGAGATGTACGCATCGGGCGATCTGCTGACACCAACCTTTAACGAGGAACTGCGCGTTGCGAAGCCGGTATTCCTGTACTGGTTGATGACAGCCTCGTATCACCTTTTCGGCGTCAATGAGTTTGCCGCCCGTTTCCCATCCGCGCTGTTCGGCGTGGGACTGATTTTGATGCAGTACCTCTTTCTCTCAAGACTGCGGGGGCACGCCGTCGCCCTCTTTGCCTCCTTAATGTTGCTGCTGAATGTGGAAATGCTGGCGCTGGGGCGCATGGCCCTCACCGATAGCGTGCTCATTTTCTTTACGACCTCGTCGCTCTATGGATTTTGGCTGGGCTTGCATGGAGCGGGGAGGACCCGGCACTGGATGTGGTGGTTCTATGCCGGCATGGCTCTCGCCACGCTCACGAAGGGACCGGTCGGAGTCGCCGTACCGCTGGTGACGGTGATGCTCTATCTAACCGCGAGCCGGCGATGGACCGCCTATTGGCAACAGGGGTTCCCCATTGCCGGCCTGCTTCTTCTGCTTGCTTTGGCGCTACCTTGGTACGCCGCGATGCTGGTCGTCCATGGCGACGCCTATACCACTCAAGCGAAAGTACATACGGTGGGCCGGTTTTTGAGCCCGATGGAAGGACACGGAGGGACCGTGTGGTTCTACCTTCCCGTGGTGCTGCTCGGATTTTTTCCATGGAGCGGGCTGCTTCCCGCTGCGCTGTATCGTGCCTTTCGAAGCTGGCGGGAGACGCGCCATATTGCGAAGCGCGTGGAGGCAAACGGCTCCGCCGACCTTCCACGCATCACGGATCCCGCATCGCGTCCCGATGATCACCTTGAATGGTTCGCCGCCTTGTGGGTGGTCGGGGTGTTCCTCTTCTTCACGCTGTCCTCCACTCGGCTTCCGCATTATATTGGCCCATTGTTCCCTGCCGCCGCCATGCTGACCGCCTTGTACTGGTCGGACGGTCTCAAGAATCCGCTGACCACAGGGCTACGCGGCTCGATCCACGGCATGATGGCCTTGGGCTATCTCGTCGCGCTGGCGTTTGCGAGCGTGCCAACGCTCTATGAGAAGTTTTCCGGCAAAATGCTCCGAGAATTTCCGTTGGCTACGCAGTTCGATCTGGGAAGCGGTCCGTATTTGGCCGCCGCGGTGATCTTAATTGGGACGGTGCTCGTGGGGTACTTTGGGCTCAATGATGAGCGGAGGGGAGCGGCGTTTTGGGCGGCCGGCGGCATGCTGGCCGGCTTAATTCTGATCGTCATCGTGACGGTCATCCCCGGCTTGAACCGGTATGCGATCGCCCCGCCGCAGGAGCTGGCCTATGCTGCGGGACAAAATCTCGGCCCCAAGGACCAACTCATCGCCTACGGATCAACACGTCCTTCCACCGTATTTTATGCCAGACGAAAGACGGTCTTTATTCCGTCCGGTGAGGAAGAGCGGTTGCGCGCCACGCTGATGCACCCAGGAAAGACGATGATCCTCTTGCCGGAGACCATGCGCGACCGCCTGCCGGTGGAGGCCAAGGCGTTTCAGCCCATTCTGAAACGACATGGGTATCTGCTATTGGCGAGCCAACCAATGGTTACGATTCCGGAAGGAGTCGTCCCTCCCGCCGATCACCAGGCTCCGCGCATTTTCGGGCATTAACCGCTCCCACTGCTCTAGCCTATCGGTGCTTGACCACCGTCACCTGAACGGCAGCACGCCACGGCCGGAATACAGCACCGTCAAGGCGAGGACCACACTTCCAACTAATGCTCCTTCGGCCAGCATCGCCGGAGTCCGAGATGGCGACCTCTGGGTGGTGTGATCCGAGCCGCTCTGAGACCAATAAGCGAGACAGGCAAATCCGACGGATGCAACCACCAGCGGAGCGGTCGTCATCGCGGCCAAGCCGTACGCGAGGAGCCCCCGCGAGAGCTTCTCGTGCGTCGCACCGGCGGGCCAGACACCATGACTCCATCGCACGCGTCGCAGCCAGAGCCCGGTCGCCATGGCGGCGATGCCCAATGCGATCAATAGGGTGCCGGTCATGCCGGCATCTGCATTATGGGCAAAGGTCCATAGCAGCGAAAAGGCGGCCGCCATTCCGATTGCCGCGTGGCGGAGCCCCTCCTCAAGCGACGCGCGCCATTCCTTCCAGGCAGCAGATGCCACGGAGCCGCTCAGCAAGCCCATCACCGCACCGCCACATACGTCGGTGGGGAAATGCGATCCGCGTAGCACGCGGCTCAATCCCACAAATGCGGCTAGGGCGAACCCCAGAGCAGCGCACCATGGGAACCGCTTGGCCAGCACGGTCGCCACGGCAAAGCTCGCAGTGGTATGGCCGGAAGGAAAGGAGTCCAGGCCCGATGCCCAGGAGGGAGCGAACTGCCATTCTCCGGAATGAACGAATTTCGGACGAGGACGTCCGAGCAGGTGCTTCACGATGTTGGCTGCCAAGGCCGCTATTCCGTGAGCCCAGAGCGTCTGGATACCGGCCGTGGTGATCGACGGCTTGGAGAGCCACCACCCTGTCGCGAGCAAGACTAGGCTTAGCGCCACCAAGTGCGATCCTTCGCCGATCCAATCTCCGGCATTGCTGGTGAAGGCCATCCAGGGAATAGTGAGTTGATCCCATGGTAGATGGACCGTCACGGACCTCACATACCGTGTAATCGGCAGGTCGAAGTCCAGGAGACCGTAGAACGTCACGCCTAGCGTCGCGCTCGAGCACGCTAGCGAGGTGATGCGCGAAGTGTGAAGAGTGGTGGGCCACGCCGAGGACTCCTCACTCTCAACTGATCCCTCATCACTGATCACTCAGCACCGCCCTTAGGGCACCCAGTCGGCTAGAAACACATTAAACTCGCCCGGCTCTTTGGCATGTCGGTCGGACACCCACACCAACCGCTTGCCGTCAGGCGAGAACATGGGAAAGCTATTAAACCGTCCTTCAATGGTCACGCGCTCCTGCCCCGTCCCGTCCTCGTTGATGAGATAGAGATGGAAGCTGGGCCGGCCTCCTTCTCCTCTAGTCTCGACATTGGAGGAAAAGACAATGCGCCGACCGTCCGGGTGGAAGAATGGGGAAAAGTTTGAGGCCCCATTCGTGGTGACTTGCTTCTTGTCCGTGCCGTCCGCGTTCATGACAAACAGTTCCAATTGACCCGGTTCAACCAGGCGCTGCGCCAACAACTCGCGATAGCGGCTCACCTCGACCGGATCTGTGGGATGTGAAGCGCGATACACGATCCGCTTGCTGTCAGGCGAAAAAAACGCGCCTCCGTCGTACCCGATGTCCTGGGTCAGGCGGCGGACTTTCGTGCCATCGAGGTTCATGGCATAGATATCCAGGTCGCCATCCTTAACCGACGTCCAGACGATTGTCTTGCCGTCGGGCGACACGGTGGCTTCCGCATCGTAGCCCGGTGTCGAGGTGAGCTTCTGCATTTCCTGGCCGTCGATCCTCACGGCGTACAGATCATAATCATCAAGGGCCCACCGATAGGCCCCGTCCCGTTTCGGTTTGGGGGGACAGTTCGGCCCGGCGGCATGCGTGGATGAATAGAGCACTCGCCGATCGCCCGGCAAAAAATATCCACAGGTGGTGGCGCCCATGCCGGTGCTGACCAACCGCACGGAATCGCTATCGAGGTCCATGATGTACTGCTGATAACAGCCCAGTCCTACATCCGCCGGCTTCTGCGTCGCGGCGTAGGTGTCTTTCATCCAATTATTGGTCGATTGGAAGATGAGCTTATTACCGGAAAACGAAAAATAGGCTTCGGCATTTTGACGGCCGAACGTCAGTTGGCGGATGTTGGCCAGATGACGCTCGGAGGTCTTCTGCGCCACGGCCTTGTCCTCTTTCTTCGCCGGATCGGCTGCGGCAACGACGGCCGACACCAGCACGGCCAAGCATCCCGAGACTAACGCACGACAAACACGCTCACTGATTGCCATGAACCTCAACCTCCTTCGTATCCGACACAGGCTCCCAGACATCGCGCCGCTCGACGGCTCCGTCACGAAACACGACCGCACTATGCCACCCGTAATAGAACAGGAGCCGAGCAACCTTCGTCACCGCTTCAGGCGTCACACCATAGAACACCGTGATGACGCTGCCCGGCGCTTTCGTCCGATGGCAAGAGAACAGCACGGCCCAGGTCGGCCCGTCGTACCTCCGTTCGCCAATCTCAAAACCGCCGTCATGCAGCGTGAACCGGGAGTCGCATGACTCTTCGATAAGTGAACGAACGACAGCCTGCCGATCGCCGGTGGCCAGGATCAACACCGACCCGCTCGAGGGAAGCGCCGCCGCATCGGCCGAGAGCTGCACTGCCTTCTGTTCCGATGGGAGCGGCGCTTCTTGGCCGGTGATGCGCGCCAGCACCTGTTGCAGCGGAGACGTGCTGTCGGTGAACGCCGGCATGACTCCGCGATGCGAATCCGTGACGTACAGGTTCAGCATGGGCGGCAACTGCTCGCGGCCAACCCGTCGAAATGTCATCCACTCCGGATCAAGCCGCACCCGTAACGGTCGATCCGGCAGCTGCAACTTGACGCTAGTGTCCGCGCCATCGATCGTGATCCAGCGACTTTCGGTTTTGTCGTTCATAGTAATTTCAAGAGGAAGAGCGACACGAAACGGCCGGCTGGCCTGTCGGATCTGCGTTGTCAGTTCCCATCGCTCTCCAGTCGCTTCGCTCGGCAGACGACTGGTCGTGACATCTCCAAGCGATATCACCGGTGCACCCGACTGTTCGATCCATTGAGCGAAAAACCACCGGAGGTCTTTCCCGCTTTCTTGCGAGAAGACCTGTTCCAGACTGGTCCAATCAGCCGACCGACTCTTATAATGTGTCGCGAGCTTCTTGACCCCGCGCCAGAATGTTTCAT
>JACVSD010000088.1 GCA_014534095.1 Nitrospiraceae bacterium
GGCAGGGCACGGCTGTACCACGGTCTTCGCCGAATACTTGGAAGTGATCGGCATTCGGGCGTGACAGGCGTCGCGCGAAACCGGTTCCCTCACCACACCGCATTCGACCGGACTCCAACACTGGATGCCGGAGAGGAGGTCAGGTGCCATGTACGACTTGAACAATCTGAGCAAGATGAAAACTCTCGAGGCTCTTGCGCCCGAAGCCATGAAGGCGTTTATGGCTTTCGACAAGGCAGCCGTGGCAGACGGAGCGATTCCGGCCAAGTATAAGGAACTGATGGCGCTCTCCGTTGCGTTCACGACACAGTGCCCGTATTGCATCGACATTCATGCGAAGAATGCCCGGGGGCTGGGGACGACGGATCAAGAAATGGCCGAAGCCGCGCTCGTGGCTGCGGCGTTACGTGCCGGCGGGGCCCTTACTCACGGCACTCATGCGTTGAAGGGAACTTGGCGGGATGTCCGAGATTGAATCGCAGGCCGTGTGAGCACGCGTCCCAGGAAAGATCAGCTGGAGGCAAAGACTCTGTCCAGTTCGCGCAGGTGTCCGGATTGTTCCTCTGCGCTGAGCCAGGATCCAATGAAGCCATTGCGGGCCAGTTGGTAGAGGTGGTCGCGCGTGATGGGTAGATGTTCGAGCAGTGCCCGATAGTTGTCGGTCACATAGCCGCCGAAATAGGCCGGGTCATCGGAATTGACGGTGGCCCGAACACCACGTTGGAGCATTGTTAGGATCGGGTGTTGATCCATGGTTTTCACCACACCGAGCTTGAGATTCGAGAGCGGGCAAACGGTGAGTGTCGTGCCTTGTGCCGCCAGCCGCTGCACCAGGGCCGCATCTTCCAGTGAGCGGTTGCCATGGTCGATGCGGTCCGCCTGCAGCAGGTCCAGGGCCTGGTACACATACGCGGGCGGACCCTCCTCCCCGGCATGGATGGTGATTTTGCAACCCAGCTCCCTGCAGCGGCCGAAGACCCGTGCGAACTTTTCGGGCGGGTTGCCTTGTTCCGAGGAATCAAGCCCGAAGCCATCAAGTTGATCAAGGTAAGGCCTCGCCAGTTCGAGCGTTTCAAAGGCTGCGCGCTCGGAGAGATGTCGCAAAAAAGACAGGATCAGACGAAAGCTGATGCCCAGCCGAGCCTGCCCATCCTGCAGTGCCCCGCGGATGCCGGTGAGTTGCACGTCCAGCGGAATGCCCCGCTCGAGATGGGCCTGCGGATCAAAAAAGATTTCCACGTGCACCACACGGTCTTGATGCGCGCGCTGCAGGTACGCCCAGGTCAGGTCGTAGAAGTCCTCTTCCTTGCGCAAGACCGACATGCCGGTGTAATACACCGACAGGAATTCATCCAGATCGCGAAAGGCATAGGCCGCGCGCAGAGCGTCCACGCCGGAATATCTCAACGGTAGGCCGTTACGTTCTGCCAGTCTGAATGTCATCTCGGGCTCCAGGCTGCCTTCGACATGCAGATGCAGTTCTGCTTTGGGCATCCGCTGCGCCAGCGCGAGCAATGTATCGTCCATAGGCTGCCCTCGAAGCACGAAGAGGTCCGTTCCCTGAATCATACCACTCGTGGTGGGGTCGAAGCGTGACCGGAGAACGGTGGTTCCAAGCGACGGGCAGGCGGTGAACCGAAGCGGATTACTGGAGACTTGGCACCTTGTCTTTTCTCCGCTTGAACCAATAGGTTTGCGCGAAGTACCAGAGATAGAGCAACGACAGAAGCATGAAGTTGGGGATGAGAATCTCCGGTGCCGTCCATTGCCAGCCGTCGAACTTCCAGTCGGACAGGGGCCACAAGACCGGCGTCGGAAAGAAGGCATAGGAATGCGTCGGTACGTCAACCGCCACGTGGAGGGCCCAGGCTCCGAGTTCCCAGACCGGACGTTTCAGAGAGATCCATACCACGGAAAACACGATCGCGAACACCACGAGACTATGGGTTACGTTGTAGAGATGATGGACATATTGAGGAATGGACGATTCGGGCGGGGTGCCGTGACTGAAATCAGGTTTCTCCGAGACTCCGAGCAGGGCCGCCGCCCAGAGGACTCCGAAGGACAAGAGATCCGGCGCCACGCCGATCACGAATGCCAGCCAATAGCCCGATGGCCGCCTCCGACCAAAGGCAATCCCGCCCCAGAGCCCGTGCGACACAATATCCATCGTCTCTCCGACTGACCTGCATTCCAGACCGAGAGTCAGCATACCAAATTGCTCTGGTCCCGAAGCGCCTAGGTAAGCGTCCAGTTCTTCTGTGCCGCTGCGTCAGAGAGAATGCGCGAACGCGGGGAGGAACGATGACGCGGGAATTCAAGGTCGGCGATCACGTGAGCTGGAATTCGGAAGCCGGTCGCATCCGAGGCAGGATCCAAAAGAAGGTCACGGCTCCCATGAAGTTCAAGACCTACACCGCCCGCGCCTCGAAAGAAGAGCCGCAATATCTGGTCAAGAGCGATAAGACCGGCCGCCTCGCGCTGCACAAAGGCGTAGCCCTGAGAAAGATTGGTGAACAGAAGGCGCTCTCGAAGAAACGGGTCCCAGCCGCCAAGAAGAAGACATGATGCATACGCCCGTGCGTTCGATCCTTTCAGGGCCGCGGCTGTCCGCGTGCACTGGGCGGAAGTCCCGCCAGGTTGTAAATGACTCTCGCGCTTGGTTTGAAGGTCACGTAATACCACATCCATTCGAGCATGACACGTACGCGATTGCGAAGCCCGATGAGAAAGAAGATATGTACGGCGCACCACAGCAGCCAGGCAACGAGGCCGGCAACATGGAGCGATCCGAATTGCGCCACCGCTTGCGCGCGCCCGATCGTGGCCAGCGTCCCGCGATCCGCATAGACGAACGGCTTTCGTTGTGCCGGCAAGGCGCCTTGGCGAATCAGTCTGGCGACATACCGGCCTTGCTGCATGGCGACCGGCGCCAGGGCAGGAAGTGGATGGCCCTGCCGGGCGTCCACACAGTATGCCGCGTCGCCAATCACAAAGATGTCGGGATCACCGGGGATGGTCAAATCCGGACGGACGTGGACGCGTCCGCTTCGGTCCTGAGACACGCCGAGGGACGCCAAGAGCGGCGACGCCGTGTTACCGGCCGCCCACACGACGTTCGTAGTGCGAATGAATTCCGTGCCAATCGCCAACCCTTCGGGACGGATGTCGGTGACCGGACTGTTGAGTTTGATCGTGACTCCCATGCGCCGGAGCGCGTCTGCGGCGTGGGCCGACAAGGCGGGAGTGAACCCCGAGAGCAGGCGGGGGCCGGCTTCCACGAGTACAATGCCGAGATCCTCCACACGCAGGCGGGGAAAGTCCGGACCCAGCGCCTTGCGGCCGATTTCAGCTAAGGCTCCCGCCAACTCGACGCCGGTAGGGCCTCCACCCACGATCACGAAGGTCAGCGGGTGCGACTCACGTTCGGCTTCCTCAAAGGCGAGCAGCATCCTCTCGCGCAAATGCACGGCGTCGGTCATGGTTTTCAGGCCGGGCGCAAACGATTCCCAGCCATCATGGCCAAAATACGAATGTCGCGATCCGGGGGCGACGATCAGGATGTCGAACGAAACGGTGCCGTGGTGCTGGAGGTGCACCACACGTGCGGCGCGGTCGATGGACGTCACGTCATCCATCATCACGCGGACATGAGGCCGGCCTCGGAAGATCGTACGCAGCGGCCAGGCGATATCGCCGGGCGACAACGCGGCGGTGGCGACTTGATAGAGCAGCGGTTGAAACAGGTGGTGATTCGTGCGGTCGATCAGCACCACCTCGACACCGTGAAGCGACTGGGCAGCCGTGAGCCCGCCGAATCCCCCTCCGATAATGACTACCTGTTTGCGAGCCATGCGACGGAAGGCAGGCTACGTGCGATGGCGCAGGGTGTCAAGGGCATGAGGCAAGTCCCGGGTCACAAGTTGGCACGCCACCTAGGTTCGCCCGCCGCAGGGGGATGTTGGTGCCGTTCCCGGCGATAGGCGCGATAGAATGAAGTATGGCGATGCGGACTCGTACGACCCATGCCGAGCAGACCCCGGCACGCTCCGCCCTCCTTCGGCCGTCTCAGAGCCGACATCACGATAGGCAGGACCTGTTGCGGGAGCTCGGTCGCGTTGAGCAGCGTCCCGGCGGCGGTCCGATCAGGATCGATGATGAGCACAGGCTCACGGTCAAACATCCGACCAAGGTGCTTTGGCCTAGTCTGGGTGTGACGGTGGCCGACCTGATGCGCTTCTATATCGGCATGGCGCCGGTGCTCCTGCCCTATCTTGAAGAGCGTCCGCTGAGCTTCCGCCGTTTTCCAGAGGGCATTGAAGGAAGCAGCCAGTTCCACCAGCGTATCAAGTGGGCGACGCCTTCCGGTGTGAAGGTCGCATCGTTTGCGGCGCAGGGCAAAAATTTCGAACCTCGCTTGATCGGAGGCGATCTCACCACATTGCTGTATTGTGTCGGACTCGACATGATTTCGCAGGACGTGTGGTTATCCCGCCTGGGATCACCGGACCGGCCGGACTTTGCGGTGTTCGATCTGGATCCGAGTCCCGCCGTGTCATTCGCTCAGGTCGTCGACGTGGCGCGCCGGCTTCATGATGTCCTTGATGCCCATGGCGTTCCGCACGGGGTGAAAACCAGCGGCATGAGCGGCCTCCACATTTATGTGCCCGTGCGGAACACCGATTACTCGACGACCCGGGCCTTCGTGCTGCAGTTTGCCGGACACATCGCCGCCAAGCATCCGACGCTCGCCACGGTGGCACGAGCGATTCAACAACGTGGCAGACGCGTGTATATCGATTCCGATCAGAATTTGCGGGCCAAAACGATGGCGGCACCCTACAGTGCCCGGCACAGCACGTTTGCCGGCGTGTCGGCTCCGGTGACCTGGCAAGAACTAGCCGACGGTGCGAGACCGGAAGACTTCACGATCGGTACGCTGCTCGCCAGAGTCCGCCGCATGGGGGATCTCTGGGCGGACTTGTCCCAACGGCCGCTTGATCTCGGAGCCGTTCTCGGTGCCGCGTAGCAGATGTCCGGATTGGCTGCGTTGTGAGGCATCGGATCGCCGATAACCAGGTTTGGACTGAACGAAGGAGACGGCCATGAAGTCCACACAATTTTGGGTTGGGCTCGCGGTTGGAATGCTTGGGACCTGTCTTCTTAGCCCAGGGGTCCTGACGAGTGCAGGCAAGGCAACCGATGGAGGGAGGTGTATACCAGCCGAAATGGCGGCGGACCATCTCCATAGCATCATCCAAGCCGATCGAACGTTCTACACGACGGATGTGGTTGAGCGGATGCAGATGCGGGGTATCGTCTTTGCCGGTGAAAACTGGAGAGAGGCTGGCAAGCTTCCTCTCCCGGCCCAGTTCATGATGGAGTCAGGGCGCTTGATGGCGGCAGAACACAGCGGGCTTCGCTACCGGTTGGTCAGCAGCTGGGCCATCAATAAACAGAACGGACCGACCACTGAATTTGAGCGCATCGGTCTAAGAGCCATTCAGGCGAATCATGATCGACCCTATACTGCCGTGACAACGGAGCGTGGCACTAGGGTATTCCAGGCGCTGTATGCCGATAGGGCGGTCTCGCAGTCCTGCGTCGGGTGCCATAACGGACACGAGAATAGCCCTAAGCGGGATTTCAAACGGGGCGACGTCATGGGCGGGATTCTGCTGACGATTCCGCTTCCGCCGGAATAGTGCGCGTGAATGAACATCATTCTTCGGATCGCAGCAGACGTCTACGTCTCAAGATCCGGCGGCGACGGTTCTTCACGCCGTCGCCGGAATACGGATCGATCCATACGGAAGGTCCTCGGCTGGACGACGGTATGGATGACATCGACTTCTGACGGTCAGGCCCGTGGCTCCTCGCGTCTCGTTGAAGCGGAGCCAAACCAGAGAGATTGGCTGACCTCGTCCTCCGTGGGGCCTGACAGCGGCATCGCCGGATCATAGCGCCGTATCCAGAGTCTTCCCAGATAGACGGGGAGGAAATACAGGCCGAGCCCAGCCGTCAGGCAGAGGACGCCGATCAGGAGTCCCTGTGCACCGCCGGTGAAGACGGCGCGCTTTCCCATGATCCCGCTGAACATGCCGGCCGCAACGACGAGTTCCATAAGCCAGATAAATTGTGTCAGGGTTAGTCGCAGAGGCAGGCGCAGGGAGTGGGAGAGGTAAACCGCCCGCGGCTCTCTCGGCAGACCCATGAGTAACCGATGCCCGATGCAGTGCAGCGTTCCGCTGACAGTGAACCCGACGGCCGCATTCAACATGAGATTGATCAGTGGAGTATTGGCGACAATGGCCGCAGGGCCGACCATGAAGAACATGGGCGGGAGATACACCGTACAGCTCAGGATATCTTCGTAGGATAGCATCCGAATACAGTCTCGGCACCATTGCGCAAACGTCGTCTGCTTGTGAGTGTGCGGTGAATCGGCCATGAATCGTACTCCGGTGAGAGATGATGCGAGGCGACGGAGCGCCAACACGGGCGCAAGAGCCGGAACAAGCTTGATCGTTAACCGGCGCAAGCCTGCCTAGGGTGCGGGTTGTAAGGAAACACCGGCGCAGTGTCAAGAAAATTGCAAGCCAGTGAGACAGGCCACGGCGACATTGCGCGTTTCGAAGCCTGTGGGACCGGGAAAGGGGGTTCAACGGTACAAACGGCGTGCGGCTCGGGACAGAGATCCTTTTGTGAACGTGATCAGGTGTAGATGTGTACTGAGCAAGGAGGTGCTCTATGGCGATTGTCCTCGACCATACCATCGTGCCGGCGCGCGACAAAAAGGTTGCTGCAGAGTTCTTTGCTGAGATCTTCGGTTTACAGGTGAAGCCGGGCCCCGGTTACTTTGCACAAGTGCAGATCAATGACGCGCTGACCTTTGATTTCGACGACCAGCCGGAACCTAGGAGTCAACAC
>JACVSD010000026.1 GCA_014534095.1 Nitrospiraceae bacterium
AGTGACGTCGAGGTCCTGTTGCGGAGCACTCCTTCTTACTGGGGGCCCTTCGGTATGCCGTGATCCTCGGCTCCGCGTGATCGTGGATGGACCGGGTTCCCTTCTCGTTGCGCTCCGCGCATAGGTCAACCTTCTCTTCTGTGGGTTCCAAATGCCCAGGTACGGAGGCCGTTATATACTGAGTGCGCGTGCCCAGACGATATGTAGCGTCGATCAAAAAAAAAGCAAAGACAATTGCCGTTTCCGACGGGAAGCGGAAAAGAGAAGAGGCCTGAAGCTAGGAAAGAAGCTGATCGGTGAGGCCGTTCAATTCCTCGGCCGAGAAATAATGAATGATGATTGTTCCGCCCGCTCCTTGCGGTCGTACCGTGACCTTCGTGCCGAGCCTTTTCTGTAGTCTCGCTTCCAGATCCGACCAGTGAGCTGACGCCTGGTGCACTTTCACCGCTCGCTTTTTGGCGCTGGCCGAAGAGGCAACCACTTTCTCCAGGTCTCGCACCGACAAGCCGCGATCGGCGACCATCTGAGCCACACGCACTTGGTTATCAGGGGAGTCCAACCCAAGGATCACTTTGGCGTGCCCCGCCGAGATCGTGCCCGACTCGACCAGTGCCTGGACGGTTGGATGGAGATTCATGAGGCGGACGGCATTGGCCACTGACGTACGGTCACGGCCTACCTTTTGAGCCACGACGTCCTGGGTAAAGCCGAATTCCTTCATCATCCGCGCATAGGCGCGCGCGGTTTCCATCGGATTCAGATTTTCTCGTTGCAGGTTTTCCACTAAGGCTAACAACAGAGACTCCTGGTCGCTGCAGTTTCTGATGACCGCTTGGATCGTTGCCAAACCGGCCTCTTTGGAGGCGCGCCACCGCCGTTCGCCTGAGATGAGTTCGTAGATGCCATCGCCTTTACGCCGGACCATCACAGGCTGTAGCACGCCGCTTTCTTTGATTGACGCGGTTAGTTCGGCGAGTTCACCCGAGGCAAACACCTGACGGGGGTGAGACGGGTTCGGTAGTCTGGCATCAATGCGCAACTGCTGGACGTCTGAATCTGAAGCCGTCCCCTGCTTAGGCGTCGGCAGCAACGCGTCGAGCCCTTTACCGAGTGCTTTCTTCTCCATGAGATGTAAACTCCTTGGCTAGGGCGAGGTACGCCTGCGAACCGGAAGATGCGGCGTTGTATAAGATTCCTGGGCGACCATAGCTCGGCGCTTCGGCCAGCGCGACATTGCGTGGAATCACTGCGTGATACACCTTCTCGCCGAAGTGCTCACGCACTTGCTCCAACACCTGGCGCGACAAAGTATTCCGTGCGTCAAACATCGTCAATACAATACCTTCCAGTTCCAGTGCTTGATTGCATGACTGGCGAACCCGTTCAATACTCTCGAGTAGACGGGTTAGACCTTCCATCGCGTAATATTCGCATTGAACTGGAATCAGAACCGAATGAGCGGCTGCGAGGGCATTGATGGTGAGAATGCCGAGTGCCGGTGGACAGTCGATAAAAATGAAGTCGAATCGGTCCCCTGGTTCAGCAAGCGCAGCCTTTAGATTGTTCTGGCGGTCCGGTACGTTAACGAGTTCCACCTCCGCGCCGGCTAGCTCGGCATTGGCGGGGAGCAGGCACAGCCCGTTCACGTTGGTTTTGATTACGACGTCGGACGCGGCTTTTTGCTTGATTAAACAGTGATACACCGTCCCGTTTAGAGTACGAGGGTCCACTCCAAGCCCGCTAGTCGCGTTGCCTTGAGGATCCAGATCAACCAAAAGCACGGTTTTCCCCTGCACCGCAATGGCCGATGAGAGGTTGACAGACGTTGTGGTTTTTCCCACCCCACCCTTTTGATTCGCTACTGCAATAATCCTGGACACCAACCGCACCTCTGGTTTAGGACCTTATGTTCTACGTGGAACAGTTAGACAGCAGGAACTACTACTGCGATCGAGCGGCTACCCTTTCCCCTGGGAAGGTTAAACTGGTGCTGTTTCGCAACAACCCAGTCACTGCTCCACTGGCCTGCCTCAAAAGGCTGTGACAGATATAAGATGATCTTCCCTCCCGGGTTGAGCAGTGCCCGTCCATGAGCCAGAATCACATCGTATCGCAGTGCCCTGGTGACGATGTATTCGAAGCGTTGCAATCGGTGCCGCACCATGAAGCGCTCGAAGGTTTCGTTATACACTTTGACGCGGTCCAGGTGGAGAGAACCGGCAATAAAATGGAGAAAAGACGCTTTTTTTTGAGCCGGTTCAAGGAGGGCGACATGGAGGTCCGGTCTTGCAACGTGCAATGGGATACCAGGGAATCCTGCTCCGGATCCCACATCCAACACGCGAGCTCCTATCGCCATGGTTTCAGCTTGAAGAGCAGCGATGGAGTCTATGAAATGCTTTGCAACGATGTCTTCCGCATCTGTGATGCTGGTAAGGTTGGTAGATCGGTTCCATAGCTGCAACTGGACGAGATAGGTTTGAAAGGCCTGAAGTTGCTCGTTTGAGAGTGCAATGCCTATGGAAGCGGTGTACTCGGCAAGAAGTGGGAGAGAACTACCATGTTCCACGTGGAACAGATACGCGAATCGGCTCAAAAGATCAACGGGTCTGTAGAGTCAGATGGAAAGGTACACGGCGGGGATTGGCGGTATTTTTCCACGGCCACCATCAAGAGTGCGACTGCGGCTGGCGTTATGCCAGATATTCTTGAGGCCTGTCCGAGTGTTTCGGGCCGAATTTTCTTAAGCTTCTCCCGCACTTCTCGTGAAAATCCAACAACGGCGTCGTATTCCATGGCCGGAGGAATGGCTCGATGTTCGAATCGTTTCACTTTCGCGACTTGGCTCAACTGACGACGAATGTACCCTTCGTATTTAATCTGCAGCTCGACCTCGGCGGCGATCTCCGCGTTGGGCTCTCCTTCCATCTCGAAAGTGCGGACGAGTTGCGTATAGGAAAACTCTTGTCGTCGTAGGAGTTGAGCAAACGTTTGAGCGGTCGATACATCTTCCAAATCCGAACCTTTCAGCTTACTCGCCAGGCGCTCGGTCAGTTTTGGCCGGGTCTCGTTCAGCCTCGCGATCTCCCCGTCAATGCGGCTCTTCTTGTAGCGCAGCTTCTCAACGTCAGCGGAGCTCACCAAGCCGACGGTATGGCCGATCTCAGTTAAGCGAAGGTCGGCATTACTATGGCGAAGCAGCAATCGGTACTCCGCTCGCGAGGTGAACATGCGATACGGTTCATAAGTGTCCTTCGTGATGAGGTCATCAATGAGCACCCCAATGTAAGCGCGCGATCGATCTAACACTAATCCGGGCTGATCGTTGAGTTTGAGAACGGCATTAATGCCGGCCATGAGGCCCTGTGCGGCCGCCTCTTCATACCCCGATGTTCCGTTGATCTGCCCTGCATGATAGAGACCGGCGAGTAGCTTGGTTTCCAGCGTCGCGTGCAGTTGCCGCGGGG
This sequence comes from Nitrospiraceae bacterium, assembly GCA_014534095.1. The sequence continues at coordinate 3,468 of JACVSD010000026.1, forward strand.
GAAAATAGTCGTATTCGATGGCATAGCCAGGCTTCAGCATCGCCGCCTGCTCAAGGCCCGGAATAGTTCTCAAGATAGCGGCCTGTACGTCAACCGGCAGGCTGGTCGAAATGCCGTTCGGATAGAATTCTGACGACTGCAGGCCTTCTGGCTCCACAAAAATTTGGTGCCGCTCCTTGTCGGCAAAGCGCACGACCTTGTCTTCAATCGAGGGACAATATCGAGGACCGACAGAGTCAATGACGCCGCTATACAGAGGTGATCGGTCCAGGTTGGCCCGAATGATGTCATGAGTTTGCTGATTCGTGTAGGTCAAGTGACAGACGATTTGCGGATTCGTGATCCGCCGTGTACGCGACGAAAAAGGCGGCGGTGGATCGTCCCCCGGCTGTGGGTCCATCACGGCGAAGTTTATCGTCTTCTCGTCAAGCCGGGGTGGCGTCCCAGTCTTCAGTCGACCGACTTCAAAGCCCAGGTCCCGCATACAATCCGACAAGTGCTCGGCCGAGGCTTCTCCAGCACGACCGGCGGGAAAGTGGTTCAGCCCGATATGGATAAGTCCCTTAAGGAAAGTTCCTGATGTCAGAATTACGGCCCTGGCGGTGATGGCCTGGCCCGCTCCCGTGACGATTCCAGTGATGGCGAGACCGCTCGTGACCAGGCGATCGACGGTGCCTTCTCCGATGCAGAGGTTCGGCTCGGCTGCCAACGTCTCCTGCATGGCGCGTCGATAGAGCGCCTTATCGCACTGCACCCGCAAGGCGCGCACGGCCGGTCCTTTGCTGGTGTTAATAACGCGAAATTGAATACCGGCGCGGTCGGTGTTGCGGCCCATTTCGCCACCCAGCGCATCGATCTCCTTGACCAAATGGCCCTTGGCGATGCCCCCGACCGCAGGATTGCAAGACATCTGCGCAATTCGATCTTTGTCCATGGTCAACAGCAGCGTTTTCGCTCCCATGCGGGCGGATGCCAGAGCCGCTTCGCACCCCGCATGCCCGCCTCCCACGACAATGACATCATACGCCTCAGCCATGCTCCTCCTACTTGCCGATACAGAACGTGGAGAAAACGCTGTTAAGAACGTCTTCGGAAGTGATCGCACCCGTCACTTCTCCCAAAGCATCGGAGGCGTCACGCAAGTCTACGGCGACACATTCCGCCGTGCCATGCGCTCTGACCGCACGCAGTGCGTCCTGAAGACACCGAGCCGCTCTCGCCAAGGCATCCGCATGCCGTATGTTGGTGACCACTACGCCGTCGGTCGCTTCGAGGGATGCCTGTCCCAACAGGACTTCAATGGCGGCTTTCAGCGCGTCGATGCCACGGCCTGCGTGAACCGATATCGGAATGACGCTCTGATTGGCCATCCGCGCAGCTCGTGCCAGAACCATTTCGGCCACCGGCTCATCAAGGAGATCCATTTTGTTCACGACGACTACGCTTTTCGCATCGCATCCCGTCTCGAGTGCGTGAGCAGCCGCGCCATCTCTGATCTCACCGGCATCTAGCATATGCAGCACCACATCAGCTTGCCGGAGAGCGGCTTCCGTGCGTTTGATTCCCTCTTGCTCCACCGTATCGGTGGTGTCACGTAACCCGGCCGTATCGACAAGGGTCAACCTCAACGCGCCAAATGACACGTCCTCTTCAAGGACATCCCGGGTGGTCCCGGGAACATCCGTAACAATGGCCCGTTCCTCCTCTAGGAGCCGATTCAGCAGACTCGACTTCCCGACATTGGGACGACCGACAATGACGACCCTGGCTCCCTCGCGTAAGACGCGCCCGCGGTTGGCGGTTGCCAGCATGGCTTGGATGTGTGCGAGCGTCTCGTCTAGCGCCCGCACCAGCGCATCGCGATCGATAAACGAGATGTCCTCGTCGACAAAATCAATCCCGGCCTCGACCTGCGCCAATATGGTCACGAGTCTCGTTCGGAGTAGATCCACTTGGCGGCCCAATTGTCCCCGTAATTGCCGTTGCGCTATCCGTAGTCCGGCGGCAGAGGTCGCACGAATCGTATCCAGGACGGCCTCGGCCTGGGACAGATCGAGACGCCCGTTCAAGAATGCGCGTTTGGTAAATTCACCTGGTTGCGCGAGCCGGGCTCCTGCCGCAAGGCACGCCTGGCACACGCGACCCAGCACGATGGCGCTTCCGTGACAATGTAACTCCACGATGTCCTCCGCAGTATAGGACCGCGGTGCGCGCATCACGACAACCAGTCCCTCATCTATGACGTCCACCTCCATTCGAAGCATCGTGCGGACCTGAGTCGCCGCGGATCCTTTGGGCACACATACATCTGCAAGCTGAAGGGTGTAGGAGGGCGTCGACGCTAACGAGCGGCCGGATCGCAGTCGCACAACCTGCTGCGCCACGGTGAGGGCCTGCGCTCCGCTGATTCGGATAATGCCGATCCCGCCTTCACCCGTCGGTGTGGCGATCGCGCAAATGGTATCCTCAGGCGTTCCATCCATATGGGTGCCGCATTCATTTCTTGGCGGAACCTTCGATGGGTTCCGTCACCAGGGACCGGTTTCGAAAGATGAATCGATCGGTCAATACCTGCTGCAAGATGGTGAGTGTATTATTCGTCAACCAGTACAGCACCAGGCCGGCGGGAAAATTAATAAACAGAAATGTCATAAAGGCCGGCAGCACCAACATGATTTTGGCCTGTGTCGGATCCATGGTCGTCGGCGTGATCTTTTGCTGAATCACCATCGTGATGCCCATGATGATGGGCAGAACATAATAGGGGTCCTGAACGGACAAATCGGTGATCCATCCGCCCAGGGGGGCTTGCCGCAAATCGATCGTCATATAGAGGATGTTGAATAGCGCGACAAACACCGGCATTTGAAGGATCATCGGGAGGCACCCGCCCACGGGATTGACTTTGTGATCCCGGTACAGCTTGATCAACTCCTTGTTTAACCGGTCTCGGTCGTCCTTAAACTTTTCCTGGATAGCGGCGACCTTGGGCTGGATTACCTGCATGCCCTTCATGGATTTGTAACTCTTGTATTGCAACGGCACGAACAGCATCTTGATGCCGATGGTCAAGAGCACAATGGTGAGACCATAGTTGTGGGTATACTCGTTCAAGAACCGCAGGACGTAAAAAATCGGCTTGGCCACCGCCTTCACGACGCCCCAACTTCCAAAGATAAACCAGCCGAAGTCGATCGTATCTTCCAGGCCGATCTGGAAACTGCGCAGGGTGTCGTATTCCTTCGGTCCGGCATACAGCTGAAGCCCGATCGCCTGGCCCGGCGGCGCCACCGGCATGCGGACACTCGTCGACACCAACTTGTCCGCTTCCTTTTTGACGGACACGGACGAACCCTGCTGAGGCATCAACACGGAAAGAAAATATTTGTCTTGCAGGGCGGCCCACTGCACACTACCCTTTCGTTCCAGTTGGGTATCGGGCGTTTCCTTCTCGACTGTGCCATCCACCAGCGAGGCCGAGCCGATGAGGCCGATAAACCCGTCGCCCCATTCGACGATGCCGAAGTTCGTCCCGAGGATCACATTGACGGAGCCGTCGATCCCTCGCTGCTTCAGTGCAATGTCCACGACGTAACTGCCGTGATGAAACGTCAGCTCCTTCTCAAGCCACAGGCTACGCTCGCGGTTCTCGTACCGGAAGGTCACATGTCCTGTGGGATGTGACTCATCCAGCGCCGCAAAATCCCGTGCGACCGTATACACCCCGCTTGTGAGTTCTTTGGTCACCGCGACATCATCCGTCACGACCGTCAATGGTCCTGGAAACTTGGCGCCTTGTCGGACCAGCTGGACAGGCTGATCCTCAGGAGTCGTTCGATAGCGTTTGAGTTCCCAACTGGTGATGACGGCACCGTGCGACGAAAACTTCGCGTGATACAAATCCGTGTCGATGGCCACCTCCTCTATGGCGGCAGGCCGACTGTCTGAGCCCAGTGGAGGAGCGGGCGGAGCCACAGCCTGGGGGGATGGCTGTGTAGTGGAGGCATCGGTCGGCCGGCTCGGTCTGGCGGCAGGTGTCGACCCGGAGATCTCGACCGGCGTCTCGGGCGTCGGAACGCTCGGGGGGGTAATCCCCAATTCCTTCAACACGTACTCGTAGCCGAAGATAATCGCGAGTGATAAGACCAAGAAGAGGACGACGCGCTTTTCCATGAATGGGCTATGCTTTCCTTACGATGCTCTGACGGTTAGCGAACCGGGTCTTCTCCACCGGGATGGAAGGGATGGCACTTCAGCAGGCGAACCCCAGCTAATCCAAGACCGCGCACCGTCCCGTAGCGCACAATCGCCTCGATGGCATACTGGGAACACGTCGGTTCAAACCGGCAGGCCGGTCCGGACCAAGGGGAGACGAAGATCTGGTATCCGCGGATGAGCGAGAGACATACTGTGCGCATCACTTCGCTCTCGGCCGCAGCACGCCAGTACGTCGAAGCGCGGCTTCCCACTGCTGCTTCAAATGGGCAAAGGGTTGCTGGAGGGCCTCTCGCTTCGGAAATACGACGACGCCGTATCCGGGGAGAAAGTCTGGACGCAGGGCCCGAACTAACTCACGAAAGATCCGCTTGACCTTATTGCGCCGGACGGCGTCCCCAAACCGCTTCCCTACTACGATGCCGACCCTGGTCGGAAATTCTTCCATGCTAGCCGCCAAAAGATTGAACAGGCCGGTCGAGGATCGGCGCCCTCGCCGCTTCACATGCTCGATATCGCGTGTGGCCCGAAGGAAGATGCCCTTGTCCTTCTGCTTTGGCATCAAGAAGACGACTCCACGCTGGCACCCTGTCCGATGAGTCATCTCGTGTAGGAGTAGCCGTGGCGGGAAAGGGACTACAACGAGGCGCGCGCCTCTCCGCACGAGAAGCGCCGAAGGGACTGGACGATGGAGCGACTTTCGATCGGGTTAGGGATTATGCGGTCAGCCGTGCGCGTCCCTTGGCACGTCGTCGGGCGATGACTTTCCGTCCATTCTTTGTGCTCATCCGCTTACGGAACCCATGTTCCCGTTTCCGCTTGAGCTTAGAAGGTTGCTGATATGTAAATGACATGGCTCTCCTCTCTCCGGCGAATTTCTCTTTTTCAATGAAGGGCGCATTATATGGGCCTCTGAGAGGCCTGTCAATTTGATCGCAGCCAATTAAATGGAATCAATCTCTCACGAGTCGACCGCGAAAAGGTTCGTTTGAGGCGCTTTTGTTTTAACTTTGCCAGATTGCCACAGCACCGCCTTCTCCCGCCAACATCGCCGGCATCTGTATGGTTGATATTCAAAGGCTTACCTATACCCACATCATCCTGAAGATGGCACTGACTTTGCCAAGTAATGAGGTCTGCCAAGTCACTGCTGTAATGAAACTAGGAGATAACTATGGCGAAGTGTGTCGGCAATGTAGTGGTGTTCGCGATCTTGACCGCTTTTGGGATCGGCACTGTGGTGCATGCACAGGAAACTGCTCCCGCCACCCCGGAGATTGCCCCTCCTCCAAGCATGACTGCTCCTGGTGCCGTTGAGTCGGAAAAGAAGCTAGAGGGAGAAAAAGAGAGGAAGAGCAAGAAAGGTAAGAAAGCCGGAAAAGGCAAGAGAAAGGGCAAGAAGCACGGGCGATCATCGGGTTAGCCTTGAGCGGCCACGACCGGGTCTGAGCCGGGCATATGATGAAGGAGATTGTCATGATAATGAGACGAATGATCCTTGGACCGCTTGCTTTGACAAGCTTGTTAGTGAGTGGCTGCACTCAGCCGCCCGCCGATCAAATCCAGGCTGCAGAAAAAGCGGTGCAAGAAGCGCAGCAGAGCGGGGCGTCCACCTATACCGCGGACGAGTATGCCAAATTGGAGGGAACTCTGGCCGCGCTCAAGAAAGAGGTCGACGACCAGGATGGGAAGTTGGCTCTGTTTCGGGACTATGGAAAGGCTGAACAACTGGCCGCCTCGGCAAAAGCGGATGGTGAACGCGTAAAGAGCGAAACGGCCAAAAGAAAAGAGGAGGCCAAAGCCGCCGCTCTTCAGGCTCAGCAGGTTGCGCAAGCAGCCGTGAAGTCGACATGGGATTTGGTCGCGCAGGCGCCGGTGGGGAAAGACCGCGCCGCCGTTGAGGCCATTAAAACCGATGCGGAGGCTCTGAAGGCGTCGTTGAACCAAGTCCAGATGGCGCTTGATAAGGAGGACTACCCGGGCGCGCAAGCGCAAGCGAAGGCGATTCATGACAAGAGCCAAGCCGTCTCGGCTGAGATACAAGCTGCACTGGCGAAAGTCGGCAAAGGCGTTCGTTTGGCGAAGAAGAGATAGGTCAACCGTTCATGCGCCGTTCTTGGTTTCCGCGATACACGCACGCGTTTATCGGCACCTGCGGCGCCCTGCTGGTGACGGCATGCGTGCCGGCTGTCCCAGCCGATTTGCTGACGGCGATCGAGGCGATCGATCACGAACTGATCGCCTTACGCGCTCCCGAAGCCGCCTCAGATGAATACGCTCATTTTATTCGGGAATGGGTATTTCTGAAGGCCCATGTGGAGTCAGAGGATGACCTCATTCGCTGGCCCTGGGAGTCCAGTGACATGGAGGCGCGACTTCGGCGGTTACAAGAGGAAGGGGGGGCGACCGTTGCCCGCATGCAAGCCCGCCAAGCTGCTGACCGGGCGCTGGCTCATACCAAGCTCACCCTCGTCGAAGAGCGCCTCCAGCTCATCGCGTCACGAGTCGGGTCTATCGACGGGCGTATCGTGCTTGGGCAAAATCCCATCCATGCAGATCTTCTGCTGAAGCAGGCACGGTCCTTTTATGAGCAGAAGGACTACCGGCGATCGATGGATGCGGCGGACCAAGCGGGCCAAGCCCTTGTCGCCCAAACCGCAGTGCTCACGAGAGAGTTGGGGCGCTATGCCGATGACAAACGCATCGCGCACTGGCAGCTGATGGCCAAAGAAACGATTGAGTGGTCCAGGACGCACCAAAGCACGGCTATTGTGGTCAGCAAGGCAGACCGAGTTCTGACACTCTATAAAAACGGACACAAGATACAGTCGCACCCGGTGCGGCTTGGCTTTAATGGGATCCGGGAAAAACAATATCAAGGCGACGGTGCGACACCCGAGGGGCGGTATCGCGTGGCTGCGAAGCGCGGCCGTGGGGAAACTCAGTTCTACCGCGCGTTGGTGCTAGACTATCCTAATGCGGAGGATCGCCGCCGGTTTGCTGCCGGGCAGACATCCGGGAAGATCGGAACCGGCAAGAGTATCGGAGGGCAGATTGAAATTCATGGCGGCGAGAACGCCTTCATGGCTCAGACGCTTGGCTGCATCATGCTCGATAATCCACACATGGCCACGCTCTTTGACCGCGTGGCACCCGGCACGCCGGTGACGATCGTCGGAGCCTTGACCGGGCGGAATTCCGTCGCGCTTGTTTTGGCTCAATTGGGGAATGGTCAAGAAGAGACATAAGTGACCGCTAAGCCACGGGTCCTGATTGCGCTTTTAGTCTTCCTCATCGGCCTCGTCATGGCCACCGTGCCATACAGCGGTCCAGTGCCGACTCCCTTCGGAGCGCCGGTAGCTGACGAGGCGTCTCTACACAGGCTGCAAGCTCGGTACCGGCACCTCTCCAGGCAACTCGTTCAATCCATGCCGCAGCATCCGTATGTCGTGGTCGACACCGCCCGCAATCATCTCTATATCAAACGCCAGCAGCAGGTGATCCTCGATGCACTGGCATCCACGGGGAGCGGCACCATGCTGGATAAGCCAGATGGTCATGACCAATGGGTGTTTGATACGCCACGCGGCGAGTTTTCCGTGCAATCCAAACTGACGAATCCTGTCTGGGTTAAGCCGGATTGGGCCTTTATTGAAGAAGGTCTCAGCGTGCCGGCGAACGCCGCCGATCGGGTGGAGCAGGGCGTGCTTGGCGAGTATGCCCTGGGATTCGGCAGGGGGTACTTCATCCATGGCACGCTATATACGCGCTTGCTAGGAAAAAACGTGACGCATGGCTGCATCAGGCTCAATGACGGCGATCTCAAGAGCGTCTACCAGCTGGCGCGAGTCGGCACACCGATTATCATCTTTTAACGCGCCGAGCGGGTGAACCTTACGACATGAGATCGTGGCTTGCCGTCCTCCTCCTGCTGTGTGTCTCGAATGTGCCCGTCTGGGGTGCGGAGCCGTCCGCGTTCCCGGATCTGCACATCAATGATGTTGGCGCGGTGCGGGAAGCCTCCCGCGTCCTCGAGGAAGAACTGAAGCTCGCGGCTCGGCCTCAGACGTACGTGGTGATCGATTTGGCCGTCGGCGCCATCTCGATCAAGGGCCGTGGAGTCGAACTGCATCGCATGCCGATCTCGCGCTGGTCGGCAGAGGGAGTCGCCGCCATGACCGGCACCTTCCGCGTGCGCGCTCGGCCGCCAGTGACGCGCCGAAAGGTCGATCCCGGCATCGTGGTTGAGCAAGAGCCCATTTCGCTGGCAGATATGCCGGTCCGGTATGAACTGTTGCTGGCTCCCTTGCTGACCGTCGGGGTCCACCCTCCGCTCACCGAAAATCCGTGGCTCTGGTCCTTGGCATCAAGCCACAGACTGTGGGGTCACATGAAAAATTGGGCGTGGGGTTGGCTGAACGATCCCGGCCCGACTCACCCCTATCTGGAACTCGCCCTGGTGGCTGAAGAGGCTCGATCCTTCGCCTGGTCGCTGGTCGACGGCATGCCGGTGGTGATCCGCCGAGCAGCGGATCATTGACTGGGTGGGCGTTGCCTTTTCTATGGACGGCACCTAAGATGCCTTCAAGTCGCCGCCATTCTCGATCCCTTTCAAGGAGCCTCCATGGCCAAGCCCTTCTCTCACACTCTTGCGCCCCCGTTCGATACGGGCATCGCGGCAACCCTTCGGGCACTGACCCAGCAACAGGTCGTTGAGCGGTTATGGGCCAAGGATCATCGACTCTGGAATCCGGAGCCTCGGGAAATTGCCGATCGGCTTGGATGGTTGGATCTGCATGGCACGATGCACGACCAGCTTGCCAATCTGGCGCGCTGCACAACGGCCGCCAAGGCCATGCGCGTCAAGGATGTGGTGCTGCTCGGTATGGGCGGCAGTAGCCTGGGCCCTGAAGTTCTTGCCAAATCGTTCGGCTCCCAGCCCAACGCCCCGAGATTGTGGGTACTCGATTCGACCGTCCCGGAATGGGTACGTCAGGTCACGGCGCGCGTGCTGCCCTCACGCACGCTCTTTTTGGTGGCCAGCAAATCGGGAGGTACCATCGAGGTACTGTCGCTGTTCGCGCACTTTTGGAAGTTTGTGGCGAAGGGAAAGGGAAACCAGGGGGGCAAGCAGTTCGTAGCCATCACCGATCCCGGGACAAGTCTCGAAAAACTGGCGCGCGATTATGGGTTCGGACAGATCTTTCTCAACCCGTCCGACATCGGTGGGCGGTATTCCGTCCTTTCATTGTTTGGATTGGTGCCGGCAGCGTTGCTCGGGCTCCATATCCCACGGCTATTAGAACGTGCCGGCCGCATGGCCGAGGAATGCCGGACGCAACGCCTGATCGAATCCAACCCTGGCGCGTATTTGGGGGCCGCCATGGGATCCCTGGCAAGCGCGGGACGTGATAAGGTGACAGTCATCACTTCCCCATCCCTCTCCGCATTTGGTCTCTGGGTGGAACAGCTACTCGCTGAGAGCACCGGCAAGGAGGGACGGGGCCTCATTCCGGTGGCCCAGGAGCCGCTATTGGCACCGGCCGCATATGGACAGGATCGGTTCTTTGTCTATCTCCGGCTCCGCGGTGAGCAAAGCCATCTCCTCGATCGTCAGGTGCGCGCGCTCGGCCGCGCAGGACATCCCCTGCTCCAGCTGAACCTGCAGGATCGGTATGACCTGGGCGCGGAATTCTTCCGCTGGGAGTTCGCCACAGCCGTTGCCGGACATGTGCTCGGCATCCATCCGTTTGATCAGCCCAACGTCCAGGAAAGCAAGGACAACACGGCGCGCGTTCTCGAGACATTCCAGTCGACCGGTCGCATTCCAACGCAACCCGACACGGCGCCGGAAGAGACGGCCGAGGAGCTTTCACGCCATGTCGAGCCGGGCACCTATGTCGCGATCTTGGCGTATACGGCGACGTCTCGTGCGCTTGAAGCCGCCATCCGCCGGTTGCGCCGGCGTCTGCTTGCGACGTATCGGATTGCCACGACCTTCGGCTACGGTCCGCGGTATCTTCATTCGACCGGGCAACTCCATAAAGGAGGGCCCCAGACTGGCCGCTTCTTGGAACTGGTGGATCGCATGAAACCCGATCTACCCATTCCTGGGAAGCCGTTTACATTCGGCACGCTGGCGGTGGCCCAGGCTGCTGGCGATTTGGCCTCTCTTCGCTCCCATGGTCGCCTAGCTCTCCGTATTCGACTCGGGAAAGATCCGGCGGCGACCGTCGATGCGCTGACGGCGGGCGTTCACGCTCCATCAGGCGACCGCACGGCCTCCAAGCCAGTGCGCCGGAAGACGTCTCGCTGACATGCCGCCCCCTCGTCGTATGTGTGTGGCCGAAGACTCGGCATGGGCCCATGAGGCCGCCGCGGTCTTGTATGAGCTGACAGAAGAGTCGATGGCCACTAGCGGCCGGTGCCTGATCGCCTTGTCGGGCGGATCTACGCCGGCCGCGCTCTACCAAGCGCTGAGGGGGCCGGAATGGCGAGAACGCTTTCGCTGGCCGCAGATGCACTTTGTGTTCGGAGACGAACGATGCGTGCCGCCCGACCATCCCGAGAGTACTTTCGGAGCGGCCCGTCGATTGTTATTCGTTCCACTGGGAATCGACTCGGGCCACATCGACCGGATCGAAGGTGAAGCAGAAGACGTGGACCGGGCGGCACGCGAGTATGAACAAAGGCTCCGCACGTTGACGGGCTCCCAGGCTCCGGCTTGGCCGAAACTCGATATCGTCCTCCTCGGGCTCGGCGACGATGGCCATGTCGCGTCCTTATTTCCTGGGTCGCCGGCTCTTCAGAATCGCAGCGACGCCGTGACGGTCACGCAGTCCCCGAAGGGGATCCGCTGTCGCCTTACCCTCACCCTAGGTGTGATCAATCGTGCGACTGTGGTACTGTTTCTCGTAACTGGGGCGGGCAAGGCCTCAATTGTCCGTGAGGTCCTTGAGTCGCCGACCGCGACAAACGAAAGCCTCCCCGCCACGTTGGTCCATCCGGGCAGCGGCCGGGTAATATGGATGTTGGACCGCTCCGCCGCCCACACACTGCATCAATCGGAATAACCGGAATCTCAGGGACACCATGATTCTTGCGGGTGATATCGGCGGCACAAAGACCAGCTTGGCCTTGTACGACTGGACGACAGAGCGGACAGAACCCGTGCGCATGGAATGGTTTCATAGTGCCGACTATAAATCGCTTGAGGAGATTTTGATTGAGTTTTTGACCCCCCCGAAACCGCCCACTCCGTTGGATGAATTGGACAAGGATGCGGTCGCCGAAGCAGACGTGCCGCTGCCCGAACCGGTCAGGCTCTCGGCGGCCTGCTTTGGGGTGGCGGGTCCCGTCATTGAGAACCACTGTCGCACCACCAATCTTCCCTGGGTAGTGGACGGTCCGGAGATTGCCAAGCAGTTTCAAATCCCGCGTGTGCAACTGTTGAATGACCTGGAGGCGACGGCCTATGGCATTCTCTGGCTGTCGCCGGACGAGCTAGAGGTCCTGAATCCTGGCACCCCCCCCCGGAAACGCCAAGCCTTGACGCTGATTGCGGCCGGCACCGGACTGGGTGAGGGCATCCTGTTCTGGGATGGAAAGTCCTACCGCCCGATGCCGTCGGAGGGAGGACATGCCGACTTCGCGCCGACGAATGACTATGAGATCGAGTTGCTCCGTTACTTGCGCACCCAATACCTGCATGTGAGTTATGAGCGCGTCGTCTCGGGGCCCGGGCTGCATGCCATCTATGAATTTATCCGCGACACCAAAAGGAATGAGCCGACTTGGCTGGCTGAAAAGATCAAGGCCGGAAACGCCGCCGCTGAAATTGCGACGGCGGGTTTGAAGGGGCAGGCGGAAATTGCCGTCCAGGCGCTTGATCTCTTTGCATCCATCTATGGAGCCGAAGCGGGCAATCTTGCATTGAAGGCGCTCTCGCTCGACGGCGTCTATGTCGCCGGCGGCATTGCACCAAAAATTATCACGAAACTGAAGGACGGCACCTTCTTCAAAGGGTTCACCAACAAAGGGCGCTACAAGCGATTGTTGAGCACGATTCCGATTAAAGTCGTCATGAATCAGGACACGGGTTTACTCGGCGCAGCATCCGTGGCGAGCGCGCTCGCCCACGCCCCCACATCATGATCAGCTCGGATCTGGATCGCCTCAAACGAGCAGCTGCCGTGAAGGCCGTGGAATGGATCCGTGACGGCATGATCGTCGGCCTCGGTACCGGGTCAACGGCGAACTATATGATCATGGCGCTGGGCGAAAAGGTCCGAAGCGGCCTAAGGCTGTTTGCTGTCCCTACGTCCAAAGACACGGCCATCCTGGCGGCACAATCCGGCATCGCGCTCATCGAAACGGACGGACCCTGGGACATCGACGTGGCCGTGGACGGGGCGGACCAGGTGGATCCGGCGTGCAATCTCATCAAGGGGGGCGGCGGCGCGCTCCTCAAAGAGAAAATTGTCGCGGCCTCAGCGAAGCAGTTTATCGTCCTGGTCGATCACACGAAGCGCGTCCCAGTCCTGGGCGGGGCCTTCCCCTTGCCGATCGAGGTGATTCCTTTTGGATGGCGTAGCACAGCGCGGACCATTGAAGCGTTGACGGCCAGCCGCGTGGTCCTGCGGGAGCGCGACGGCATGCCATTTAGAACCGAGTGCGGCCATCTAATCGTCGATGCCCATATATCGCGGATCGACCGGCCCCGTGACCTTGACGCGGCACTCAACCACATTCCTGGGGTGGTTGAAACAGGGCTCTTCGTCGGACGAACTGCGGTCTTGATCGTCGGCACGCCGGGTGGCGTTGAAACATACTGCGTGTGAGGTCATGAATGAGCCGGTCGCTAGGCGCCGCCTTCTCGCCGTCCTCACCCAGGCGCTCGGCGTCTCGCTGAGCGTCCCGCTCATCAAGTCGTTGCTGCGGCTGATCGCCCCCTCGACCGCCAAGGCCGAAACCGCGAGATCGAAAGGTGACATGATGCATCAGGAGACAGACACGCCCATGGTTGATCCCTATCGCTTGCCGCGCCACGTTGTGCCGTATCGCTATCAGCTCCGTTTAGAGCCGGATCTCGCGGCCGCCCGGTTTGCCGGCGAGGAGACCATTACACTCGAAGTCAGACAGAGCACGCGGTCGGTCCTGTTGAATGCGGTCGAGCTGACTATTTCATCCGCAATTATGCATGGCCCGGCGGGTCAACGGCTTGAAGCTCACATCGAGATGGAGGCGTCTTCAGAGCGCGCCCGGCTATTGTTCCAAGAAGCGCTTAGCCCCGGGGAATGGCGTTTGAACCTGCTGTTTCAAGGCACGTTGAACGACCAGTTGAGGGGCTTTTATCGCAGCACCTACCACGACGACACCGGCGCACTCCGCATCTTGGCCGCTACGCAATTCGAGGCTACCGACGCACGTCGCGCGTTTCCCTGTTGGGATGAGCCGGATTTCAAGGCGGTTTTTGCGGTCACCATCGTCATCGATCCTTCGCTTACGGCAGTCTCGAACACGGAGGTGGCCAGCGAGTCCCTGGTCGAGGGCAAGAAGGTGCTCCGCTTCGCCGACAGCATCAAGATGTCTACGTATTTCGTGGCGTTCGTCGTCGGCCGTATTGAAGCGACGCCGCCCACCCACGTAGGCACGACACCGCTTCGGCTGTGGACCGTGCCTGGCAAACGATCGCTCACGTCGTTCGGACAAGAGATCGCGGTCGCGTCCCTCGCGTTCTTTGAGGACTATTATGGCATTGCTTACCCGGGAGACAAGCTGGACCTCCTGGCCATCCCCGACTTTGCCTCCGGAGCCATGGAAAATCTCGGCGCCATCACGTTCCGGGAGACGGCCCTCCTCGTGGATCCGCGCACGGCCACTCATGCCGAATTGGAGCGTGTAGCCGACGTGGTGGCGCATGAGAACGCGCATATGTGGTTCGGTGATTTGGTCACGATGTCGTGGTGGAACGGACTCTGGCTGAACGAAGCCTTCGCCACGTTCATGGAGATGCTGGCCGTCGATGCCTGGAAGCCGGAATGGAAACGATGGGACTCGTTTAGCGTGTCCCGGGCCGCCGCGTTTTCGGTCGATGGCTTGTTGAGCACCCGGCCGATTGAATTCCCGGTGCGTGCGCCGAAAGACGCCGATGCCATGTTCGATGTCCTGACGTATGAAAAGGGCGCTTCCGTCCTCCGCATGCTGGAGCAGCATATCGGGCCGGCCGTCTTCCGCGCCGGCGTCCGGGGCTACCTCCAACGGCATGCCTATGGCAATGCGGACACAAGTGACCTCTGGGTGTCCTTGGGTCACGCGGCTCAGCAGCCGGTTCCCGATTTGATGAACGGTTGGATTTTCCAAACAGGAATTCCGCTTCTGACGGCTGCCGTGACCGGAGGGTCTGAGC
>JACVSD010000090.1 GCA_014534095.1 Nitrospiraceae bacterium
CCCGATGTCGTCGCGATCGGATCTGGATGTCACGTGCGAGCGTCGCCAAGTCACGGGTCGAGAGATCACGTTCGCGAAGATGCACGGCGGTAATACCGCCGGAGAACGCCTCTTCGAGCACGGCCGGGAGAGAACGGTCGCCAATTTGATGACGATCCGTCACCAAGAGGATGCGGAAGTTCACAGATGGCATGGGCGTATAAACGGTAAGGCGAGCTTAGTGAAGAACGAACCGGTCGGACGCAGATGAGAACCCGGCCGGTCTTCCCAGGTCACACATCATGGCTTGAGCATCTTCGCGTCACAGCATGCCTTCGATAGGACTGCTGGCAGTGGCATAGAGCTTTCTGGGAATGCGCCCGGCCTTGTACGCCAACCGACCCGCATGCACCGCATACTTCATCGCTTCCGCCATAGCAATGGGATCTTGGGCGCCGGCAATCGCCGTGTTCATGAGCACGGCGTCCGCTCCATATTCCATGGCCAGGGCCGCATCCGATGCGGTTCCCACACCCGCATCGACGATAATCGGAACCTTCACGGTTTCCATGATGATCTTGAGGTTGTACGGATTGCGGATACCCAGGCCCGATCCGATTGGTGCCGCCAGCGGCATGACGGCCGGACACCCGATGTCGACCAGTTTTTTGGCGACGATTGGATCGTCGTTGGTGTAAGGCAGTACGATGAAGCCTTCCTTAATGAGGATTTTGGCGGCCTCAATAAGACCGGCGGTGTCGGGAAACAAGGTTCTCTCGTCGCCCAGCACTTCTAACTTGACGAGGTCCGAGACACCGGCCGCACGTGCCAAACGGGCATACCGCACTGCATCCTCCACGGTATAACAGCCGGCCGTGTTCGGCAGGATGGTGTATTTCTTCGGATCGATATAATCCAGTAGGTTCTCTTTGGAGCGGTCTGTAATATTGACGCGTCGTACCGCCACGGTCACGACATCGGCGCCCGACGCCTCAATCGCCTTCTTGGTTTCGACCAGGTCCTTGTATTTGCCGGTCCCGACCCAAAGCCGGGATGTAAATTCGCGACCCGCGATAATGAGTGGATCACCCGACATGATATTCCCTCGCGCATGTAGCCCGTGAATGGATTACGTCTCTGACGATCGAGTGCTTCACGACAGCCTCACCACTTCCGGTCCGAGCGCTCGTGTGCCGCCGCCGATGAAAGTCAGGATCTCAACGCGATCTCCGTCCTGCAGACGTTGCTCGCCCAAGGCGGCCCGGTCGATGATATGCAGATTTAATTCAACAGCGACGCGCTCCATGTGAATATCGAGTTCCTGCAGGAGATCGGCAACCGTGCCATCCCGCCGCCAGGCCCGTATCTCTCCGTTAACCTGGATATGAATCGCATCCGCCACGGTCCGTCATCCTATGGGACAGGAAATCGGGTTGTCAATCAATCGCCGCTTGCCTCCCCGAAAGCAACATTGCACAATGGCGCCGCGACAGCATGGAAATGCAGGCCAATAATCAACGACTCGCCGCGCTCTTTCGGTCCATGGCTGAATTGCTCGCCAGCCAGCGCGCCAATCCCTATCGCGTGCGGGCCTATCGTCGCGCAGCCGATACATTGCTACAGCTAGACGAAGATGTCGGAGCAGTCGCTTTGCGCGGCTCGCTGGAAGAACTTGACGGCATCGGGAAAGAACTCGCGGACAAGATCACGGAGTTTCTTCAGACGGGGACCGTCCGCGCTTATGAACAGCTGAAGAGGCCGCTCCCTGCGGAAATCAACAACTGGACAAAGCTCCCCGGACTATCGGAGTCTTTGGTCGCCTATCTGTACTTCCGCCTCGGGATACAGACCGCGGCAGACCTTGAACAGCTCGTCCAATCACATCTTCTTCGGACCATGCCGGGCTTCACAGGCTCCGAGGACGTCTTGCTCGAAGCCATCCGGCGGCAATCATCACAGCGGCCGCTGGATTAAGACACTTTCATTTCCTTGAAAATCTTCCAGCTTTTGAGTAACTCGACGGCCTTTTGTAATTGCGCGTCGGATTCTAGCGACGGGTCGCCCAAAGCATCCGTGGGAGGCAGTTGAGGAGGGGCTGCTCCATTTTTCGAGCCGGTCTGGTCCGGCAACTTGCTGTCTTTCCCCGAAGGATTACCAGGCTTTTGATCTCCTTCTTTGTCGCCCGGCTTGCCGTCCGCTCCCTTGGCCGGTGTCGGCGGGGCCAGCTTCACGACGATATCCGGCGTGATACCGGTAGACTGAATTGACCGGCCTTTAGGCGTGTAATACTTGGCGGTGGTCAGCCGGAGACCCGATCCATCCCCTAAGGGCAGAATGGTTTGCACTGAGCCTTTTCCAAAGGACGTCGTGCCCACGATGACTGCCCGCCCCCAATCCTGCAGGGCCCCTGCGACAATCTCCGATGCACTCGCCGATCCTTCGTTGACCAGGATAATGACCGGCAGATCCTCGAGCTGATCCTTGGATTTCGCGAACCATTCGTCCTTCTTTCCCTCACGGCTCTTGGTGTAGACCACGAGCTTTCCGTTGGGCAAAAATTGCTCGGAAACATCCACAGCCGCAGTCAGCAACCCGCCTGGATTGTTTCGCAGGTCGAGAATGGTGCCTTGGACTTTCTGCTCTCGAAACTGTTTGATCGCTTTGGCGAGATCACGTCCAGAGGCTTCCTGGAATTGCGTGAGCCGCACATAGCCGAGATTGTCAATCAGCTTCGACTTCACGCTCTCGATCTTGATGGTATCCCGCACGAGGGTAAAGATCATCGGATCCGGCGTCCCGTCACGCTGAATCGTCAGATTGACTTTGCTGCCTTTCGGTCCCCGCATTTTCTGAACGGCGTCCATGAGGGTCAGATCTTTGGTGGTATCATCGTTTACCTTCATGATGTAATCGCCGGCCTTGATGCCTGCGCGGTGAGCAGGGGTGCCTTCAATCGGAGCGATCACCGCAAGGCGGCTCTCCTTCACGCCGATCTGAATGCCGACTCCTCCGAACTCACCCTTCGTCTCAACTTGCATCTCTTTGTACATTTCCTGGGTCATGTAGGCGGAGTGCGGATCCAGAGTCGCCAACATGCCCCGGATGGCCCCCTGGATCAGGTCCTTGGGTTTCGTCTCATCCACATAGTGCTTCTGGACCTGATTGAGGACCTCCGAGAAGGTCTTCAGCTCCTCATACGTTTCACTGGCATGACCGGCGGGCTCCCACCCTTTGCCGATCAATATTCCGCACAGCAGAACGACGGCAATCATTGGGCCCACCATCCATGATTTTCGGCGCGGATGCTGTTCCATAGTCATCACATCCCTTCCTTCACACGCTACGCGTCGTGATCCATGATTAGCGCTTGGCGAGCCAGAGCAGCGGATCGACTGCTTCTGCACCTTCGCGAAGCTCGAAGTATAGAGTATTTTCGCCGATCATGCCTGTATCCCCCGTTTCTCCGATGGGATGTCCGGCACTCACCTGCTCGCCGACCTTGGCCAGTATTTTAGACGCATGGGCATAGAGAGAAAAGAACCCGTTCGCATGATCGACGATTATAACGAGTCCATAACCTTTCAACCAGTCTGCATAGACCACGGTTCCGGACATGACCGCATGGATCAAACTTCCTTCGGTGGTCCGGATTTCGATTCCTTTGCGCTGCACGTAGGTATTAAAAGTCGGATGCTTCTGGCGGCCGAAGAACGAGACGACCTGCCCATCGGCCGGCCACGGCAGGGCTCCTCGTGCCCCGCGCGGCAGGCCAGACGCACTGGGAGGCCGCATGGCCAACGCCTTCCGGCGAGCTTCCATTTCGCGCAGAAGACTGTCCACGCGGGACGCCGACCGCTCCAACTCCTCCACTGCCTTATGATACGAGTCCTTTTCCTGGGTGATCCTCGTTAGATAGACCTTCTTTTCCTTCTGGAGGGATCGGATGTCGGCCAACTTGCGCTCGATCGTCGCTTTGAATGCCATCATCCCGGCACGCGCTTCGGCTCGCTTGCGTTCGGCCTGCTCCATGTTTGCGACGTCGGCCCGAAACGCGCCGACCAATTCGTAATCTTTGTGAGATACGGCGGAGAGATATTGACGACGGCGTTCAAAATCACCGTAGGAGTTCGAGGCCAACAGGGTCTTGACGTACCCCAACCGGCCTTCAATGTACTGGACCCGCAGCCGCGCCAGAATGGCATCCCGTCGTTCCTGGATGCTCATGCGCAACGTGCTCAGCCGAGCCGTAATCTCTTCGATCTCCCGGTCTTTCTTGCGGAGTTTCTTCACCACGTCATGGTGATCTTGGCGATGCCGCACTAGACGCTCGTCCAGCGATTGGATACCCTGCAAGACCGACTCTCGTTTCTTATCCGCTTCGTCGGCCCGCTTCCGCTTTTCTTCAATTTTATCTTTCAGCTGCTCAAGGGTCTTTCGTTCGCGTTCGATTTTTTCCGCTATGGGATCGGCCGCGGCGGTCGGATGCGCCGCGCATAAGGGGAGGACCCATACGACTGCGGTGATAATCCGAAGGAGAGCCCTCATGCCCGTCCATCTCCGACGCGGCGAAGGGAGACGAAGCTTCCCGCGAAACCCAACCCCATACCGACTGCCACCAGGGCCAAACATGTCGAAAGAGGAAAAAAGGACACCATATTCTCGATACCGCTAAACCGGCCTGTAGCGCGAATCTGCTGCCGGAAAAGCTCGAATCCCACCTTCAAAATTCCCAACGACAGTCCACTCCCACACGCGCCCAGGACCGCCCCCTCCAGCACATACGGCACACGAATGAAGGTCCTGGTGGCCCCGATGAGCCGAAGGATCTCTATTTCCTCACGGCGCGCAAACAAGGTCAACCGGATCGTATTCCCTATAATGGTGACGGCGGCGGCCGAAAGAATCAGGCCGACCCCAATGGCGGTCAACTCAATGTAACGAATGAGCGACGCCAAGGCATCAATCCATTCCTGGTTGTAATCGACCTTTGCGACATCCGGCATGCTGCCAATGTGTTCGGCCCATCGCTTGACCCCGTCGGGAGAACGAAACGCCGATGACAGCGTCACGACGAATGAGGCGGGGAGCGGATTTTCTCCCAGTCCTTCGAGCAAGTGGGTGTCGGATGGGAATTGCGCCCGAAACTCACGCAGCGCCTGTTCCTTGGAGATGAACACCATGCCGGCCACCATCCGATCGGCCTTGAGCTTGGCCTCCAATTCGGCCGTGCCGTCACCGGTCGCACGGTCCTCCAGGTACACGATGATCTTGATGTCATCCTGGAGCCATCCAGCTGCGTTACGAAGATTGACATAGAGCAGGAGAAAGATGCCGACGCAGGCCAGCGTGAACGCCGTCGTGAGAACAGCGACCACCGTCGTCATCCGGTTGGTCCGCATATTCGACCAAGCCTCGTGAAACAAGTACCTCAGCCGTCTCATACACCGACCCGTGGTGTGTGCGTCATCACGCCCTGCGCGAGGGATATGACGCGGCGATTGACCTGAGCCATGACTCGCGGATCGTGCGTCGCCACAATGACCGTGGTCCCTCTGGCATTGATCAGCTTGAACAGTTCGATAATCTCCGCAGTCCGTTCCGGATCCAGATTGCCCGTGGGTTCATCGGCCAATAGCACGATCGGTCCGTTGACGATTGCCCGGGCGATGCACACCCGTTGCTGTTCCCCGGCGGACAAACGGGCGGGCGGTTGTTCCCGTTTATGTTCCACGCCCACTGCCCTGAGCGCCTCCGTGACTTTCCGGCGGATATCCGCGGTCGGCGCGCCCTGAACGACGAGTGGCAGGGCCACATTTTCAAAGACTGACTTTTTCTGAAGGAGCCGGAAATCCTGAAAGACCGTGCCGACTCTTCTGCGCAAATAGGGCACCTCAGACGGCTTCAGCTTCGTAAGATTCTTGCCCTGGACGAAAATCTGCCCCTCATCGGGCTGTTCCGCGCCGATGAACATCCGCAAGAGCGTCGATTTGCCGGCTCCGCTGGGGCCCATCAAAATCACAAAGTCGCCCTTCTCGATCTCCAGCGTGACGTCCGATAAGGCGGGGCGGCCGTTGTAGAATTTGGAAACATGGATCATTTGGATGATGGCGTCCATGGCAGTCTTTGGACCCTCTCTGGCTATGGTCGGCCGCCATCAGGAACGTCGAAGGCATTCTGAACATGTTCGACCTGCAGCCTGTCGGGCCCTGCACCTTGTACCACGACCACATCAAAGCGGCAGATTCGGTCCATCCAATGCCGCTGGGCCAGATATTGGGACGCGAGCTTGACCAGTTTCGCCCGTTTGCGCTGGTCGACTGCCAGAAGGGCGCCGCCAAAAGCCCCGGTGGCGCGGGCTTTCACTTCCACAAAGACGAGGACGCCCGCATCTTCCGCCACCAGATCGAGTTCACCCAATGTCGTCCTGAGATTGCGATCGAGGATGCGATATCCTTTGTCGCGCAATAACTGCTCCGCGCGCGCCTCGCTGCGTTGTCCGAACAGATGTCGCGGATCGGCGGTCGGCATTGACGTCATCCTTCCACGAAAAATGGACCATCACGCGAGCAGGTACTGCCCGAGACGCGGCGGGCACGGCCTGCCGCACCGGTTCAAACGTACGTCGATGAATCGCACAGGGTCCATGGTCGGCCAATCGCTGAAGATGCTCTTCGGTGCAGTAGCCTTTGTGGGACAGAAAGTTGTACTGCGGGTAGGTCCGGTGATACCCGGCCATGAGGCGGTCGCGGGTTACTTTGGCGATGATTGAGGCGGCCGCAATCGAAACGGAGAGCGCATCGCCCTTGATGATCGGACGTGAGGGAAGTGGCACGCCGGGCAATGTCAGGGCATCC
>JACVSD010000097.1 GCA_014534095.1 Nitrospiraceae bacterium
ACGTGAGAGTACTTAGTGTCGTAGTGTTGAGTCTGTCTTTTTTAACAACGCCTGTGTTTGCCGAGAGCGTTGAGGGTCAAAGTGCAAGGGACCCCATGACGGTATCCGGAGTCGTTACGAAGGTGCACTCAGGGATGATCGTCGTCAAGACCTCTCGCGGTCCGATCACATTTGCGTCCAACGTTCTGGCGGGTCTGTAGATCGGTGAACAGGTCGAGATGCAGGTCAACCGCAGTCACGCGGTCATCGATGCGCATCGCGTAAATCCCCCGGCGATACCCGAGCCGGGTTTGATTTTTTGAAAGGCCTCGAAGGAGTCGTGTGCGAAACGCCGAATCTCTACGTGATTTGACCCGTTCTTTCAAAGAGCGATATAACAGTCCAGAGCGGGAGAACCGGACATGACGACACGTAAGAGATCTATCAGGCTCATCGCTGGTCTGTTGCTGTGTGGAGCACTGATCGGCTTACCGGGCTGTAAGAAAGAAACGGCGTCTTCCGCTGCGCCTCCTGTCCCGCAGGTCGGGGTGCTGACCGTCTCAACTCAGACCGTGCCTGATGAACCGGAATTTATCGGTCAGGCGGAGGCGTCTCGGGTCGTGGAGATTCGATCACAGGTGACCGGGATCATTAAGGATCGATTCTTTCGGGAAGGGGGCGACGTCAAAACGGGTGATCACCTCTATCAGATTGACCCGGTGCCGTTCCGAGCGGCGGTGCTCAGTGCCAAGGCAAGGGTCTCCCAGGCCGAGGCACGGCTGGTTCAAGCCAGGCAAAACCTCGATCGAGTCAAGCCTCTGTTGCAAGAACAGGCGGTCAGCCAAAAGGACGTCGATGATGCCGTCGCGGAGGAATTGTTCGCGAAGTCCGCGTTGGAAGGGGCAAAGGGAGATTTGGTGAAAGCGAAGTTTGATCTTGATAACACCATGATCAGCGCTCCCATCGACGGGCTTATCGAACGAACCCGCTATTATGAAGGCCGGCTCGTCACCGCACAGACCGATCTGTTGACCATCATCCATCAGGTCGATCCGATGTATGTCATTGTGAGCGCCCCGGAGAGTTTCTTGCTGAAACGGCGGCGGGATCTGATTGCCAAGCGCATCGAACATCCAGGGGTCTACAAATTGACGGGCATGATCACGTTTGTGGACGGCAGTACGTATCCGCACGAAGGGGTCTTGGATTTCACCGATGTCGGCCTGCGCGCCGAAACGGGATCGCGGCAAGCCCGCGTGGTCTTTCCGAATCCTGATCGCATGTTGCTTCCCGGTCAATTCGTCAAGGTGCGGTTTCATGGCGTGTCGAAAACGAACGTCATCTTGGTGCCGCAACGGGCCGTGCAGCAGGGGCCGAAGGGCCCCATTGTCTTTGTCGTAGGAGAGGGCGATAGGGCTGAGATTCGCGATGTCAAAGCGGCAAACTGGCAAGGCGATCAGTGGATCATCGAAGAGGGGTTGCATCCGGGAGAGCGGGTCATGGTGGATGGATTACACAAGGTCACGCCGGGGGCTCCGGTCAAACCGGTCGCCGCCGAGACCAAACCTGCGACCGAGACTCCATCCACCGCGAAACAGTCCAACGATCCGAAAGAGACGAATGAAGGAGTTCTCAAGTGAGCTCTCGTTTCTTCATCGATCGTCCGATCTTTGCGTCGGTTCTCTCCATCGTCATTGTGGTGGTGGGTCTTGTTTCACTGCAGGCCTTGCCGATCGCTCAATTTCCGGAGATTACTCCGCCGATGGTGCAGATCGACGCCGACTATCCCGGCGCGAGCGCCGAAGTCGTGGCGGACTCCGTCGCGCGTCCCATCGAAGTGCAATTGCCCGGCATCGATAACCTGCTTTACTACGATTCCACCAGCACCAATGACGGACACATGACCATCCGGCTCACGTTCGAGATCGGCACGAACGTCGATATCGCCCAGGTCCAGACGCAGAACCGGCAGAAGCTGGCGGAGCCCCAGCTTCCGCCGGAAGTCGTTCGCCAAGGCATCACGGTGAAAAAAATGTCGCCGGATCTTCTGGCGGTCATCGCTTTGAGTTCCAGCGATCCCACACACGACACGGTTTTCATTTCCAATTACGCCATCCTCCGTGTGCTCGACAATATTAAACGGCTCCGGGGCGTGGGCGAAGCCATGGTGTTCGGGCAGCAGAATTACTCCATGCGCTTGATCCTGGACCCGGTCCGCATGGCGCAACTGGGTCTTACGCCGACCGATATTGCCAACGTGGTGCGCGAGCAGAATCGCGACTTTCCGGCCGGCCAGGTCGGGCGCGAGCCGGCGCCCAAGGGCACCGAGCTGACCATCCCGGTCATCACGCAAGGACGGTTTACCGACGTGAAGGATTTCGAAGAGATGATCGTCCGAGCCATGCCGAACGGCTCCATGGTCCGTCTCAAAGATGTCGCCAGGGTCGAGCTGGGTGCTCAATCTTATACGCTTGAGGCGCGATGGAACGGCAAACCCAACACGTTTCTGATTACCTTCCTCTCACCGGGAGCTAATGCGCTCGATACCGTGAAGCGGGTGCGGGCAGAGATGGATGAACTGGCGAAAACATTTCCTCCCGGCATGTCCTATGACATTCCGTA
Organism: Nitrospiraceae bacterium; assembly: GCA_014534095.1. The sequence continues at coordinate 2,602 of JACVSD010000097.1, forward strand.
CGACACTACCCGATTCATCGAGGTATCGATTCAGGAGGTCGTCAAGACCTTGACGGAAGCCATGGTGCTGGTCATCCTGGTCGTCTATCTCTTTTTACAATCCTGGCGCACGACGTTGATTCCCGGCGTGGCCGTGCCGGTCTCGCTGATCGGCACGTTTGCCGGGATGGAAGCGCTGGGATTTTCCATCAATACTCTGACCTTGTTCGGCATGGTGCTGGCCATCGGCATGGTCGTGGACGACGCCATCGTGGTGGTCGAGAATGTCGAGCGTCACATCACGCAGGGCGGTCTGTCGCCGAAGGAGGCCGCCAAAAAAGCCATGGAGGAAGTTACGGGGCCGGTCATCGCGATTGTGCTCGTGCTCTGCTCGGTCTTCGTTCCCGTCGGCTTCTTAGGCGGGATCACGGGTGAACTGTACAAGCAATTCGCCATCACGATCGCCATGTCTGTGATCATCTCAGGCTTTGTCGCGCTGACCTTGAGCCCGGCGCTCTGCGCGCTGGTGCTCAAGCCGAGCCATGGTCCGCGCAAAGGATTTTGGCGTGCCTTCAATCAAGGATTCGATTGGACGCAACGCCGCTATACGACGACGGCGGGTTCCATGCTTAGACATTCGATCCCATCGTTGGCGATTTTCGGGATTCTGGCGGTCGTGTCGGCCGGTCTGTTCAGGATGATTCCCGGCAGCTTTTTGCCTGAGGAGGATCAAGGCTACTTTATTACAGTCGTGCAGCTTCCCGACGGCGCTTCCAAGCAACGGACCGATGCCGTCTTGAGCAGGGTGGAGCGCTATTTTCTCTCCAATCCGGCGATTCACTCGACCGACGCCTTGTCCGGCCAAAACTTCGTCTTCAACACCCGAGGATCGAATGCCGCCACGATGTTCGTGCCGCTGCATCACTGGGACCAACGTGAGGCTCCGCATCAGCACGTCAAAGCGCTCATCGGGGCCGCCTTCGGCGAATTTGCCAAAATTCCTGAGGCGCTGATTCTGGCGTTCAATGCCCCGTCGATTCGCGGGCTGGGCGCTACGGGAGGATTTTCACTTCAGGTCCAAGACCCCAGCGGCGGGGATTTCAAAAAATTCGCGGCCGTCGCTCAGGAGTTCATCAACAAGGCCAGACAGGATCCGGCCATTGGAGGAATCAGCACCAGCTTCCGTGTCAGCGCTCCCCGGCTCTATGCGCATGTGAACCGGGAACGCGCCAAGGCCCTCGGGGTGCCGATCTCGGAAGTGTTCGATACGATGCAGGCGTATTTCGGCAATCTGTACATCAATGACTTTGTGAAATTCGGCCGGGTCTATCGCGTGCAGACGGAAGCCGAGGCGCAGTACCGATCCAGCCCCAGCGATATTGCGAAAATTTATGTGCGGGCCTTGAACGGCCAGAGCCTCATGCCGAACGGGCAAGGCCCCACGATGATTCCGCTCGATACCGTAGTCGATACCGAATATACCAGCGGACCGGATCCCGTGACCCACTTCAACGGCTTCAACACCGCTCTGGTACTGGGCGGTGCGGCGCCCGGGTACAGCTCCGGACAGGCGCTCGAGGCACTGGAACGGGTGGCACGGGACGTGTTGGTTCCTCAGGGCTTCGGGATTGAATGGAGCGGGATTTCGTATCAAGAACAGAAGGCCGGGGGACAGTCGGTTTTTGCGTTCGCCTTCGGCCTGCTCATGGTGTTCTTGGTGCTGGCCGCTCAATACGAGAGCTGGACGGTGCCTTTTGCGGTGATTTTGGCGGTGCCTTTCGGCATCTTCGGTGCCTTGTCCGCGGTGTGGCTGCGCGGCATGACCAACGACATTTATTTTCAGATCGGTCTGGTGACCTTGATCGGTCTGGCGGCAAAAAATGCGATCCTGATCGTGGAGTTTGCCAACCATCGGTATGAGAGCGGTATGTCCATGGTCGATGCGGCGCTTGAGGCGGCTCGCCTGCGCTTTCGGCCGATCATCATGACGTCGATGGCATTTATCTTGGGGGTGGTGCCCTTGGTCATCGCGACGGGGGCAGGTGCTGCGAGCCGGCATTCCATCGGGACCGGCGTGCTCGGCGGGATGCTCGCCGCGACATTCCTGGCCATTTTTTTCGTGCCGCTGTTCTTTGTCCTGGTCCGGAAACTCAGTCGCCGAATAGCCGGTCACACCTCGGAACCGCCGGCGCATGCGTTGGTGCCTGCGCGCAACGGCGACCCGGAGCGAGCGGAATCATCCGATACGCTTGCACGTAGGCCACAGCCCGTTCACACACGAGAGAATGGAGGAGAGCGTTAACATGCGTTACCTTGCCGTTATTCTGCTGCTATTTCTGCCGGTCGCCTGCGCGGTCGGGCCGGATTATAAACAGCCGGCTGTACCGACGCCCGATGCGTTTCGCATGGCCGACGGGGAAACGGAGCTGACGACCATCGCGAACCTACCTTGGTGGGAATTGCTTCGCGATGAAGAACTTCAGAAGTTGATCAACATCGCACTGAAAGAGAATAAGGATCTCAGGCGAGCCGTCGGAAGTATTGAAGAGTTCGGCGCACGATTGCTCGTGTCGCGAACAGACTTTATTCCTCAATTAACCGCGCAGGCCAACGCCCCCGCGTTCGGCCGCATGACCCTCTTTCTCTTTCCGGGATTTCCCAACCCCTTTAACTACTACATACAAGGCAATCTGAACTGGGAACTCGATATCTGGGGGCGTATCCGGCGGTCGTATGAAGCGGCGAACGCGGATCTGTTTTCCCAGGAAGCCAACCGGCGCGCCGTGATTCTGCAACTCGTCAGCGGCGTCGCGCAAGCCTATTTCGAGCTGCTCCAGTTCGACATGCAATTGGATATTGCAAAACGGACGCTGACGTCTTGGGAAGAGTCGGTCAAGATCGCACAGGCGCGGTTGCGGCAAGGGGTGATTTCCAAGCTGGATGCCGATCAATTCGAAGCGGAGCGGGCGAACGCGGCGGCTCGCGCGGCGGAATTGGAACGGCAAATGGTGCAGAAAGAAAACGAGATCAGCGTGCTGCTGGGGCGCAATCCGATGCCGATTCAGCGTGGACGCTCGCTTACCGAGCAGGTTCTTCCGCCGCAGGTGCCGCCGGGCCTTCCATCAGAATTGCTTCAGCGCCGTCCCGATATTGTGCAGGCGGAGCAAGATCTGCACGCCGCCACGGCGCGGATCGGCGCGGCCAAGGCCGACCGGTTTCCGAAGTTGTCGCTGACAGGTCTGCTGGGCATCGCTCATCCAAGATTGTCTGAGCTGATCAAAGCCGACAGCAGGGAAGACGGAGTCTTCGGAGTAGCGGGAGCCGGCTTAGCAGGTCCGGTGCTCAACGCGCAAATTCTCGGCTTTCAGCAGCGGGCCGTGGAGGCGCAAACCAGACAAACCTTGGCTCGGTATGAACAGACGGTTCTGACGGCGTTCAGAGAAGTGGAAGATGCGTTGGTGGCCGTGCGCACGGCCCGCGATCAGCGGGACGCGCAGGTTCAACAGGTCGAGGCACTACGATCAGCCTTGCGACTTGCCAACCTGCGTTACAAAGGCGGACTGGCCAACTATCTGGATGTATTGATTGCGCAGCGTAACCTCTTCGATGCCGAATTGGCGCTGACGGGAACCCACCGGTTGCATCTCGTGTCCATTGTCCAGCTCTACAAAGCGTTGGGAGGCGGGTGGGCGCCGGAAGGGACCGATCCGGGGCAGCCGGTGTACTCGCAGACGGTCAGCCACGGCGAGTGAAAAGAAGGAGCCTCGGCGTGGGACGGTGAGCAGTTCCGGACTTCGCGATCATGCGTTGGAGTTATGTCGCGATTGGTAGGGAACAGTTGGGCCGCTGCCCTTCTCGGACTCGAAGAACGGGCAGCGGCAGTCGCATGGCCACCGGCATCCCGCGGCCGCCATCGCGATAGCCCTCCATGCTCATCCGTTCCATCCGAGGCGGGATTGATGGGTAGGATGGAAAAGTGGTGGGAGCCTCGGCGTGGAACGGTGAACAGTTCCGGGCCTCGCGATCATGCGTTGGAGTTATGTCGCGATTGGTAGGGAACAGTTGGGCCGCTGCCCTTCTCGGACTCGAAGAACGGGCAGCGGCAGTCGCATGGCC
>JACVSD010000091.1 GCA_014534095.1 Nitrospiraceae bacterium
CTCATGCCGGCGACCTGTAGCAAAATGAATGCCTACGAATCAATTCAAGGAATGGTACGTATTACGTAGTTTACGATACGGGGGGAGAAAAGCAGCGCGCTGGATAAAGAAAATATGTATGTAAATGGATTATGCCTGTGTATCTGAATGAATACAGTTACGAGCCGAGAGTCCCTTCCACAATCAGATCCCGACCGAGACGGCCGACGCGGAGTTGCTCGACAGGCAGAGAGTCGGCGAGCCGCTTGGGGGACTTTCCGCCGATCACCCCTTTTGCATCCTGACCTCCCAAAAGCATGGGCGCGACATAGAGCCGGACGCGGTTGACCAATCCACTGCGCACTGCCGACGCATTGAGCTCGCTGCCTCCTTCGAGCATCACGGAGGTAATTCCCATCTCTCCAAGCCGGGTGAGGCAGGTTTTGAGAGAGACCCGCCTCTCACGGGCCGGTACGATCAGCACCGTGATCCCGCATGCTTGTAATTGCTCGACCTTGCGCTTAGGAGCTTGCTCGGTGGTGACGATGATCGTGCGGCTTGAAGAAAGAGTAGAGAACACCTTGGCCTTCGGCGAAATGCGAAGCCGGCTGTCGATGATCACTCGGATGGGTTGGCGGCCGGCGGCCTGTTGAGATTCCCGGTTTAAATCCCTGGCCGTCAACTGGGGATCGTCTTGCAGCACGGTTCCGATTCCCACCATCACCGCATCGATGTGCCGGCGGAGGCGATGGGTCTGGCGTCTGGCCTCCTCCCCGGTAATCCATTGCGACTCTCCGGCCGCCGTGGCGATCTTTCCGTCCAAGGTCATGGCCGCTTTCATCAACACAAACGGACGGCCCGTCCGAATCCAGTGAATATACGCTTCGTTCAGCCGCTCGGCTTGATCCGCTAGGCAGCCGACCGAGACATCGAGCGCGGCTTGGCGCAGCCGTCTAATTCCGCGACCCCGGACCAGTGGGTTGGGATCGCGCATGGCGACCACGATACGGCGAAGGCCCGAGGCGATGATGGCTGGCACGCAAGGAGGAGTGCGTTTACGCGTGTGGCTGCATGGTTCCAAGGTCACGTAGAGCGTTGCGCCCTGGGCCCGTGCGCCGGCCGTTTGCAAGGCGAAGATTTCCGCATGGGGACCGCCGGCCCGCCGATGGTAACCCTGGCCGACGATCCGGTCGCGGGCCACAATAACGGCCCCGACCATCGGATTCGGAGAGGTTTGCCCTCTTCCTTGAGCGGCAAGGCGAAGAGCCTTCGCCATGTAGAGCGCATCGCGGCCGGAGCCGTTCACCGCGCTCGGCCGGCAGCAGAGCGACGGGCGGGGGGCGACGGGCGTTTGGCCGATGTAGGGCGCCGCGGCGAACGGCCGGCGGCTTTGGCAGAAGGTCTCTTCGGCGATCTCTTGCCTGCCTGTCCGTCTGCAGCGGCGGTCAGTGCGGCCTGCGCCGCCGCCAAACGCGCGATCGGGACTCGGTACGGTGAGCAGCTCACATAATCCAACCCCAGTTGATGGCAAAATTCGACGGAGCTCGGCTCACCGCCGTGTTCGCCGCAAATCCCGAGCTTGATATCAGGCCGAGTAGCCCGGCCTTCGTCGATGGCCATGCGTATCATCGCCCCCACTCCTTCCCGATCCAAGACCGCAAACGGATCCGCGTCCAGAATGTTTTCGGCCTTGGTTGCGATGTGAGCGCCGCAGCTCAAACACACCATTTCTTTCCAGTTGACCTGAGGACTCAGACAGACCGGGCAGCTATCCTGCCGCTTCATGTAGAACGAGACGAACTTGGCGGCATCATCCCGAGAAAAGCCGAATGTCGTTTGCGTGAGATCATTGGTGCCGAATGAAAAAAATTCCGCTTCTTCCGCAATTCGCCGGGCGGTCATGGCTGCGCGGGGCAATTCGATCATCGTTCCCACCAGATAGGACAGATTGATGCCGCAGCGGCGCAGCGTCTCATCCGCCACTTCCCGGATCAAATCCTTTTGCGCTTTCATTTCGGACACCATGCCGACCAGCGGAATCATGATTTCCGGCACGATCTTCTTGCCTTCCCGAGCCACTTCACACGCTGCTTCAATGATGGCCCGTGTCTGCATCCTCGTGATCTCCGGCATGGTGATCCCGAGCCGGCAGCCCCGTAATCCCAGCATGGGATTGAATTCATGCAGCTCCTCCACCCGTTCAAGCAGGCGGCGCTTCTCTTCGATGACCGTCGGCTGCCCCCCGGTCAGTTCCAGACGCGCGATCTCCACCATGAGATCCTCGCGCTTAGGCAAAAATTCATGGAGTGGCGGGTCGAGCAGGCGGATGGTCACGGGAAATCCCTTCATTTCCCGATACAAGCCGATAAAGTCCTGCTTCTGTAGCGGTAATAATTGCTCCAGGTAGCGCTCCCGATCTTCGCGCGTCCTGGCGAGAATCATGCGCTGCATGATCGGGACTCGATCTTCGGCAAAAAACATGTGTTCGGTCCGGCACAGGCCGATACCTTCGGCGCCGAAGCCTCGTGCGATTTGCGCCTGGTCCGGCACATCCGCATTGGCCCGGACGCGCAAGACGCGGAATTCGTCGGCCCAACTCAGAAAGGCGGAAAAAATACGGTATTTCTCCGACCGCCGGACATCGAGCTTCCCTTGGATGACCTGGATCACTTCAGATTCCACTACCGGGATGTCGCCGTTGTACACGTTTCCGGTAAATCCGTTGATCGAGAGATAGTCGCCTTCCTTCAGTTTCAGTGAGCCGATCCTAAGCGTGGTGCTGCTGTCGATATTGACGGCCTCGCAGCCGGCTACGCACACCTTTCCCATTTGCCGAGCCACCACGGCCGCATGCGACGTCATCCCACCCCTCGCGGTCAAAAACCCCTGGGCCGCATGCATGCCGTGGATATCATCCGGGCTCGTTTCCTGGCGGACGAGAATCACGCGTTCCCCGCGCGTATGCATGTCCACCGCCTTGTCGGGGGTCAACGCAATCTTGCCGGCCGCCGCGCCGGGCCCGGCCGGCAATCCCTTTCCTACCGCCGGATGTTTGCTTTCTTCGGCCGCGTCGAAAATCGGATAGAGGTATTGCGAGAGCTGATCGGGTCCTACCCGAAGCACCGCTTCACGACGACTGATCAATCCTTCGTTGACCATGTCGACGGCGATGCGCACGGCCGCGATGCCGGTCCGTTTGCCGACTCGGGTTTGAAGCATGTACAGTTTGCCTTCCTGGATCGTGAACTCCAGGTCCAGCATGTCTCGGTAGTGTTTCTCCAATTTCTTGTAGGTCTCGAGCAATTGCTTGTGCGCTTGCGGCATGGTCTTGGCCAGTGCGCCGACGGGCAACGGGGTCCGGATACCGGCAACGACGTCTTCTCCCTGTGCATTCAACAGACATTCGCCGAAAAACGTGTGCTGCCCGGATGCCGGATCACGGGTAAAGGCCACGCCGGTCCCGCTGGTCTCTCCCATATTTCCGAAGACCATCGCGACCACGCTGACGGCCGTGCCCCAACTATCGGGAATGTTATAGAGCCGGCGATAGGTTACTGCGCGGGCTCCGTACCATGACGAGAACACCGCATTGATGCCCATACGGAGCTGTTCCAGTGGATCCTCCGGAAACTCGCGGCCGGTCTCTTTAGTCACGACCGCTTTCATGCGGATGACCAAATCCTTAAGCGCTTTGGCGTCGAGATCCGTATCCGACGTCACGCCGCATTCCGTCTTTTTGTGTGCAAGCGCCTCTTCGAAACGATCGCGGGGAATTCCCATCACGATATGGCCGAACATCGTGATGAAGCGCCGGTAGCTGTCGAAGGCAAAGCGCTCGTTGCGCGTTTTGGCGACCAAGCCTTCGACGGTTCGGCTGTTGAGACCGACGTTCAACACAGTGTCCATCATCCCCGGCATGGATGCCCGAGCCCCGGAGCGGACCGACACAAGCAGCGGGTTGGCGGTATCTCCGAACCGTGATCCCATCGCGCGTTCGACCTTTTTGAGCGCATGCAACGCCTCTTCCCACATGCCGGGAGGATAGACTTTACGGCGGCGGTAGTATTCGATGCACGCTTCCGTCGTAATGGTAAACCCGGCCGGCACCGAGATTTTCAGATTCGTCATCTCCGCCAGGCCCGCCCCTTTTCCGCCCAGCAGCTCTTTCATGTCTCCGGTGCCTTCGGCTTTTCCATCGCCGAAAAAATAGACGTATTTCTTTGTACCCACGGCTGCTCTCCTCTATTAGATCAACAGATGCGAATGATTGCCGATTGAGGCTAAAAGACGCATGCGATACCGTCGGATCAAATACCGTCTGAGCATAAATCCGAACACAAAGACCGCCACGACGAACGCCAAAAAGAGGAATAATCGATAATCTACCTGCACACCGTGGTTGAAATAGAGTTTTCCGTTTCCTCCCTTGAACACTTCCGTTTCCTTGTGCAAGGAATGTGTGTTGCCGGACGGATCGGACAGGTTGATCCATTCCGAGCAGAGCTGGACACGCTCATTGTCACCTTCGATCTTCTGCCATTTGAGGCGGACGCAGATGTCTTTCATGGGGTTGAAGAGGTCCGGTATTCGGATCAGGTCGTCAAGATTCACCCCGCTCCCCCAAATACCGAGCAGAAAGATGGCATTACACAGGACGATCATGCCGACGGTGACGATCAGACTGTAGCGTCTGAGTCGCCGATCCTGCCGCCCGGTCTCGGCCGTCTCAGAAATCCCCTCTTCCACCGCATCTCCGTACCATGCCGACAACGCGTTCATCCTAGGCCGCCTGCACGGCAATCTGGGAAAAGTCGGCAACGGTCAAAAAGAGCCGGTCCACAGCATAGAGCAACGAGAGCCGATTCCCCCGCAATTTCTCATCGTCGGCATTGACCAGCACCCCGTTAAAAAATCCGTCGATGGCCGGCTTCATCTGGACCAAGGCATGTAACGCCGCCCCATACTCGCCCTGGACGACGGCTGCCGGCACACGTCCTTGAGCGTCGATCAGCTGTTTCGCGAGATCGGCTTCGGCGGGATGCTGAAAGAGCGAGGGGTCAATCGTGTCATGAGACCACTGTTCCTTTTCCACGATGCGATGCGCGCGCTTAAATCCGACCATCAATGGATCGAATTCCGGCCGTGCCGCCATCGCCTGAAGCGCCTTCATCCTATCCAGAAGATCGGCCAGATTGACCTGCGTCTTCTGCGCCGCTTGCAACGTCGGCTTCAGCACCGCGTCCATGACATCATCTCGTAAGCTATGGAGGGTGCGGCCGTAGTAGCGGAGCCGGTCGATGAGAAATTCAAGTGAATCGCCTTTGCCGTTCTCTTTGAGACCTTGGTCTTGTACGAGACGCTTGGCATAGTCGATCGCATCCGCAACATTGATGTTCAGATGGCCCTCGGTCAGAAGCCGAACTACAGCCAAGGCGTGCCGCCGCAATCCCAATGGATCTTCCGAGCCGGTGGAAACGATTCCGACATGAAAGAAGGCGGCGATAGTGTCCAACCGATCGGCCAGGGACAGCATTTTTCCGGCCGGCGTGCTCGGCAATTCACTTTCAATCGTTCGCGGCAAGTAGTGCTCCGCGATGGCCAGACCGACTTCAGGACTCTCACCGTCATGCCGGGCGTAGTGCCCTCCCATCACGCCCTGAAGTGTGGGGAACTCCCCGACGATTCCGGTCAGCAGATCGGCCTTGCTTAATTGCGCGGCTCGGCGGCACGTATCGCGATCCGCCGATGCGTCTGCCAGCTTGTCAATGAGCTTTACAACTCGCTCGGTTTTCTGGTACAGGGTCCCGAGCTTTTGGTGGAAGATCATGCCTTTGAGCTTGTCAACACGGGCACTCAGTGTGGTCTTGCGATCTTCATCAAAAAAGAACTTAGCATCGGCCAGGCGCGCCGCCAAGACCCGCTCATTGCCCTCTCGAATCAAGCTCATGTCCGGCAGCTTCATGTTCGTGACGGAGATGAATGCGGGAAGCAGAGCACCGTCCAGATTCGTCAGCGAGAAGAATCCCTGATGTTCCTTCATTGCGGTGATCAAGACTTCTTTCGGCACTGAAAGATACGCATGGTCGAATCGGCCGACAATCGCGTGCGGATACTCCACCGTATAGACCGCCTGCTCCAAAAGCTCTTCGTCGTCGCGCAAAGAACCGTGAGCGGATGCGGAGAGTTGCTCAAGCTGAGTCAGGATCATCCTCCGCCGCATTTCCTGATCGGGCACGACGCCGTAACGCTCCAACGTCGCGACGTATGAGGCGAAGTCTTTGACGGAGAGGCCGCGTTTATTCGATGCGGCGGTGGAGCCGTAAAACCGATGTCCCCACGTGCGGTTGCCTGCGGTTAACCCTCCAAACCGAACAGGTATGCTTTGTCCGCCGTACATGGCAAGCAGCCATCGAATCGGCCGGGCGAATCTAGTGGCGGCATCGTTCCAGCGCATCGCCTTCGGGAACGAGAACGAGGCAATCAGAGCAGGCAACAGCTCACTGAGGACCTCCGGCGTCTCGCGCCCGGGATCCCGCTTCACGGCAAAAACGTATTCGCCTTTCGGCCTGCGCCGCACTTCCAGGTCTTCTGCCTTCACGCCCTGAGAGGCGGCAAATCCCAGCGCGGCTTTGGTCGCCATGCCGGATGCATCGAATGCGACGCCCTTGGACGGTCCCATCACGTCCTTCAAGACGGGCGTCTGCCGGCTTGCCAAAGACTCGACGACTAACACAAGACGCCGTGGGGTGCAGAAAGCTCGTATCGGGCCGTAAGCCAGTCGCTGCGCCGCCAACAGCCGCTCTGCAGCCTCTTGC